>JAIQFF010000003.1 GCA_020073395.1 Terriglobia bacterium
GAAGTTACTTTTGTCGCGCTTCGGCTTCGGCTAGCCACCCGCGGCGCAGCTTTTCGGACGGGATGCTGGACAGGTAGGGCTTGATATCGAGAATCGGTGTTCCATCCAGCATATTGACGCCGCGAACATGCAGGTCAATGCCTTCACGGGCAAGCAACTCGACGGTGGTCAGGCCAATCGGGTTCGGGCGTCGTGGAGATCGGGTCGCAAACACACCGTGTTGCCGATTGTCTGAGGGCGGCGAGGCCAGCAAGTCCTTCCCACGCAATTCCTCCCTGGGGGCGCGATCAAACTCCCAAATGACGATGAGATGGGAGAAGCCCTCGATGTCGGTAAGCCCCGGCTCAAACTCGGGCAAAATTTTGAGCACACCATCGGCCTCGTGTTTAGCGCCAAGTCCCTTGGGAATCTGGCCGGTGTCCGTGTAGGGACTGCGCACAAATCCGATGGGCTGCGAGGTGAACATGGGGGATAAGGCCTCCTGTCCCATATTAGTCGACGGGTCGCCCTCGGGTGTAGATATGCGCTTGCCCCGTTCTCAGTAGTTCCTCGGCTGGGTCAAACTGAACCAATTCCCGAACGGATCTTTAAACACTGCTTCCACGCTGTAGAACTGATACTAGTGTTCATTTGTGGTGTCAGTGCGCCTGGGGTGCGCTGTGCAAATGTTCGAGGGCCGCCACGAAGCCGCGGAGGCTTGCTCCGGTGGGACCGGGGCGGCTGTCCCCACGTGGGTTACTACGCCGAGCCCTCCCGCTGAGGTGAGTGCTGCGGGGCGATCAGCCTTCCAGTCAGCCGGCAAACCCGTACCACGCGATAGAGTGGAAACAGCGGTCTGGGCAATTGCACCGCCGACCATTCTCCTGCGCCTGGAGTGACCAACAGCCGCCACCAGAAAGAAAGCCGGTCTCGCCGGCGCTCGCGCAATCCCGTCATCAAGCGAAAATAAGCTATCGTCTCTGGATCGAATTCTTCGTCCGCAACGATCATCTTCAGAATCCGCTGCGTTAGACCTTCCGTGGCCACGTCCTTCCCTGCTTCGATCTGTTGCGGACACTCCGCTCCGAGCAGCTCGTGGGCCAGCAGGAATGTCAAAGTCACGATGCGCGTGATCCCAAGCCGTTCGGCCTCTGCCCGCAGGGCGGTCCAATCGAGCGCCCGGGACCGCGCCAGTTGCACAATGTCACTCAACCACGAAATCTGTCCCCAGGCGTGTTTGGCCGCGTGGACACACAGCACGAGCATCAGGTCCTGGTCGGAGAGTGTGCGCAACTTCTGCCCCTCGATCGTGACTACCGCCGCTCTCTTGAAGAAATCACCGACGTCGAAGCCGATGGCGTAAAACCGCGGCAGGACCTGCCACTTGATCTCCAGCAAGTTGCGTCCGCGGGCGCCATCAAATGTGTACTCGTATCCGGACTTCAGGTAGTCGCGCTCTGCGGCTTGCGCCAGGCGGAGACCCGGCGCGTACCCTAGCTCAGCCAGCGCCACTTTGATCCTGGGCAGATCATCGCAACGAATCAGCAGATCAAGGTCAGAGAACTGACGCAGCGCGACATTACCATACAGCATCTCTGCCAGTACCGGTCCTTTGTAGGGCAAAACTTCCAGCCCACGCGCCTGCAGATGCCGGCAGATGTTGAGCAGCTCGACCGTGAGCCACAGAGCACGGTGCGCGTTGGACTGGTCCTGCTGGCGGAGTGCCTCGAGTCCAGTCGAGTCCCCGGCATTCATCCCGGTGGACAATCGGCGATAAAGGCGCGGCACCAGGCCATGATGGTGCGCGAGCTGAGCCAGCCGCCCCCAATCCACACCGTGCCGAAGAACTTGTTGGATACGCGGGCCAGCGCCTCCCCCCGGATGGTCACCGCAACAGGCCAGGATCAAGTCGAGTTCAGGACTGAACGTGCTGGTGTACGGAGGATCTGATGTGGGCAGCCGAGATGGCGCGGGTTGCGGCAAAGTGATAGTCGTCGGCAGCGCTCTATGCTCGGAGCGAAGGCCTCCTATTATCGGAACTATAATACGAACGATCCCGCCATTCGTTTACTCGAGCTGTTCCCTCTCGGTCTCTCGTGCTTTCCACAGAAGCATTCCGTTTGTCCCCTTTCCTCCAGTGTCCAGCGGTCACATGCAACGGGTACCCATCCACGCAATAGCGTCCAACATTATGTCTTTCGCATGGAAGTGCGGTGGGTTATCGTGATCTCTGCGGCCAGGAAAGCGCAGATCAGCGGAAAGCCTTGCTGGTCGTGACTCTTTGGCCGGTTTGCCACCGGAGAAGATATTTAACCGATGGATTTTCAGGCGCTCGACGAAGTCAGATGCAGTTTGGCGGCCGAGGTGCTGCGATCATGGGGCGTATTGAAGTTGCGTGCCACGGGAGTCAGCATGCTGCCAACTTTGTGGCCTGGCGACCTGCTCACCATCGAGTGCCTGCGTGCGGAAGAGGCCGAGCCCGGTGAGATTGTGCTTTACATGCGCGGCGATCGTTTCTTCGTTCATCGGATCGTGAGCAAGAAACTGAGTCTGGACAACACCTCTCTGGTCACCCGAGGTGATTGCATGCCCGATGATGATCCCCCGATTGGAAAGAACGAGCTGCTGGGGAGAGTCACGGAGGTCGAGCGCTCGGGCCCGAAATTTCTGCCGGCGCGAAGGCTTCCGCTCTCTCGACAGCTGCTGGCATCTTTGTTCTGTCACTGGAGCCTCTTCCGGTGCATTGGATTACGACTCTGGAATTACCGCTATCGAAGTGTCGGCCAGGTTGAAGGCACATTCGTCAGAGCAGCACAGTAACCGAACATAGGCACGGGCGATTCCAATCCCCTGCCACGGAGCTGCCCGAGAATGAATTCGAGTTACCAGATCACGGTCGAGATCGGCGGCATGCCGATCCTGCTGCATACCCAGGACGATTCCTTCCGTCAGTTACTGGCCCGCCGTTACGCCGGTTTTGTGGATTCCTCCACGCCCCCCAGGTTCGAATTTGACATAGAGTTGACCACTCCGCGCGCGAGTGCCCCTGACGAGGATGTCCGAGTGGAAATGCAGGACGGCAGGTGGCGGCTGCGGAGAGGCGATTTTCACGCCCAGTGGGACCCCGATGCAGGTCGGGGGCGGATTCGTCAGTCTGCCAACCCTTACTCCATCGACTCCGTTCTGCGCATCGTGCACACCCTGATCCTGGCGCGGGAAGGAGGCTTTCTGCTGCACTCCGCCGGGGCCATTCGCAACGGACGGGCCTTTCTGTTCTCTGGAGTGTCCGGCGCCGGAAAAACTACCATCTCCCGGCTCGCGCCTTCGGACGTAACGTTGCTGACCGATGAAGTGTCCTACATCCGCCGTAATGATGTTGATAGCGGTTATCGCGCCTGCGGAACTCCCTTCGCTGGAGAGTTGGCACGGGTGGGAGAGAACTGCTCCGCCCCCATCGCGTCCCTGTTCTTTCTCAAGCAAGGCCCGGAAAACAAGATCGATCCGATGTCCAAGTCTGAAGCTATCCGCCGCCTGATGCGGAACATTCTCTTCTTCGCCGGGGATGCGGAGCTGGTAGAAAATGTTTTCCAGTCAGCGTGCGAGTTCGTGGAGCGCGTTCCCGTCCGGCGCCTGACCTTTACTCCCGATACTCGGGTCTGGGACTTGATCCGGTGAACCGCGAATGACGGAAAAAGGCGCCAGGTACATAGCAAAGAGTTCTGCCATCGCATCTCGCTTGCTGGGCGGCGAGATGATGATCATGTCCGCTGTGGATTCCACTTTCTTTACCCTGAACCCGGTGGCCACTGTGATCTGGCAGGCAGCCGACGGCCGTATGCCTCTGGCTGAGATCGTGGACCAGCACGTCTGCGCTGAGTTCGAAGTTGATCCCGAGATTGCGCACCGCGATGCCGAGCGCTTTGTCGAGGAACTTTCCAGCCACGGCATCCTGCTGGTCTCCGAACGCCCCTTTTCAGAACCAGGCGTCAGCCCCACGGAGGCCGCGTGAGCCTGGGACAAGTGAGCCTGGGACAAGTGGGCCTGATACAGGAGATGAGCCAGCGGGCCCTGGACCTGGGCGTCCCCATGTCCGTCCACTTCGACATCACCTACCGCTGCAACGAGCGCTGCGTGCACTGCTACCTCGACCACGACGACCACGGCGAGATGACCACGGCCGAAATCAAACGTGTGCTCGACGAACTGGCGGAGGCCGGCACCTTCTTCCTGACTGTCAGCGGTGGCGAAGTGCTGATGCGGCGCGATTTCTTCGAGCTTCTCGAGTATGCGCGCCGCCTGATGTTCGCGGTGAGAATCAAGACCAACGCAGTGATGATCGGCGAAGCGGAAGCGCGGCGCATGCTGAAATTGGGCGTTGACCAGGTACAGGTCAGCATCTACTCGCATCGCCCCGCGGTCCATGACGCCATCACCAAACTCCCCGGTTCGCTGCGTCGCAGTGTTGAGGCCATCCGCTTTCTCACGGCGCAGGGACTACGAGTCACGATTGCCAATGTTCTGATGACGGCCAACATGCGCGACCATTCCGGAGTGCAGGCGCTGGCCCGCGAGTTGGGCGTGCAGTACACCCTCGATCCAACCATTACGCCGAAGATGGACGGCGATACCTCCATCCTGAATCTGCGCATCCCGGGCGCGGAACTCGACGGGGTCTTTCACAACAAAAACCTGGTGGGAAACGTCGAAGAGTTCTGCGCCCCGCCGCCTGCTCCCGACGAAGATGTGATGGAAGGATATCCCTGCAGCGCGGGCCACACTCTGGCCTACATCTCTCCTTACGGAGACGTTTTCCCCTGCGTCCAGTTTCCGTTGCCCAGCGGCAACGTGCGGCGGCAGAAGTTCCTCGACATCTGGAACCACTCTTCCGAACTCAACCAAGTGCGTTCCATTCGCGCCAAGGATTTGACGGTCTGCTCCAGTTGCCACCACGTCGGCACCTGCACCCGCTGTCCCGGCCTGGCCTATATGGAGGGAAGTATGCGCGGGCCGTCCACGGCAGACTGCGAGAAATCCTTCCACCGCACCGGAATCCGATCCGCAAATATGCTTCGCCAGGAACAATCTGTTCCTTCTGGTCCGCTAATTCACATCCAGCCCCTGAATGCTTAGAGAACAGTTCCCGGGCGCTGCAAAAGGACCTAAAGGATCAGTCAGCCCTGCAAGGAAGCCGCCCCTCCATCTCACATTTGAGACTGTGGCCTGTTTGTGATTAAATACCCGCCATTCTTCGCCTCGGGGGATGTGCCATGAAGATTGGTTTCTCCCTGCCTAACATCGGGCCCATCGGCACCGCGGAAGCTATCACGAAAGTCGCGCAACGCGCTGAAGCTCTCGGATACAGCAGCTTGTGGACGATCGAACGCTTACTGTATCCACTCAAGCTGCAGAGACCCTATCCCGGCACGCCGGACGGACACCTCCCAGAAGTCTACAAGCAAGTTCTTGATCCGCTCGACGCGCTCACTTACGTCGCAGCCCAAACGAAAAAGATCAAGCTGGGCACCAGCGTGCTTGACATGCCCTACCACAACCCGGTCGTGCTGGCTCGCCGGCTTACCACCCTCGATGTGCTTTCCAACGGCCGGCTGCTTGTCGGGTTGGGGCTTGGCTGGAGCAAAGACGAGATGGACGCGACCGGCGCCGACATGACAAAACGAGGCGCCCTCGCGGATGAATTTCTGCCATTGCTCAAAGCCATTTGGACCGAGAATCCAGTCGAATTTCACGGAAAGTTCTTCAACGTGCCCAAGTCTTACATCAATCTCAAGCCCGTGCAAAAGCCACATCCTCCAATTTACCTGGGAGCGTTTGTTCCAGCTGCGCTAAAGCGCCTGGCAAAGCTGGCTGACGGATGGAATCCGGTTTTTCTCCCCGTGCCCGTCATGGCAGAGATGTTCGGCAGCATAAAACAGATGGCTAAGGAAGCCGGGCGCGACCCCTCCGCCATGGCCATGGTGGTTCATGCCGGCCTGGAGATCACCGAAAAACCGATGGGCAAGGACAGGGCGATATTCTCCGGTTCGCTCGAACAGATCAGCGAGGATGTCAGGGGCTGTGCCAAAATTGGGGCCGACGAAGTCTTCTTTGATCCGGCGTTTGCTCCCGGAGGACAGTCGCTCGATCGCTGGCTGTCTCTGCTCGAACAACTGCAGGGAATGATGACCGTAAACTAGCGGCTTGGCGGCTGCGGCTCTAGATCTTACCCCATGCCGTGATGCGCCCAGGAGTAATGCGCAGGACAGGAGCATCATCGGCGAGCATATCCGCGTCATATTGCGGATACTTCGCTCTCAAGCTCTGAATAGCCCGCTTGCGCTCCGCTGGGGCAGAAACCAGCTCTGCTTCTCCGCGCACCAGCACGTACCAGAGACATGTCCAGTCTTCGTCGTATTGATCCACAAGCAATGCCACTTGCGGGGTCTCTTTAATGTTCTTCAGCCTGGCCAACTGGTTCGGAGGCACACGCTTCGGCTTGTGATCAATTGCGGAATAGAAAACCGACCCGTCCCAGGCAAAGCAGATAGGAACCGCGTGTGGCCTTCGTTCGGCGTCCAGCGTGGCCAGCCGTGCGACCCGCGCAGTCTCCAGTTTTGCGCGAATTCCGGGCGAGATCAGCGGGGGTTTGTTCGCCATGGCGCGACGTAAGTATCCAACCCATTCTAGTCCCCAACCATCTAGGAAGTTCAGCCACTACAACGGCCCGCCAAACCTGTGTCTCGCGCAGCAGAAATAGGGTTACTTTAGTGTTCTTTCTCGCCCAGGATCCCGCCGCCCCGGCCGCCTGATGCACGTAGAATTAGTTGAGAATCGCTCACTATGGACTCTACGGAAAATCCGACTGACTCAGGAAGGCGCAGCACCCGAATCCGCGCCCAGATTCCGCTCCGCGTTACCAGCCTGGACCCGGCGATCTCATTCTCTGAATCTGGACACACGCTTGTGGTCAACACGCAAGGCTGCGGGGTGCGGCTTTCGCGCGCGCTGGAGCCCGGACTGGCCGTCTCTCTGGACGAACTCCCCGCCCGTCAGGGTGTGACTGCCCGCATTGCTAACTGTGTGCCGTTAGGTACGGGAGGTCATTGGTGGATGGTAGGCATTGCGCTCGACGAACCGGGCAATGTCTGGGGCATTCATCCCACTCCCGCAGACTGGGGATCGGAAGCCGCCATTGCCACCGCCGCAGGTGCAAGCAGCCCCGCGCCGAGCGTGGCCAAAGAGGGCGAATGGCCCTATCGGCGATTCTCCAGCCGGGGAGAATTCCACCCCGGCAAAAGATAGCCTAGTGTGGGGCGGACACTCTTGTCCGCCGCTGTGGGTGTTGGTGTTGCTCTTGATCGTGCTCTTACTAAGTCCCCAGCTCACTTCCAATGCAACGTGAAACACGCAACCCCAGAAAATCAAGTCAAAGGCGTCGGACAGGAGTGTCCGACCCACACACTACCAATTCGTGATCGAACCATCAGGACGGAAGTAGGTTTGGGCCCGGGCCGTGACCGGTTCCGTGATTTCGGCGATCTTGGTCAGCTGCTTGAAATCAAGTTCAACTCCCAGACCCGGCCGTTCGTTGGGATAGAGCTTTCCGTTCTTGAAATCCAGGCAGACGGGCAAGTGCGGCACGGTGCGTCCCTGGTAGTTGTACTCCAGGAGGACGGGCTGCGAGAAAGTGCCCAGACTGTGGACCAGCGCGGCGGTCGCGATGGGTCCGGTGAAATGGGGAACGATGCCCACGAAATGGGTCTCGCAAATGGCGGCAATCTTCATCATTTCAGTAATGCCGCCGACATTCGGCAGGGTGGCGCGAACAAAATCAATATCGTGATTTTCTACGAGCTTATTGAAGTCCCACCGGTTGCCCCACTCCTCGCCGGCCGCCAAAGGAACGTTCACTTTCTGGCGCAAGATCGGAAGGTCTTGCAGGAAGGCTTCCGTGCGAACCGGATCTTCGACGAAAAACGGAGCCAGGTCCTCGATCAGGTTACAGCCGCGGATAGCATCGGCGAGGTCGAAGCGCTGGTGAAAATCGATAAGCCAATCGCCGTCCTTGCCAACGCCTTCTCTCGCCTGGGTACATTCGTCGCGCAGATGTGTGACCCGCTCCCGGGTGTTGTACGTGGTATTGGCGGGAAGATCCATGGCGCCGAATCGAAAGGCGCGATAGCCGGCTTCGATCGTAGCGTGGGCGCGTTCCTTGATGCTCATGCCCGGCGTGATGCCCGGAATAATGCCCGCCGTGTTGTAGCACTCACAATAGTTGCGCACCATGCCGCCCAGGAGTTCGTGCACGGGCAGGCCCTGGACTTTTCCCTTGATGTCCCACAAAGCTAAATCGAGCGCGCCAATGCCATGGGTCTTCTCGCGGCCCGCGGGATAGAAGAAGGCCCGGTTCATGTCCTGCCACAGAAGTTCGATGTACTGCGGGTCGCGACCTATCAGCCTGCCTGCGGACTGGGACAGCGTGTCTTTCGATCCGCCTTCCCCGATACCGGTAATCCCGGCGTCGGTTTCGATGGTGACCACCACGTCGCTCTGGTTGAATAGGGGGTTAGGGTCGGGCGGCAGGTAGGCCCGCACCCGCGTGATCTTCATTTTCGGGAGAGCGGCGAAAGCAGGCAGCGCTGCCGTAGCTCCCACGATTGCTGCGGCTGCCAAAGACCGGAGAAAGGCCCGTCTCTTCATGAATTCGCGCCCCCTGGCACGCTTGTCGGTGCGAATCTTACGCAGGCAATGCGGAACAAGTCAAAGCAGGCGAAGGCTTATGTATACCGACGGCAAGATGCTCCCTCCTTCTGGAGTCTCCCCTCGTTTGGAGGATTGAAGGGCAGCAGGTGCCCGAAACTCACCCTCAAAGGGTCAATGAGCGTAATCGCCTGTTTTCGTCAACTATCGTGGAACTCGGAGAAGATTCGGCGTAGAGTGTGGCCGTGAAAGGCGTTGCCAATGCCGTTCCAGTCGTCTTCAGCGCAGCAGTTGCCCTAATTGCTTCTCTGCTGGCGATTGTGTTTACCAACGACATTGGCACGCTGCTGTATCTAATTGGCATAGCTATCGTCGGCACGCTTGCGTTGTTGCTTGGAATTGCGCTTCGGAAAGGTCGACAGTAACGCGTCATGCTGGTCGCCGCCTTTGGCGCATTCCTCATCGTTACCATTGGCGTGGTCATCAATCAGCGGCAAATCCGACCGCACCTTCTTTGGTTGGTCAGGTCGAACCGCTACAAGAGCGAAGTTCTCGCCGCCGCTGCCAACGGTGAATTGCAGCATGTGGAATGGGATGGCGACGGTTGGGGCAGTGGGGCGACGGGCGACTGGATGGGGTACGTCGTCTTTGACCCGTCAGATGCGCTTTCAGCGGAGACGAGGAACAATGTTCCCACAGAGTACAAGGGTATTCCCTGCAAGGTGATATTGGTGCGGCGTTTGGAGAAACAGTGGTACTCCGTAGTGTTAGACATGAACCAGTTCTGGGATAGGATGCATCCGGGCTGCTGACGGGACTATTTCCGACATAACTGTTGAAATATCGCCATTAGACTCGTTGCCAACATCAAAGGGCGAATTGATATTTGAGTTCGTTGTCGCGTGTCGGAGACTTATATTCTCATGCGAAACCAGCCCCGCTCCCCCGGGGTTATAGCAGCGGGAGGTCACCAATGAACAAGAGCGTTCAAATAGTTGCATTCGGGCGCTTGGGATGCGCCTGATACTTCTTTGTTCCATAGCGTTGCCAACCATGGTTCTTGCAGGTGGCAGACAGTACCCCATGGAGGGAACAGTCACCGCGGTCGGGACCAGTACGGAGACGACGGGTGGAGGGAATACTCAGGTCTTTACGCACGTCCACCGGACCTACACTGTGAAAACGCCTACCCGAGTCTTCGTTCTGGAGTGCCCCCATGATAAGGAGGCCATTCGCATTTTCGCGCCAAGTGAATGTGGCGGAAAGAGAAAGATCGCAATTGGGGATGGGATTCGTTTCCGTGTGGAGAAAGACCATGCCTACGTGTTGACCACCCAAGGGAAGGATCAAAAGCTGAGGGTTGTGAGCGAAGGCATGAATGAGGCTGGCAACACGGTCCCCGCTACTAGGCAGCAGCCATAGCGTTTAGGCCCGCACGGTTGTGGAAGTGAAGCGCCAACGAACGGTGCAGTTGATTGGCGAAAAATGGCGGGTACACGCATTGACCAGGCTGTGTGGCAACCGACCCGAGTTGCCTGGGTAGCACGACGTGAAGCGATCTGTATCAGCAAGCTCTGCACTTGGCAATGATGAGGGTCATATCATCGTACTGTTCTGCGGGACTGAAGCGCCGGACCTCATCCACGATCGCCGCCAGCAAGTCCTGCGAAGACAGGGCGCGATGCCGCCTTAGCCCTTCCGACAGGCGCTGCTCTCCAAATTCTTCTCCCCGCGTGTTGGGGGATTCGGTGATGCCGTCGGTGTAGAAGGCGATCGTGTCCCCGGAGAAGAGGTGGCACTCCCCGATCGAGCACTCCCATTCCTTGAAAAGTCCAAGCACCGTTGCCGTCGAGTCGAGCCGCTCCAGCGTGTCATTACCGCGAAGCAGGAGAGCCGAGAGATGCCCACAGTTGGCATATCGCAGGCGCTGCGCCTGGTCGTGATATTCGGCGAAGAAGAGCGTGGCATAGGCGTTGTCGGGGGTGTTGTCGTAAAACAACTGGTTGACGGACTGCAACAGGCGTTGCGGCTCATCCACCGCGATGGCGCACAGGCTGCGCAGATTTGCCTGCAGGTTCGCCATCAACAGGGCCCCGGCAATTCCTTTTCCTGAAATGTCGCCCAGCACCAGCCCAAGCCGTCCCTGGCCCAGATTGAGAAAGTCGTAGTAATCGCCGCCCACCTGGCGCGCCTGAATACAGACGCCCGCATAGTCGAGAGTTTTCAAAGAAGGAAAACTCTGGGGGAAGAGCCTGGCCTGCACCTGGCGGGCAATTTCTAGTTCCTGACCAGCACGTCGTTCGGCTTCCAGCTTCTCCGCTTCGGCGTGCCGTTGCGCTTCCACCGCCTGGGTCATTTCGTCGAAGCTGACCAGCGCGAAAGAATTCCGATCGATATCTTCGAAGCGCGTAAACACTCCTCCCCAGATCGGTGTCTGCTTCCCCAGCAATAGCGGCGGAGCATTTCCAGGCCCGTCCAGCGCCCGCTGCTCATACTTAACGCGCCGCAGCTTCGGAACATGACGAAACCGGACTCCACGCCGTCTCCACTGGGCATAAGTTGCTACGACATCTTCGGCCACAAAGGCCACCTGCGTAGGCTGGCCGATCAGCTTGTACTCGTCCGATTCGGGATCAGGCGCGATCAGGGTAAGCACCGCCGTGCCGTGGGGAGGTGCAACGCCCACCCAGCGTTGCCCCGACTGTAGGCGTACATCAAAGGCCAGACTGAATCCAAGCTGCTCCACATAGAACTGCAGGCTCCGGTCCTGATCGCGGACGAAGACGTTGACCGCGTGCACGCGAAGGTGGGAGTTCTCGCGATCTAGAGGCGGAGCCGGCTGGTCCGCAAGACCGGAGGAGGAGGGAGTGGCCATGGCGGGTATTATAAGACCGCAAAGCAGCGAGGTTACTGTCGGAAACAGTTGGTCTAGCCCACCATCCCGGTTAATGAGTGTGATGTCGATTTTTCAACAGTTGTCCGCCATTGGCTTTGGATTGCAGTACGAAACCGTGTTTGTTGCCCACCCCGCTGATCAATCCTTAACAAATCCAAATTCCCACTTGCGTATTGAACTTCCGGAAGTTGCGGACGACCGGGACTGGTAGGGTAAGTTATATCCCAGGCTGGTATATTGGAGACCTTGCTGTGAGAACCCTACGAATTTGGCTGCTGATATTGGCAGCCATTGCGATAGCCGTGCCTTTGGAGGCACAGGACACAAACGCGCCGAAGCCGGAGACAGGACATATTACCGGCACTGTAACCGATGTGAACGGCGACACCCTTGCCGGCGCCGCCGTCGTCCTACAAGGCCCTGGCCTCAAGGATCCCCGCAAGTTCCTGTCGGATGACAACGGATTCTTTGAGTTCAAGCAACTCGATCCGGGAACTTATCGCGTCACCATCACCGCCCCAGACTTTGCCGACTGGAGCTCGCCTGACTTTGTCCTCAATCCGGGCCAGTACCTGATCCTCACCGACACCAAGCTCCAGATCGCGCAGGTGACGACTTCGGTGAGCGTGGTTTATACGCCGGAGGAAGTCGCCATCGAGCAGGTCAAGATCGAGGAGACGCAGCGCGTCTTCGGCGTCATCCCCAATTTCTACGTCGTCTATGATGCCAACCCCGCGCCGCTTACCACCAAGCTGAAGTTCCACCTCGCCCTGAAAACATCCACCGACGCTTTCACCGTTCTCGGGGTAGGTGCGCTTGCCGGCATCAACAAGGCGGGTGGCACTCCCGGCTACGTCCAGGGTGCGAAGGGCTATGGCGAGCGCTTTGGCGCTGCCGCTGCCGACGGCTTTTCCGACATCCTGATCGGTGGCGCCATCCTGCCCTCGCTGTTGCGCCAGGACCCCCGCTACTACTACCAGGGGACAGGGACAAATAAGTCTCGAGTTCTCCACGCCCTCTCCAGCCCATTCGTCTGCAGGGGAAACAACGGACGGTTGCAACCCAACTACTCGAGCATCGGTGGTGATCTGGGCTCGTCTGCTCTCTCCAACCTCTACTATCCGGCATCGGACCGAGGCGCCGGGTTAGTGTTCCAGAATTTCTTTATCTCCACCGGCGAGCGCATGCTCAGCAGCCTGGTACAGGAGTTCGTCCTGAGCCGGATCACACTCAAACAAAAGGTCAAGAACTAGTCGCATAGGACACGGCAAGGGGCGCAAGACGCAGCCAGGCCGCAACTCAAATTTGCGACCCAGCTAACGCGGTTTCTAGTGTTGCTGTATCCCGTCCGCGTAGAAAGCCACCTGTCGCCACAGAAACTCGACATGCTACTCCATTGGAACGGTAATCAGCGAGGGAAGTCCTATAGGTAAGACGATAACTGTTGCGAACAGGGCGATTACACTCCGTCGAAAATCCACTCACAACCCGGTCAATGAGGTTGTCGCGATCAGCACATGATCCCGATCCACAAAGTTCAGGGAACCCCCGAATTCGTCCGTGAGCCGGGCTATTCGCGATAGGCCCTGATAGCCGACCACGGACAGATTAACTCGCGCCGCGGGTACTGGAACCGGGCCTCCATTCGATGGACCCGCTTGGGCCAGGAGCGTCGACACAGGGGCTGAGCTCAGGAAGATACACGTAGCTGCGACCCATCGCGATAAACTCCATGTCCCAACACGGGGCTTGCTGGCCTTGGGTCGCGCAGTCTGGCCCTGGCGAATGAAAGACACGACCAACGACCTCCCAGTCGAAACCTGATTACCACCCCCAAGTGTTACAACAGACACGAATCAGTACTGGCTCCGTACTCGATATCTCCGTAACAATACAACCTTCGAACAGATTCGGGTAATTTGGGATGTTTCCAGCTAGAGAGGGATCAGCGGATAAACTGGCGGCCAGGTCCGCCGAAGACTACATCACGAGCAGTGGAAGAGGGAACCACACGCCCTGTCCTTGTTGCCCATGCACGCGGCCGTTTCGAGCCGCCGTCAGGACTTCATCAGCTTCGAGAAGTAGCGGTTGTCGTAAAACATGGTGCTGTTATGTACGAACTCGAGAACCTTGTGCATCTTGTCCCGGTCTTCGCGATTCATGTCGTTGAACTGGATCGCGATGCCTGATCCGGGATCGATACGCACCACGAATCCCGCGGCCTGAAGCCTGCCATCATCAATCGAGAAAATCACTTTCAATTTCGACCCGGCGGGCAGGAGCGCGCTGGTTTCCACGTAGCAGCCGCCGAGACTGACGTCGATCAGGTTGCCCAGCACCGGCACTTCGTCCTCCTGCGGTCGCAACTCGATCGTGACCCGGCACTTCATGCGGGGATACAAGCGGCGGTTCTTGCGCGAAGGCTGTTTCTGCTTTTCGATGTACATGCGGCGGTCGGCCTCGGCCAGCAGCGCCTCCGCATCTTTTCCGTCTTCGGGATACAGGGCCTGTCCCACGCTCAGCGAAAGGATGTCTTCGCTGCACACTTCCTGGCCGGCCTGTCGTGCCAGTTCGCGCAGGCTCTCCGCCTTCTTGGCGGCGGCGTCCGCGGTCAGACCTGGCGCCACCACCACAAATTCGTCTCCCCCCATGCGGGCCACGTAGTCGTACTCGCGGCAGCTGTCTTTCAATGCCTGCGCAAAGAGCCGAAGCACGCGATTGCCTTCCAAGTGGCCGAAGCGGTCGTTGATCTGCTTGAAACCGTCCATGTCGCTGACCATAACCACCAGGGACGTGGTGTCGCGCTTGCAGCGGGCCAGTTCGCGATCCAGTTGCAGGAACAGCGAGCGGGCGTTGGGCAGCCCAGTAAGGTAGTCGGTGACCGCTGAACTTTCGGCTTGCTCGTACTTCACCGCATTCTCGATGGCCAGCGCCATCTTCGAACTGATGGCCAGCAGGATACGCAAGTGGTCCGAAGTGAAGGCATCGATTTCCGCGTGGTAAAGAGCCAACACCCCCACCACGCCGGCCAGTCCTTCCAGAGGAATCGCCAATGCCGATCGCAGAGTACTGAACTTCGTTGGATCGTTCAGATACCCTGGCTCCACCGAGGGGTTGCCATTGATGATGGGCTTGCGGTTCTGCGCCACCCAGCCCGAGAGGCCGCTGCCCCACGGAATGCGCAGCGACGAGAACAAGCGGTGGTTGTCCCCGCTTACCAGCTCCGGAACCAGTTCCGCGTCCCGCTTTACGTAGATAGCAATGGCATCGTAAGGCACCAGTCGCCTGAGTTTCACCGAGAACACCGACAGGGTCTCGCCCAGACTGAGCGAAGCGCCCAGGTCCTGACTGAGTTCAAACAAGGTTTGCGCTTCCTGCCGCGCCGCCGCGATCGACGACAGGAACGTAGCTTCCTGGCCGGGTGCATCCTTGACTGTGATGTCTTCGAAGCCCGCCGCCGGGGCGGCGCCAGCCTCAACTTTCATTTCGGTGGAGAGCGGCGATACGGGATCGCGTCTGAAGGTGGACTCGACCAACTTCTCCAGCTGGCGATATCGTCTTTCCAGAACGCTCACGACCTTGGGGTCGAATGACTTTCCCGACTCCGCCGACAGCCGCTTCATGACCTCTTCCAGGGGTAGGGCCCGCCGGTATTGACGGTCAGACGCCATGGCGTCCAGGAAATCCACCGAGGAAAGAATGCGTGCCCCAATCGGAATCTCTTCGCCCTTCAACCCGAAGGGATAGCCCGAACCGTCCCACTTCTCGTGGTGGGCCCGGACAATCGGTACCACGGGATAGGGAAAGCGGACCCGTTCCAGGATCTCGGCCCCCACCAGCGGGTGGATCTTCATCTTTTCAAATTCTTCCGGAGTGAGCCGCCCCGGTTTTGAGATGATGTGCTCGGGCACGGCGAGTTTGCCAATGTCATGCAAGAGCGCCGCCGCATGCAGAGCTTCCATTTCGCCCGGAGTTACACGCAGTTCCTTGGCTACCTCGATGGCATACACCCGCACCCGCTGCAGGTGGTCGTGCGTAGTGTGGTCCTTGGCTTCGATGGCCAACGCCAGCGCCTCGATGGTGCGAAGGTGCAGAGTCGCCATTTCTTCCACGTGGCGCTTTTCGTCCTCGAGTTTGCCCAGATAGAGACGATACGACCGGTAGATGAGGTAAATGATGGGGACGATCAGCAGCGAGGTTTCCCATCCGAATTCGCGGTTAAACCAACCGATCATTCCGGCGAAGGCGGCGCCTACCAAGTAATAAGGGAACGACCAGAAGTAGCATTCCACCCACAGGTTCTTGATGGATCTTTGTTCGGTGAGCGCGATCACGGCTGCGATCGAGCCAGTGTTGGCCGCGAAATAAGAGATGGCAGCCAACCCCAGCAACAGGGGATGACTCTTCACCTGCGCCCCGGAGATCGCCAGGTGGTACACGTTGTAGGCCACGGCGATCGAAATGGCGCTGGCCGACAGATTGAACGTGACCTGCAGCGGGCTGGGCCGGTCGCGATAGAAACACTGCACTAGGATGGCCCCGGTCGCCAAAGCCAGAGTCTCTGCGAAGCCTAATTCCAGTATGCCCAGCAGGATAAACAGGAAGTTCACCGACATGGTTCCGGTGATCCCCGGCAAGCGGACCTTGAGCCGGGCGGCCAGAATCGCGATCAGCAGGTAGCAGATGAACTGAGCGATATTCCTGCTGGTGGGCCGGACGGCGCCGTACAGGAGCACACACGTTCCCACCATGACGACAAGGCTGATGAATACCTTGGCGCCCAAGGTCAGTTCTCTCCACCGCTGAGAGCCGCTACCCACGTCCCTCCGACAGGATTCCCGATTGGCGTTCTTTGCTGGAATCTGAGCTTATTGATAACAGCTAAGCTGTTCTAATACAACAACTTGCACTGTTCCCGGTCAAACTTTCGTAACCAAAATTGCTTACCGAAACAATGGCACCCTGCCCGTTCTAATAAAAGACGCAATTTCAGCTACTTGTGTCGTCATGAAGGCGTAAGCGTCCCCGCCCGTGCGTCCTCGAGACATACCTATGGCGCTAGCCTTGGTTGGCCAGGGTAAGTAAGTTCTTGACATCTACTACTGTGCGTCATACAGTGTATGCCATACACTATGCAGCACACGGTAGAAGGTCCGACGAACAACGAAGTCCTCGAGAACTTGCGGCTTGAGCTCAGGCGCGGATGCCTGATCCTGGCGGTGCTGGCCGAACTGCGCGACGAACGCTACGGCTATACCTTGCGCAAGGCACTCGCCGGACAGGGTATGGAGATCGACGAAGGCACGTTGTATCCGCTGTTGCGCCGGCTGGAAAGTCAGGGCCTGCTGGTCAGCGAGTGGCGCGAGGAGGACAAGCGCAATAAGCGTTTCTACCGCCTGTCTGCCGACGGCAAGCTGATCCTGAAACAACTCTCCGCCGAGTGGAAGAGCATCAACGCATCGCTGGACGGAATTCTCTAGGGCCCGGCCTGAACCATTTTTACGGTTCTCCAAGGAGCAGGATATGGAATTGATCGAACGGTATCTGCAGGCGGTAAAGTTCGCGCTTCCCCCGGAACAGCGCGACGACATCATCAAGGAGCTGCGCGACAACATCCTTTCCCAGGTTGAGGAGAAGGAGGCGGAGCTCGGCAACCCGCTCAGCGAGGACGAACAGGTAGAGCTGCTCAAAAAGCTGGGCAGCCCCATGCGCCTGGCCAGCCGCTATCGCAAGCAGCAGCAAATGATTGGAGCGACTATGTTTCCCATCTATTGGAAGGTATTGAAGGCCTCGCTCGCCCTGGCGTTTCTGGTGCTGGCAGCGGCCAGCATCGCGACCGCCGCCGCCGGCAAAACTCTTATGGAGAGTCTGGGCGTGCTGTTCCGCTATCCCAGCGTCGCGTTGATGACCTTCGCATGGATCACTCTGGCCTTCTCCGCCCTGGAGTTCTTCGGCGCCAGGCTCCGGCTGAAGGACACCTGGGACCCTCGCAAGCTGCCGCCTCTGGTAAAGCAGAGTCCGCGCAAGTCGCGCTTCGAGTTGATTGCGCAGCTCCTGGTACAGACCATTTTCGGCGTCTGGTGGCTGGCCGGGCTGCACTATCAGTACCTCATACTCGGCCCGGGCATTGCCTTTCTCCGTTTTGGCCCGGTGTGGCAAACCATCTATCCCCTTTTTGTGGTGATGGTGCTGGTCGATTTAACGCTTACCGCAGCCATGCTGGTTTGGCCGCAGTGGATCCAGGGTAGAAGAGTGTCGCGGCTGGTCATGAGCGCGCTGGGTCTGGTCGTTCTCTATTTCCTGATCAACGCTCCCGACTTGTTTGTAGCCGCGGACTCGATCACGCCGCAACTGCAAGCGCTGGCCAAGGGCACCAATTATGGCGTCCACTTGGGCCTGGTGATTGCCGCCATTGTGAGCGTCGTCAATATCGGGATTGAATCTGTGCGGTTCGTTGGGAGGAGGCTTGGTCGCGTGCATCAGGCGACGGTGTCGTAATTTACGGATTGTCGAATTTACGGATTGTAAGGATTTACGGATTGTCGAACTTGAAGTCTTACTGATTTTCAATTCATCAATCCGGCAATTCGAAAATCCGTCAATCTTTTTACTTCTGGCGGTAAAAGCTCAAGACCGCGTCCCCCTGCTCCAGTCTGCGATAGCGGAACAGGGGTGCAAAGGC
Source organism: Terriglobia bacterium (assembly GCA_020073395.1). Classification (GTDB taxonomy): domain Bacteria; phylum Acidobacteriota; class Terriglobia; order Terriglobales; family Acidobacteriaceae; genus JAIQFF01. The sequence goes on from JAIQFF010000003.1 coordinate 18,255, forward strand.
CTCCCCGGGATCGAATCTCTTGTCATGTTCGGCGATAACTACCGTATGCGGCGCCAGCAACCGGGATTGCGCAAGCATCTGGAGGACCTGCACATACAGCTTCTCCAGCCGATAGGGAGGATCAAGAAAGATGAAGTCGGCAATGACGTTCTTTGCTTCCATCTGGCGCAAGGCACGAGTGACGTCTTCGTTCAACAGGTCAAAGCCCGACTCCACTTTCAGCGAGCCGAGATTGCGGCGGATCAGGCTGGCGGCTGCCGTGGAGGATTCCACAAAGTGAACCCTGGCCGCGCCCCGGCTCAAGGCCTCGATTCCGACCGAACCTGTGCCAGCGCAAAGGTCGAACCAGACCTTGCCCTCGAAGGCGGCTGCGTTTCCCGCGCCCAGCACGTTGAACAGGGTCTCGCGCAGCCGGTCGGCGGTGGGGCGCAGGTCCATCCCGCGAATTGAGTGCAAGGGGCGGCTGCGAAATTTCCCGGCGATCACTCTCACGATACCGCCTCGCCTGGCGCAGCCCTCTCCGGCCTGCCCGGGGCCATCCCATTACCTTGGATTTGTTGAAATTGCAACGCCCCCCTCCAATCCGTTGTCTAAACTATATAGAATGGTGGTAGCGGAAGAGGCCGCAGGTTTCTCATGAGAAGTTGGTCCATTTCGGCAGGCCGGGTGTTTGGCATTGAACTTCGCATCCACTGGACCTTTTTCCTGCTGCCGCTGTTTGTGTGGTACACCGAGTACTCCGCCCACCGGATCGCAAACGAAGGCCGAGGCTTGGCCCTGGTTGGGATTATCTTCGCTTGTGTCCTGGCTCATGAGTTCGGCCATGCCCTGGTGGCCCGGCGCTCGGGCGTTCGGGTAAAATCCATCATTCTGCTGCCCATCGGCGGAGTCACGCAGCTGGACGACAGTCAGCCGGCAGGTGAGACGAAAATCGTCCCCTGGAAGCGGGACATCCGTATCGCGATGGCGGGGCCGCTGGCCAACCTGCTGCTGGCTTTGATCTCCGGCATAGTCATTGTGGCCATCACGCCCCATGTGGACCTCTGGACCTGGCCCTTCATGCGCTCCGGCAATCTGCCCCGGAGCCTGGTGTGGGCCAACCTTTACATCGCCGGTTTCAATTTGCTTCCTGCCTATCCCATGGATGGGGGGCGCGTCCTGCGCGCGCTTTTCAGTCGTCACATAGATCCGGTCCAGGCCACGCGCCGCGCGGTATCGATTGGCCAGGCCTTCGCCACCATGTTCATCCTGGGCGGCATGCTGTTGCCCAACTACTGGCTGACCCTGGTGGGATTGTTCCTGTTCATCGCCTCCCAGATGGAAGAGCGCTCCGCCGTCTTTCAGTCAGTGCTGGAGAAGGTGCACCTGGAAGATGTAATGCTCACTGATTTCGCCACGCTCTCCCCGGCCGACACGCTCGAAGACGCGCTGGAAAAAGCCGTGCACTGCCTGCAGGATGATTTCCCCGTAATTCGCGGCAGCGACATGGTGGGAGTCATTTCGAAACAGAAGATACTGGAAGCGCTCCGGGCCGAAGGCAACGGCTATGTTCAGGCCGTGATGAACCGGATTTTTGACGTGGCCCAAAAAGGCGAGTCTCTGGCCTCGGCCTTTCGCAAGCTCACCACCAAGAACCTGAGTATCATTCCCGTGGTCGAAGATCAGCGACTGGTGGGCATCGTCACCCTGCAAAACCTGATGCACTCAATGGCGCTCCTGGCAGAAAGCCGCAAGCTGCGCAAGCAAGCCTTGAATTCCTAGCCACGGATTTTCACGATCTACACGGATCAAGATTCCTATTTTGTCTTGCCTTATCCGTGTGAATCCGTGCAAATCCGTGGCTGCTTTTTTTCTAGAACTTCACCACGATTCCCGCCGAAGGCTCCGCCAGGTGGCCTCTGTCCCCGGTAAACAGGTTCTGCACGTTGAAGTCGGGTGCCTTGTAAACCAGTCCCCGATACTGCAGCCGCAGGGCCAGGTGATTGGAGAGGGGAGACCTGCGAATCACTGGTAGGCCTGAGAAGATGCGCCAGTCCACTCCTCCGCCATAGAGGACGGCTGGCTTGGTCTGCTGTGCCGCCGGGATGAAAGTCTGCACGCCGTTTATGTAGTTGAATTCGTAGCTGGGATAAAAAACCAGCGCGGCTGCGCCTGCAAAAACGAAAGGTTCGAGTTTATCGCTTTCGTGGAAACTGAAAACGTAGGCTCCGGAGTATTCGCCAATGGTGTTATGAATGCGATAAGTCAGCGGTGCGGCAAAGTAAATCTGCGAATTCGCGGTATGGGAGTAGTTGATCTCCACGGAGCTGTGTTCGGAAAACCGGTAGCGCCCGGTGATGAGCACCGCGCCCGAGTTCGTCGGAGTAAGCACCGTACCGTTGCCCGTGGATTGCTTGCTGAACACTGCCGCTCCGCCCAGGCTCACGTCGAAGCGGTTGTCCTGGCCCCATCCCATGGATGTGAGCAGAAGGAATGCTGCCATTGCGATTCCGGATCTTCGTAACATCAATTGTCCTCGCGCCCTTGTGGTCTCATGGTCCAGCTCAAGCGTTGGAACCAGTTGCGGCTTCCGGGGATGCTTGGCTGCCGCTGATTTTTCACCTGTCATCCTGAGCTACGCAGTCGAAGGACCCCTACCCGCTTTACGGTTCTCGCCGCAGAATCCCTCGGAACGAGTCCGCCGTAGCTAAGATGCTAGGGATCCTTCGACTCCGCCAGTCCATTCGCGAGCGAATGGACCGGCTTCGCTCATGATGACATTACTAGTTTTTCCGTCACCCTAAAGCAGCCGGATCGCCTTTGCTTGTTCCACCGCCGGCACCTTCCTGAGTTCAGCCAGAACTTGCGGGGGAACTTTTCCATCCACGTGCACAACCGCAATGGCCTCGCGTGGAGCATTGGGTTTCGCGTTGCCCACCCGGCGGCCCAGCGAGAAGTCGGCGATATTGATCTTATGCTTGCCCAGAATTGTGCCTACTTTCCCGATCACCCCGGGAACGTCACGGTTGCGCAAGTAAATGAGATTGCGCTCGAGGGGCGCTTCCACATCGATCCCGTCTACATGCAACAGCCGCGGCCTGTCCTTGTGCAGGACCGCGCCCTTTACCAGATGTTCTCCGGCCGCGGTCTTGAGCAGGACCGAGAGTACGCTGCCTGAGCCGCCGCTGGAGCTGTGTGGTTTGCGGGACTCGTGGATGCGCAGCCCGCGGGCGGAAGCGATCGCTTCTGCGTTCACCAGGTTGGCCTTCTCCTCCAGAGCTTCATTCAGGATGCCTTTGACCGCGGCGTTGCGGATGAGGTCGGTCTTTGATTCCGCCATGCGTCCGGTGTAGCGCAGCGAGATCTCCTCCAGCGTCCCGTCACTTACTTGCGCCAGGAAAGAACCTAGCCGTTCCGCCAGCACAATATAAGGCTGCAGCTCCAGATACTCATCGTGTGAGACCGAGGGCACATTCACGGCATTCTGAATCACACCGTGCTTCAGATATTCCTTGACCTGCTGCGCGATCTGATAGCCGACCGCCTCCTGGGCTTCATGGGTGGAGCCGGCAATGTGAGGGGTCAGAATAATGTTGTCGAGCGCCGTCAACGGCGAGTTCTTCAAGGGCTCGACGGCAAAAACATCCAGCGCTGCGCCCGCCACCAGACCCTGCTTGACGGCATGCGCCAGAGCGCCTTCATCTACCAGTTCTCCGCGCGCGCAATTTACCAGCCGTACCCCGCGCTTCATTCTCTTTACGGAATCCGCGTTGATCATGCCCGCCGTCTGTGGTGTAAGTCCCACATGCAAGGTGAGGTAGTCGGCGGCTGCGTACACTTCTTCCAGCTTCGCCAGGCGTATGCCTTGCTCCTTGGCCACTGCGGTGGAGACAAAGGGATCGTGCGCGACAATTTCCATCCCGAAGGCCCGCGCCCGTCGCGCCACTTCCATGCCGATTCTTCCCAGGCCCACGATGCCCAGGGTCTTGCCCCGCAGTTCGGTGCCTTGAAGAGATTTCTTCTCCCACTTCCCGGCATGCATCAGCTCGTTAGCGCGGCCGATGTGGCGGGCCATGGCCAGCATCAGCGCCAGCGCGTGCTCGGCCACGGCGATGGCATTGGCGCCGGGAGTGTTCATCACGGCGATGCCCTTGCGGGTAGCGGCATCCAGATCGATGTTGTCTACGCCCACGCCGGCGCGCCCGATGACCCGCAGCTTGCGGGCGTGTTCCAGCAGATCGGCGTCCACCTGGACCGCGGAGCGAACAATGAGCGCGTCCGCTGATTGCAACTGCGCCGCCAGCTTGCCCTCCGCCTGGTCCGGCGTGACGATGGTCCAGCGCGGCTCGCGCAACAGGTCGATTGCTGAGGATGAAATCTTTTCTGCCACCACTACTTTCATGGTCGGGGTTAACTCTCCAAAGGAATTGAGATGCTTTTCGCAGCCCGCTACTTCTGCTCCTGCGTCACAGGCAAAATCTTGACCAGAAAATGACAGACCGTTGACACCCGCACTGGGGGCCGATTTGTACCCTAGCCATGGACGTAAACCCAATCTGGCATGGAGTCATTATGAAAACAATTGTGGTCATTCTGCTGACCATCTCCGCCCTCGGATGCGGCGGCTACGGTTCCGGATCCGGCTCTGGTTCAATGGCCGCAGGAGCGCCGAGTATCGCCGCCCCGCTGGTACCCAACACTGCAACCGCCGGCAGCGCTGCTTTCACCCTGACCGTCAACGGCAGCGGATTTGTTAGTCAGTCGGTTGTCTATTGGAACTCCACGGCTCGCACCACCACATTCGTGACCAATGGCCAGCTCACGGCCGCGATTTCGGCTGCGGACGTCGCTAACGCCGGCCCTGTGCCCGTTTTCGTGAAAAATCCGGGGGGCACGGGAATTTACAATAACCAGCCCGCGCGGAACTCCAACATGGTGAACTTTACGGTGCAGTAGCTTACTCAGGCGCCAACCGGTTGCCGTTTTTCCGCGGCGCAGCGCGCATACACTTCCTGTGCCGCGCGCACGGCGGCGCCATACTCCACCGGCTTCCCGGTCACGCTGGCGAGCACATGCTCGAGCGCCGCCAGAATTCCGATGGTGTCGAGATAGTCGTAGTAACCGAGGTGCGCGATGCGGAACAGTTTGCCTTTCATCTCGCCCTGGCCGTTGGCTACGACCGCGGCAAACGATTCGCGAAACTCTTTGACCATCGCGCTGGAGTCAGTTCCCGCAGGCGACTGAATGGCCGTGAGCGCCGCGGCCGGTGACGAAGCCGCGAACAGTTTCAGCCCCAGGGCCAGCGCTCCGGCGCGGGTCATCTCTGCCGCGAGCTCGGCGTTGTTCACCAAGGCTTCGCGTCCCGCCACCAAGTCGCCATTCCCCATTTGCCGGATGAAATCAAGCGCCGCTCCGAGCGCCGCAAATAACGACGTCGCCGGGGTATAGGCCGACTCTCCCTTGGCCGCGGCCTTGCGTTCTTTCCGGAAGTCGAAGTAGTAGCGTGGAGACTTGGCCGTCTCCATGCGCTTCCAGGCCCGTTCGCCTACGGCGCAATAAGCAAGTCCGGGCGGGATCATCAACGCCTTCTGCGAGCCGCCGATGATGACGTCGATGCCCCAGCCATCCACATCGAAGTGGGTCGTACCCAGCCCGGTGATGGCGTCCACGACCAGCAATGTCTCGTCGCCCTGGGCGCGGACGAGCTTAGCGATCCCCTTCACATCGTGCCGGGCGCCGGTCGAACTCTCCGTTGCCTGCATATAAATACAGCGCACTTCGGGAGTCAGCTTTTGCCGAATGTCATCCAGTGAAATGGTTTCGCCGTAGGGCGCGCTAAGCATTTCTACGACACAACCAAAAGCTTTGGCCAGATCGCGCCAGCGTTCGCCAAACTTGCCCGCGGTCAGCACCAGGACCTTGTCGCCGGGCGAGGTCAGGTTTGAGACCGAACCTTCCATCACCCCGGTCCCGGACGAAGCCAGCACCAGCACGTCGTTCCGCGTGCCAATGAAGTCTTTCATGTCCGCCAGCACGCGGGAGTACAAAGCGCGGAAGTCAGCGGTGCGGTGGTGCATGGCGAAGGAAGCCATGGCAGTCTGCGCCGCAGGAAGTATGGGAGTTGGACCAGGGGTAAACAGGCGGTTCTTACGCAACATTTACGAAGGAGTCCTTTGCACTGAGAATATTTCATTCTAGTGTACCGGAATCGCGGCAATTTCTGCAGGCAGGGGACGTCGTGCGCGCGAATCGCACAATGAAACCGGCTCAGTGAGGTGCCTGAGCCAGGCTCGCCGGCCAGTTGAGCACAATGTTGATTTGCCGGGTCGCGTATTCAAGTTCGGGCTCGCCCACCATGACGAACTGCCCATCAGGCCTCACATCATAGGTGCGGTTGGGAACCGCGGTGTAGTAGAAAAGCCCTTCAAAGAGACGCCGCGGCCGGTCCACAGAGAAAGCTCCGCTGTCGCCAACGTTCACCACCATCATCCGCCCGCCAATGCGATAGAAGAGCTGGCGACCTGGGCGCGACCAGGCTGGCTCCTCGCCTCCATCGGCTGACACTTGCTGTTTGGGTCCCGGACCCGGAAAGGGTTGCACGTACACCTCGTTCTGACCCGATTCATCAGACACGTACGCCAGCCATCGGCCGTTCGGTGAAAACGCAGCCTGCTTTTCGTTGAAGGGTGATCTCAGAAATAGCCGCGGCGGCGTTCTGCCGTCGAGTCGCAGTGTCCAGAGGTCTGCGCCGGTCTGGGGATGCCATTCCACATAAACCAAGTGCTGTCCGTCAGGCGACCAGTCGCACAGGTAATGATCGTATTCACCGGTGGTGACCTGGATTGCGTCGCCGGTGCCGTCTGCCTGCTGCACAAACACCTGATGAGTGCCCGTTCGACTGGACTCGTAAGCCAACCGCTTGCCATCGGGCGACCAGACCGGAGTGTGATCGTCCGAGCCGAAGCTCGCCCGGGTCAGCGTCTCGAGCGCAAGGTCATGGATCCAGATGTTGGGTGTTGCATCTTCCAGCCACAACGCGACTCGCCGTCCGTCTGGCGATATTCGAGGAGAGTTGTACGCTCTGCGCGCGGCGGCGATCGAGCGGCTCTTTCCGGTCCGATCCACCGCCACCAGGGAACGTGCCGGCGTGCGCGCTGTGCCTGGTGCATACGCCAGGGTCCCAGCCTGCGAGATGCTGAAGTAGGCCGCGCCTGTGCCTAACTCCTTCAACACTCCCTGCACAACCTGGACCGGCCGTCCCGTGACCCGGAGTTGCGTCAGGTCGAATGGGGCCGCGAACAGAGTGTCGCCACGCAGGTAAAGCACCTGCCCGCCCGGGTCGTAGCGAGCAAAGGAGCCGCCCTCAAGCACAGTCTGCCACTTGCCCGTATCCAGCGATAAGACTGCAATGCGTGACTGGTCCCAGTTGGTACTGCCGTTCCAGATGGTAAACAGAACGTGCTTTCCATCCGGCAGAAAGTCAGGCCAGAGGTGCGCTATCTCGCCTTGGCTCGAATCCGGCGTGGTTAGTCGGCGAGGCTTGCCCCCGCGGGCGGACATGGCGAACAGTCCCGCGGTGTACAGAGGCGTAAACACGATGTTATCGTCAGCTCCCCAGCTGGCGCCGGCAGGAAAGAGTACGTCGCACAACACCTGGGGACCTCCACCGCTTACTGGGACCTTCACCAGTTTGCCCGCAGCCTCGAACCCGATCCATTCGCCGTCAGGAGAGAAGAACGGGCTGCTGGCCCGCCCCGTGCCGGGCACCCGCACGCTCTCCAGAGAATCCAGGGAGCGGATATAGATGGATTGTTCGCTACCCCGACTGGCCACATAGGCGAGTCGCTTGCCATCCGGCGAGAGCGCCACCGAGTAGCCAATGGATTCATCAAGCGATTGGTCGCCCGGCAGGGCGATGGAGAAGCGTACGAGCGATTGTGGTGCCGCAGCCGAGGGTATTCCCCGCCGCCAGACTGAGATCACCAGGCCTACGGCCAGCACAGCGCTCAGGGCAGCCAGCGTCGAAACCGAGAACCGACGCACCGCGGGCGCCACTGGCGCCCCCGCCACCGGCGTTTGCTGAATCCATTGCAACTCCTTTCGGAGATCGCGGGCGCTTTGCCAGCGTTCCTCCGCATCCTTCGCTAGGCATTGTTGCAAAGTCCGATCAAGCGCTGCCGGCAGTCTCTCATCGATGGTCGTGGCCGACACTGGACCTGCTCCCGCAATGGCCGCGACCACCTCCAAGGAATTGGCACCGGCAAAGGCAGGCCGTCCCGTGACCATTTCATACAGAAGGCACCCGAAAGCGAAGATATCGGAGCGCGGATCGGCTTCCTTGCCCTCAAATTGTTCCGGCGCCATGTATTGAAGCGTGCCGAGAAGCAGGGCCTGGGTATGAAGCGCCGTGGTGCGGCCTTCGACCGTGACATCGGCAGCGGGCTGGGTCGGTTGCCACAGCCGCGCAATCCCGAAATCCAGAAGTTTCGCTCCGTCGCGCGTGAGCATGACATTGCCGGGCTTCAGATCGCAATGAATGATTCCCTGCCGGTGCGCCTTGTCCAGCGCGTCAGCCACCTCGATACCGATGCGCAACGCCTGGTCCAGGGGCAGCGGTCCTCTCAGCAGCCGCTCGGCCACGGTTTCGCCTTCCAGGTGCTCCATTACCAGGTAGTCGATTCCGGTTTCGTGTCCGATGTCATACAAGGTGCAAATGTGAGGATGGTTGAGACTAGAGATGACGCGAGCTTCACGCTCGAAACGCCGCTTCAGATCAGGATGGCTGGAAAGCTGATCGGGCAAGACCTTGATCGCAACAGTGCGCTCCAGACGGGTATCACGGGCCTTATAGACCTCGCCCATGCCCCCCGCCCCGAGCGGGCTCACGATCTCATACGGGCCCAGCTTGACTCCGGCGGTAAGCGCCATCGGGCCACTACTCCTCAGTTGATGTGCGCATTCTAGTTAGAACCCGAGCACTTTGGAAGTCAGACGCTATAATTTCCCCATGAGCCTCAGCGAGCAGATCCAAAAAGACATCACAACTGCAATGAAGGCGCGCGACGAGCATCGCCTGTCCACCCTGCGCATGGTCAAGGCCGCGCTCAAGAACCGCGAGATCGAGAAGATGGCCCCGCTCGACGACAAAGAATCGCAGCAGGTCCTAACCACCTTGATCAAACAGCGCAAGGATTCCGTCGAGCAGTTCACCAAGGGTGGGCGCCAGGAGATGGCCGACAAGGAAGCCGCCGAAATCCTGCTGATTGAAACCTATATGCCCAAGGCTGCCGGCGAAGACCAGATCGTGGCCGGGGTCAAAGCGGTAATCGCCGAGATGGGATCGCCTACCATGAAAGAGATGGGCACGGTGATGAAGAATGTGATGGCGCGATTCTCCGGCGCGGGAATTCGTGTGGATGGAAAAATGGTCAGCGATGCGGTGAAGCGCGAACTGGCAGGGAAATAGTCTGAACTCATCCGTGCGCATCGACAAGTGGCTGTGGGCAGCCCGCTTCTTCAAGACGCGGGCCCAGGCCGCTCGGGCTTGCGAACTCGGCAGGATTCAGTCCAGTGGTCAGCCGGCCAAACCTGCGCGACCGGTCCGGATTGGAGACATGCTGCGAGTAACCAACGAGGGCGGCGAATTTCAGGCGGAAGTCCTGCTGCTCAGCGAGGTTCGCGGCCCGGCTTCGGTTGCTCAAACTCTCTATCGCGAGACCGAAGCGAGCAAAGAACAGCGGCTGAAGGTGGCCGCGGAACGAAGGGCGATGCGTCAGTTCGAAGAGTTGCCTGCAGGCCGTCCATCGAAACGTGATCGCCGCCGGATCATCCAGTTCCGGGGACGAGCGTGAAGTGGTAGTGGCAGGAAAGCAGGGATCACCACAGCCCACGTGGGGGCGGACGCCTCGTCCGCCCAGTCGAGCAAGGCTCGACAAAGACTTCGCGAAAATCCTGCCGAGCTTCGCTCGGCCACCCGGACGGGCGTCCGGGCCTACGTGATTCTACCGGCTCCGCTGCAGCTCCCGATACGCTTCGCTCTTTGACACTCCCATCTCTTTTGCAATTCTCTTCAGCGCCGCTTTCTCATCCAGCTTCTCCGCCGCCATGATCTGCTCTAGCCGCTGCCGCACACTTACGCCGGCCGCGACTCTCTGCTGTCCCTCTTCCGCTTTGCCGATCAGCAGCGTGATCTCGCCCCTGATGTCACCCCGGGCGTTTAATGTTTCCAGAATCTCGCCGGCCCGGCCGCGCAGAAATTCTTCGTGAATCTTGGTGACCTCCCGTGCGATCACCAGTTGTCGTTCCGCTCCCAGAATCTCGACCACATCTTCCACCGCTTCTTTCACCCGATGCGGTGCTTCGTAAAACACCTGGGTGCGCGGCGAGGCCTTGATGCTCTCCAGCATCTGTCGCCGCTGCCCGCTTTTGGGAGGAAGAAAGCCGCTGAAACGAAACGAATCCGTGGGCAACCCGCTGGCCACCAGCGCCGCCAGAAACGCCGACGCCCCCGGAATCGGCACCACTGGAATATGGTGCCGGATCGCCAATGAAATCAGTCGAAAGCCAGGATCTGATATGCCTGGCATGCCGGCATCCGTCACCAGCGCTACCCGCGCGCCGCCTTCCAGATCGAGCACCAGTTCCGGGGCGCGGGTCAACTCATTGTGTTCGTGATAGCTGACCGTGCGAGTCGCGATGCCGTAGTGATTGAGCAGCTTTTGCGTCTGCCGGGTATCTTCACAGGCGATCTGGTCGGCTTCCTTGAGCACGCGCACCGCGCGCAGCGTGATGTCTTCCAGGTTGCCGATGGGCGTGGCTACCAGGTAGAGTCCCGGCGCCAGCGTGCCTTTGTTCGCCACCGCGTCGTCGCCCGCCTTCATCCAGGCGAGTCTAACATTGGGTACGATGCATGGTCTTGTGACTGGAATATTGGGCTGTGGTGATTTGCGTCCTTGCTTCGCGTCCTTTGCGGTCGAAGGGTTCGACCTTGTACAGCAAACGTAAAAACTTCCGACCGCAAAGGACGCCATGAGCCCGGAATGTAGAACCGCAGTCGGACATGCGCATACGACCGCCGGTTCATTGACGAGGCCGGGCCCACACCCTAGAATCAGGAAGGCAGATATCAGTTGCTAGATCTCAGTTTTCAGTTGAATGCTTAAAGGTGAAGTTCTCACCTGGTTTGCGGAGCGTCTCAGGAAGTCCATGCCACTTTACGAATACGAGTGCAAGAAGTGCCATCACCGCTTCGAGCGCATCCAGAAATTCTCCGATCCCCATGTCAAGAAATGCCCCAAGTGCGGGGGCCCCATCGAACAGGTGATCTCGGCCCCGGCCGTCCAGTTCAAGGGCTCGGGATGGTACGTCACCGATTACGCCAAGAAGTCTTCAACCGGTTCAGCTTCATCGTCTTCGAATGGGGACTCGGCCTCCAGCAAGGACTCCAAGGCCAAGTCGGAGGACTCGTCGAAATCCGAGAGCTCTACGAAAGCGGATGCTTCGAAGTCAGAGGGCTCAAAGAAAACCGAAAGCTCTTCCAAGAAGAAGTAAAACTATCGCCACCGCAGGCTGTAGCCTAGCGCCGCCAGGATCTGGTTTTCGAACTCATACTCCAGCACAAAGGTAAAGCTGTCTCCCTGTTCTTCCCAGGAAGCAGCGTATTGGGTCAAGTCCCGGCTATAGAAGGAGTAGGCGGCGGCATAGCGGACGTTGCAGGGTTTCGGACACGCGATCATCCCGGTTGGATCGGACCGCTCCACGCCTGTCGCAGCCAGCAGATCGCTTGAGCTTACATCAGGCTCGGCGCCCACCCGAAGCTGGTGTGGCATAATCTCAAGCGCACGCCGGTCCCCGGGACGTATGTCCGCCGGCGCCCCGAAAGATGACCTTTGCAGAGGATTTAGATCCACCTGGTACGCGATGCTATCCTGTGCCGCCTGCCAGATCATCCAGAGGTCCGCGTCAGAGTGTCTGGTCTGGTTAACGAACCCTGCCGGAGGCCCAGCGGGCTGCCCGCCACATCCCAGTAAGGCCAACCCCAGCACAAACTTCCAAAAGTTCTGCCGCATAGACCCCGGTCCCGACAGGTTCCAAGAAGACCATCGGCCACGGGACGGTTTATCTCCAGTGGCGACGCCCAGGTGAATCGTTTCGGGAATGCGGGCATCTAACTAGTCGTTATAACGAGGATTCCATTTATGATCAACATCAGACACAGTGAAGAGCGTGGCGGAGGCGACTTCGGCTGGCTCAAGACCCACCACTCGTTTTCTTTTGACACCTATCATGACCCGCGCTTCATGGGATTCCGCTCCCTGCGCGTTATCAACGAGGACTGGGTGCAGGCCGGCCATGGCTTCCCCATGCATCCGCATCGCGACATGGAGATCATTACTTATGTCCTCGAAGGCGCTCTGGAACATAAGGACAGTATGGGAAACGGATCCACCATTCGCCCCGGTGATGGGCAGCGCATGAGTGCGGGCACCGGCGTGCGGCACAGCGAGGCCAACTCCTCGAAGACCGATGCGGCGCACCTGCTGCAAATCTGGATCTTGCCCGACCGGCGAGGTCACGAGCCGGGTTACGAGCAGAAGGTTTTTCCGGAAGCCGATAAACGCGGCAAATTGCGCCTGATCGCCAGCCCGGATGGCACAGACGGCTCGGTAACCATCCACCAGGACGCCAGACTGTACGTGTCCTTGCTCCAACCGGGCCAGGAAGTGAAGCACGAACTAGGCAGTGGCCGCTACGCCTGGCTGCAAGTCGCGAAGGGCGCTGTTGAACTCAACGGCCAAAGCCTCAAACAGGGCGATGGCGCCGCAGTAAGCAACGAACAGCGGTTGATCGTCAAAGGTACTAAAGACGCGGAAGTCCTACTGTTCGACCTGGCGTAAGCGTGGGTGGGTCGGACACTCCCTTCGACTTCGCTCAGGGCAGGCTCTGTCCGACGCTTTCATCTGGACTCTTGATTTGGATTTGGATTGTGCTGTGGATCTTGACCAGGTTCGGCCTTCCGCTGCACCAGCGACCACCAATCCTAAGTTCAAAATCAAGGTCAAAGGCGGCGGACAGAGCCTGCCCTGAGCGAAGTCGAAGGGAGTGTCCGCCCCACACACTGGTTCCCCTGGCCTGCCCGTTGCCCTCTCCCCGCTTCTGTGCTAACTTCACCGATCAATTGGGCAATGCGCTTCCTCTTCAATCACGAGAAATCTTCCCGCTCGGCGCCTCAGGAGCCAGTCCTGGCTGAGGTTCCAGAGCTCCACGCCGCCCAGCTGGCCGCCGCTTATTATGGCGAGCGCCAGGGGGGCGACCTCCACGATTTCGTTCGGGTCACGCCCAACCGTGTGCTATTCGGCCTGCTGGACATGGCGGGGCGCCTGGAAGAAAACAGTGCCATCGTCTCCGCTGCCCAGCAAACTTTCCGCGCCCGCGCCCAGGAGCTATTCGTCGACGATGATGTCAACGAGGCCGACGCCATGGCCGAGCTGTGCCTCGAACTCAACCGCGCCATCATGGCAGCGGAGGGGGGCATCCGCTCCTGTCCCGCGTTTGCTGGCTGTTACAACGAAGACCTGGGAACCATCTGTTATTTCAATGCCGGGCATACTCCCGGATTGCTCCGCGATCTCACTGGCATCACAGAGCTAGGCGCCACCGGCCTGCCGCTGGGACTTTTTTCTCACGCAACCTGCGAGGCGCCCCTGGTCGCCTTGCCGCCGGGCGCCGCTCTTCTGCTGGTTTCCCGAGGTTTGCTTGAGGGCAGGCGCAGGCGGGAAGAGTTTGGACTGGAGCGGGTCAAGAGCAGCTTGCAACAGGCTGCCAACGAAACCGCGGAAGAGCTCTGCGCTTCGGCGATAGAGGGCGTACAGCAGTTCATGCGCAAGCCCCCCCGGCATAATGACGTGACCGCCCTGGCCCTGGTCCGGGAAGCCGGCGGGTAGAACGCTCATGGAGGCCCGGGCGTCCCCGCCCGGCTAGACGGCGAGAAGCCCGTCCTCCATTGAGACTTTCGGTTGTAACTACAAGCAGCTGCGCAAGCACCCCTGGTTCCGGACTACCTCTTCTTGTTCTTGTGCCCTGCCGGCGTCGCCACCGGCTGCTCCGGCGCCAACTCATCCGCAGTCGCGAAAATTGGCTCAATGTCGGTGGGAATCCCTTGCAGGCGGTCGAGTGACTTCTGCAGAGCGGGGCGCACCACTCCCATTTCGTCCTGCAGCTTCTTCGCCGCTGCGTAGTCTCCCTGGGCTTCCAGAGTCAGAAGGTCATGATCGAGATCCCGCACGCCCTGTTTGAATTTCTCCAGGTCTAGCGCGAAGGTCTGGTCCGCCCGCTGGGTAAACGCCCCTTTGTCCATGAGGTAATTGAACTGGATCGCCATGCCCTTGCCATGAGCATCGTTCGGTCCGAAGCGGAGGCTGCGGAACATGGACGCCAGGTAGGTGGTATAGAGCTGCCGTTGCGCCGCTTCGTCGGAAGGCAGGACGCCTGACAACTTCATCTCCTGGGCATGGTCCATCATGTATTGCAGCGCGAAAAGGCCGGTGATATCGGCTTTGGCTTCTTCAATGGCGCTGTAGAGCTCTTTCAGCTCGGCGCGGGGGTTCGTGTCCCGTCCGTCCAGGTTGATCTGGTGCGGCCCCAGTCCATGCATAAGTTCGTGGGCAACAATGTGAGTAAAGAATGATTCGAAATTAACGTCCTGGGCCGACCCCGGCAGCACCCGGCGCGCGATTGGAAGCAGGACGCTGCGAAACTTTGCCTCCTGCACATTTTTCAGCATTACCCGCTTGCTGCCCTTCTGGTTCACAACCCGCTCGTCGTTGGGCAGATTGTAGGCGGCGGTTGCAATTCCGTGGTTGCCGTCTCCTGAACAAAGAATCTCATCCACCACGCGGATCGGCGCCGCCGCCCCCAGCTTGGGATTGCGGTACTGCGGGTCAATGGGAAGGTTGTCTTCGATTTCCTGCAGATGGGTGCTGAGAGCGGAAAACTTTGCGCTCGCCTCATCGTCCCGCAAGTTCAGGAAAGTCTCGAATGCCGCCTTGTAGCCGAAGATCTCGTCGTTGTAGGTCTCGTAGGGCCCAATGGTGATGTCGATGGGCGCGTCCAGGTCCATCCAGGCCAGATCGCTGGCATAGTAATCGTTGGAGAGGAATGCATCCGCGCGCAGGTTGAGAAAAGTCTTCAGCGAGGCGTTGTCGGTGAGACTCGCCGCTTCTTTCAGCAAGTTCGCTGCCCGGGTCAGGTCCTGCTTGTAGACCTCGCTGTAGGGAACAGCCTCCAACGTCTTCTTGCCTGCGTCAGTCGTTCGCCGGATGACGGTGAAAAATCCGTTCGCCTGCTCCTGATCTTCCTTCGACAAGGAGCCAACCCAAGTTTCGAATTCCTCCCTGGTCATGTCCTCGGGATAGAAATTCGCACCCTTAGGCTTTTCCGAGGGAACCCCGGGGAGAAAGGCCCGAAAACCATCCAGCACCGACCAGGGACTCTTGTTGATCCAGAAATACCGCAGTCGCGCTTTGCCCAGCGGCGTGGTGTCCTTCTGCAGTCGCGCATACAATGCCTGATTGCCGCTCCAATACTGGACCAGGAACACGTCATCCATGATTCGCCCGGCCTCAACCAATTTGACCAGCGCCTGCCGGTCGGCGGCGGAAAGCTTCGAGGTATCCACCCTCAAGGTCGTGGGGGCGTAGCGCGCCGTCATTTTTTGTAGCTGGGCGAGTCCGGGCGCTGATTGGCTGGTCTTGCGGGCCTTAGTCTTTTGGGCCCTGGCGGGAACGGCGCCAACTCCGACAAGAACAACAAGGGCAAGAGTTGCTACAAACCTCATTCATGTCTCCTTACACTGAGCATTCAGGATTGAACACAAAAGTAGAATCTTAAACCGCAAAGGGCGCCAAGAGATACCGCAAAGGACGCAAAGTTTTAAGGGTCATTCTTCGCGACCTTTGCGAAACTTTCCGATCTTTGCGGTAAAGGCTTTTTTCCGCCCGGCGAAAATGAACTCACTATCTACCGGCGCGGTCAGTGGCCGCAGACCCGCCTCCGGAGGTACAATCCACATTGCTATGCGAAAACTACTCCCCTGGATGTTGCTGGTTTGTCTTGCTGCCCTGCCTCCGCTTGTGCCCGCCGACACGGTGGTTGAGGAAATTGTCGCTCGCGTTAATAATCAGATTGTTACACGCGCCGAGTACTTGCGCAGCAAAGAACAATTAAAACAGGAAGCGCAGCAGCAGGATCCGGCGAACGCGGAGAAGATCGTGGCGGAGAGGGACAAGGACGTTCTGCGCGATCTGATCGACCAGCAATTGCTGCTCGAAAAGGGCAAGGACCTGAGCATCACCGCCGATACCGAAGTGATCAAGCGGCTCGACGAAATGCGTAAGGAAATGAAGCTGGAATCGATGGAAGACCTGGAAAAGGCCGCCCAGAGCCAGGGCATCGCCTTCGAGGATTTCAAGCAGAACCTGAAGAACCAGATCATCACCCAGCAGGTGATCTCCAAGGAAGTCGGCTCGCGGATGTCGATCGGCAAGGAGGAGTTGCAGCAGTTCTACGACGCTCACAAGAGCCAGATGGAGCTGCCGGAGCAAATCCGCTTGAGTGAACTCCTGATTTCCACCGAGAAGAAGGACAAGGACGCTCCGACCGATGAGGCCCAGCAACTCGCCGCAGCGCAAGCCAAGGCGGACGACCTGCTGGCCCAGATTCGCAAAGGAGCCGCCTTCGACGAAATCGCCAAGAAGAACTCGGACGGGCCCACCGCCGCTCAGGGTGGCGATCTCGGTTACTTCAAGCGCGCCACTCTGGCCAAGGAGCTCGAGGACAAGACCTTTGCCATGAGGCCCGGCGAGGTTTCTGAGGTCATCCGCACCAAGCAGGGCTTTGTCATCCTCAAGGTCACCGAACACCAGCAGGCTGGTGTGCCTCCGCTCAGCCAGATCGAGGGCAAGGTTCAGGACGCGATCTACATGCAGAAGCTCCAGCCCGCCCTGCGCGCGTACTTGCAGAAGCTGCGCGAGGAGGCATACATCAAGATCGCCAACGGGTATGTGGACACTGGCGCAAGTCCCAACCAGACCGCGCCCGTCGAAACTACGGCCAAGGAAGCCGGCGCCAAAGAGCTGAAGAAAAAGAAGAAGAAGCTGGGCATTATCTAGGAGATCCCCGAGCCCCCGGAAGCGAGAGACAGGCCGTACTTTATGAAAGAATTTTTCGTTTCCGACTGCCTTCGGTTCGAGAACAAGATTATCACTTCCACTTTTGTGGTAGTTTCCCGCCAGGTCAAACCCAAAAAGAGCGGTGAGCCTTACCTGGCTTTCACCCTGGGCGATCGCAGCGGCCACCTCGAGGCCAAGATGTGGGACAACGTCGAGGACGCCATCGACGCTTGCGATCAGGATGACTTCATCAAGGTCAAGGGCCTGATCAACAAGTATAAGAACCGGTTCCAGCTGACCATCCACAAGCTACGCCGCATGGGAGCATCGGAGGTCGATTTCGCTGACTACCTCCCTAAAACCACGAAAGATATTGGTGAGTTGTGGCAAACCCTGGCGGCCTACGTCGCTACTTTTAAAGATCCTCACCTCAAGGCGCTGGTGGAGGCTTTTATGGCGGATCCGGAAATCGCGGAAGCCTACCGCAACGCCCCCGCCGCCAAGACGCTGCATCACGCTTTCATCGGCGGATTGCTTGAGCACGTGGTCTCGCTTTTCAATTCCTGTGACCTCATGTGCCGCAATTATCCGCATATCAACCGCGACCTGCTTCTCACCGGCGCCTTCTTTCACGATATCGGCAAGATCCACGAGCTGACCTACAGCCGATCGTTTTCCTATACGACGCGCGGGCAGTTGCTGGGACACATGATCATTGAACTGGAGATGCTGCAGGCCAAGCTGCCGCTGGTGGCGGGATTCCCCGAACCGCTCAAGACGCTGGTCGAGCACCTCATTATCAGCCATCATGGCCAGTATGATTTCGGCTCACCTAAGTTGCCCATGTTCCCCGAGGCGCTCATGCTCCACTACCTCGATGATCTCGATTCCAAGATGGAAGCCATGCGTGCCCAGTTTGAGCACGGTGCGGAATCGGACGGCGCCTGGACCGGCTACAATCCGTCGCTGGGCCGGCCCCTGCTGAACACTGCGAAATTCCTGGCAGAAAAGCCCGAGGAAGACGAGGAAAGACTCGCCGCCGCGCCAGTGGCGGGCACCCCGCCCATGGTCACCGGCCTGGAGCCGGAGGACCCAGAGAAGGAGAAAGGCCCGCAAAATGAAAATCCTGGCGCCGCCATGACTTCGACTTCTGCGGCGCATGAGGATAAAATCTAGGCACTTGTTAGGGAGCCCTCGTCAGCACCCGGTTGAGAGCATTTGCGCGTAATCCACTTTCCGATTGATCATCCCGTCATGGAGGAAATCATGCGAATCCGTTTGACAGCACTGACCCTTGGTCTCTACTTATTGTTTGCGGTGCTCGGCTGCAATAAGCCCGCCGCTCCGCCCGACTCAGGTTCTTCCACTGCGTCACCTTCTTCCAGCGACAGCAGCGGCAGTAGTGCGGCAGCGCCGAGTGGAACCACCGCCGGCTCTGGTTCGGCAATGTCGAACATGAAGCCCGAGGCTCCGAAGCCTTTGGTGGTCCCGGCAGGCACGGTATTGACGGTTCGGCTGGGACAAACGGTCGGCTCCAAGATCAGCTCGGCCGGCCAGACCTTTACCGCTACTCTGGCCAGCCCGGTTGTGGTTGATGGCAAGACGGCGATCCCTGCCGGAGCGACAGCTTCCGGAACGGTAGTTGATGCCAAGCCCCTGGGCCGTTTCAAGGGTGGAGCGTCGCTGCAGTTGCGTTTGACTTCGGTCACCGTGGGCGGGGCGGAGCAGTCCATTTCCACCTCTTCCGTGGTGCGCACGGCAGCGGGCAAAGGTAAGCGAACCGCTATCATGGCGGGCGGCGGTGCAGGTCTGGGCGCATTGATCGGCGGTCTGGCGGGCGGCGGCAAGGGCGCAGCCATCGGAGCCCTGGCGGGCGGTGGCGCGGGCACCGGCGGTGCTGCTTTCACCGGCAACAAGGACATTGTCCTGCCCGCCGAGTCCGCTCTCAGCTTCAAGCTCGAACAACCGATTGAAGTGAAGTAGTGGTTCATCGCAACCATGCGGCCCAGGGCGCAAAGCCCTGGGTTCGCTTTTTACAATCATGTTGAACTTCGATCAATTCCGCCTTCTGACCTTCGACTGCTACGGCACCCTCATCGATTGGGAGACGGGTATCTTCTCCGCGTTGCGCCCCATCCTCGCCGCGCACGGCGAGACCATCTCTGACTCCGAACTTCTGCGCCTCTACTCTGAATTCGAGTCAGAAGCCGAACAGGGAGAATTCCGTTCCTATCGCCAGGTTCTCGAGTCGGTCGTCCACCGCTTCGGCCAACACCTCGGATTCACGCCGACCGAATCCCAGGCACGCTCATTGCCCGACTCGGTGCCTGAATGGCTGCCCTTCCCGGATACGATCGCGGCCCTCGGCAAACTCAAGGCGCGCTACCAGCTCGCGATCATTTCCAACGTTGACGACGACCTTTTTGCCTCCACGGCACGCCGCCTCGAAGTACCCTTCGACTACGTGATCACCGCGCAGCAGGCCCGGGCGTACAAACCATCGCTGCAGATATTCAAACTCGCTCAGCAACGCACCGGAGTAGTCCCGAGCCACTGGCTTCACGTCGGGCAAAGCATCTATCACGACGTAATCCCCGCCAAATCTCTCGGAATTGCAACCGTCTGGGTAAACCGCCCATCGCGCCGTCCCGGGGCCGGTGCCGCCAAAGCCGCCTCCGCCCGACCTGACGTCGAAGTGCGCGACCTGAAATCCCTGGCGCAACTGACAACCGAGAACCGCGAACTGCAAACTGGTTCTTGAATCCCCAACCAGTATTAAACTGTAAGGTCACCATCCGCCACGCAATCGGAGAAAGTCAGATGGCAACTACCACCGCCCGTTCCAATCCGCTTTCTTACCTGACTGATCAACTCAACGATCTCAAGGCCAAGGGCACGCATTTTCGCCTGCGCGTCCTCGAGGATGAACAAGCCCCGGTCTGCACCTTTGACGGCAAGAAGGTTATCAACCTGGCCTCGAACAATTACCTCGGCCTGACCACACACCCCAAGCTCCGCGAGGCGGCGCTTGAGGCCACCCGCAAGTACGGTGTCGGGTCGGGCGCGGTGCGCACCATCGCCGGCACCATGAAAATTCATATGGAACTGGAAGAGAAGATCGCCCGTTTCAAGAATGTGGAAGCCTGCGTGGTCTTCCAGTCGGGATTCGCGGCCAATGCCGGCACGGTGTCGGCGGTGCTGGGCAAAGAGGACTTCATTATCTCGGACCAACTGAACCACGCCTCGATCATCGACGGCGCCCGCCTGTCACGTGCCAAGATTTTGGTCTTCGAACACAAGAACATCGCCCA
Source organism: Terriglobia bacterium (assembly GCA_020073395.1). Taxonomy (GTDB): domain Bacteria; phylum Acidobacteriota; class Terriglobia; order Terriglobales; family Acidobacteriaceae; genus JAIQFF01. Next base: position 38,713 of record JAIQFF010000003.1, read on the forward strand.
GGCGGAGGAGCGCTTGGCCAGCATCAAAGACCAGCCTGGCAAGAGGCTGCTGATCACCGACGGCGTCTTCTCCATGGACGGCGACATCGGCCCGCTGCCCGCACTGTGCGACCTGGCGGAGAAGTACGGCGCCATCATGATGGTGGACGACGCGCATGCCTCCGGCGTGCTGGGCCGCAACGGTCGCGGCACCATCGATCACTTCAAAATGCACGGCCGCGTGGACATCCAGGTGGGGACTCTATCGAAAGCAATCGGGGCACTCGGTGGCTACGTCTGCGGCACCCGCGACCTGATCGATTTTCTCTATCACCGCGCCCGGCCGTTTCTGTTCTCAACTTCGCATCCGCCTTCAGTAGCGGCTACTTGCATTGCGGCTTTCAACGTTCTCGAAAGCGAGCCCGAGCGCATCGACAAACTCTGGGAGAACACCCGCTTCTGGAAGAGGGAACTGGGTCTGCTCGGGTTCGACATCGGAGGCAAGACCACGCCCGCCAGCGAAACCCCAATCACTCCGATCATCATCGGCGACGGCAAACTCACCATGGATTTTTCCCGCGAACTGTTCAAAGAGGGCGTGCTGGGTACGGGGATTGCCTTCCCTACCGTGCCCGAGGGTAAAGCCCGCATAAGGACGATCATGACCGCCACGCATACTGAAGAGCAATTGCAGCAGGCGCTGCAGGTGCTGAAGGGGGTGGGAAAGAGGATGGGAATCTTGTCGGTATGAAGGTTTGACGATGTTCTAGCCGAGCGTCGCTCGGCCTGGTCGGGTCGAAGATCCGTCCCTACACAAACATGAGCGCTTCAGTCCACTCGGTACACAACCCGCCCACTCACAATCGTCGCTACAACTTTCCCCGTCAGCTGCGCTCCGCCGAACGGAGTATTGTGCGATCGCGAGTGTGACTGGGACGCGTCAAACGTCCAGCGCTTTTGCGGATCAAAGATGGTGACGTCGGCATGGCTGCCGCGAACCAGCGTGCCACGTCCTCTCAGGCTGAACACACGCGCCGGGCCGGAAGTGAAGAGTTCGACAATTCTGCTGAGCGGAATCCTGTGTCCGCGGTGAAGGTGCGTGATGGCGAGTCCGAGCGCAGTCTCAAGGCCGGTAATTCCGAAGGCGGCACGCTCGAACTCAATGATTTTTTCGTGGGGTGCGTGGGGTGCGTGGTCGGTGGCGATGGCGTCCACGGTGCCGTCGGCCAGCGCCACCAGGATGGCTTCGCGGTCCGAGTCCGACCGCAACGGCGGATTCATCTTGTAGTTGGTGTCGTACTCGCCGACGTCCGCATCGGTCAGCGCGAAGTGATGGGGCGTGACTTCGCAGGTCACGTTGGACTTGCTGCGCTTTCCCCGGCGTACAGCTTTGAGCGCGTCCGCGGTCGAAAGATGGGCCACGTGCAGCCGCGCGCCCGTGAACTGCTGCGCCAGTTGCACATCGCGTTCCACGATCGAGGCCTCGGCCGCCGCCTTCATGCCGCGCAGGCCCAGGCGAAACGCGGTGGGCCCATCGTTCATGGAGCAGCGGTCGGTCATGCGCGTATCTTCCGCGTGCTGAATTACAGGAAGATTGATTTCGGAAGACAGGCGCATGGTCTCGCGCATGACGCTGTCGTTGAGAATGGGCTTGCCATCATCGCTGACGCCCACCGCCCCGGCCCGCTGCAACGCGCGGAAGTCGGTAAGCACCGCCCCTTTGCTGGCATGGGTTGCAGCCGCAATCGGAAAGACGTTCACCACCGCGCCGCGCTCCGGCTGCTGCAGCCAGGTGACCCACTCCGGCGAGTCCACCACGGGTTGCGTGTTCGGCATGCAACAGACGGAAGTGAATCCTCCGGCAGCAGCGGCAGCCGTGCCGGTGGCAATGGTTTCTTTGTAGCCTTGTCCGGGCTCGCGCAAGTGAACATGCAGATCGATGAAGCCGGGAGAGACGATCAGCCCCCGGGCATCAAATTTCTCATGCGCGGTGCCGCGGGTTTTGCCGGGCAGCGCGATCTCGGCCACCAGTCCGTCCCGCAGCAGGACATCCATCGGCGCGTCGATCTTGGCCGCCGCATCGATAAGCCGGCCGCCTTTGATCAGCAGGCTGTAGTTTTCTTTCTTAATCAAATGTACAACCCCTGATTTCTGGCCGCGGATTTTCACGGATTATCTCTTTCAGTTCGTAATGCCTTGATCCGTTTTGATCCGCGTAAGTCCGCGGAATTGAAGTTGTTGTCCTCATCCCGCCTTCCCCAGGGCCTTGGCCAGGATCGCCATGCGCACGGGGACTCCGTTCCGCACCTCTTCCACAATCGCAGACTGCGCACAATCCGCGACTTCCCAGGTCAACTCCAGTCCGCGAATGATGGGCCCGGGGTGCATCAGCATGGCGTCCTTTTTTGCCAGCTTCAGGCGCGCCATGTTCATCTGGTAGCGGGCAACGTAATCCTGCAAACTGATCTTCGTACCTGCCAGACGCTCCTTCTGCACCCGCAGCGTCATGATCACGTCGGCCCCGTGGACCGCATCCTCCACCGTGCGCACGATGTGCAACCCCGGCGCCAGGGTAAGGGCCGTGTCCGGCAGAAACTCCGGCGGCCCGCAGAGCGTAATGCGGGCCCCAAACTTGCTGAGCAGGTGAATCGCAGAGCGCGCCACTCGGCTGTGATAGATATCGCCAACGATCGCCACCTGCAGACCCTTGAGTGCTTTCTTGTGGCGCAGGATGGTGTAGGCATCAAGCAGGGCCTGCGAGGGATGTTCATGCATTCCATCGCCGGCGTTGATCACGGGGATATCGAGATACCGCGCCATCAGCGCCGCAGCACCGGCCTGGGGATGCCGGATCACGATCGCGTCCGCACCCACCGCCCGCAGGGTGTAACCGGTGTCCAGCAGCGATTCGCCTTTTTCAATGCTTGACCCGCTGGAGAGCACCAATGTGGTCATGGCTCCCAGCGATTTGGCCGCGATTTCAAAGGAGCTGCGGGTGCGGGTGGAAGCTTCGTAAAACAGCAGCAGCACGCGCTTGCCCCGAAGCAAAGGGCGTGGCTTGAGGGGATTCATCCGCCGGGCCAGTTTGAGCAGGCCCATAATATTCTCGGCTCCGAGATGTTCAATGCCCAGCAGGGAGCCGCGAGCAGCTTGGTTCATGATTTGCCAGAGTATGACATGTCGAATACGGCTTGCCAGAATCGGTGCGGATGATTAACGCACGAATGAGACCTCCCATTCGGTCAATCAATCTTGCCGTTCGACCAGCAGAACTTTCTCTGCGTCATCCACCTCGCGCAGTTTCACTTCGATAATTTCCCGGTCCGAGGTTTGCACCTTGCGTCCGATAAACCCGGCCTCAATGGGTAATTCGCGATGTCCACGGTCAATAAAAACGCACAGCTGAACTCGTTTGGGACGCCCTTCGCGGAACAACGCGTCCAGCGCGGCTCGAATGGTGCGGCCGGTGTAGAGAACGTCATCCACCAGAATGACGTTCTTGCCGGTTATGGGAAAGCCGATCTCGGTTTTCTGCACCACCGGCTTTGGTCCCAGGGTGGACAAGTCGTCACGATACAGAGTGATGTCCAGCGTGCCGACGGGCACCGGCGTCTTCTCAATGCGAGCAATCATCTGTCCCAGTCGTTGTGCCAGCGGCACGCCGCGCCGTCGGATCCCGACCAGCCCGAGTTCCTCCGCGCCATTATTCTTCTCGATGATTTCGTGCACCAGGCGGACCAGCGTACGCTCGATTTCCGAGGCAGACATCAGTTGCGACTTTTCGCGCAGGCCCGATGGACGTGGAGATATTTTCGCAGTCATAAACGCTGCATCATACGCGGGCAACGCGACCCGGAGCAAGATGGCCGAGGACCAGCCCAGACCTAACTCTTCCCGAATCAGGAACGTACGACCTCAACAAACATTCGACAGCAGGATCGGGAGAAAACTGTATTTTGAGGGGCTGCGAGCAACTTAATGGTCCTGTGCCGCACCCAAGTTTCCGGAAGCAAGTTCAATCTAAAGGAGGCATGACGCTATGCATGGTCGATACCGGTATCTCAGTTCTATGCTACTGGCTATGGCCTTTCTTGCGCCGGCCCTGACCACGGGTTGTGCAACCCGAAGCTATCGTGTCTATGACCCGTATCGCAACGAGTATCATCGCTGGGACGATCACGAAAGAATTTACTATCACCAGTGGGTGGTCGAGAATCATACCGATGGTCGCGACTATCGCAGACTTGAACGCGATCAGCAAAGGGCATATTGGGAGTGGCGCCATAACCACCACGACGATCACGATCGTGATCATGACCGTGATCGCGACCGGCACTAGAAAGATGTGAACCCGCCACGACCACCGGGGGCGGCCGCTCGCGGTCGTCCCGTTGGGCAGGCCGCAAGCACCGCCATCCTCGACTTCCAGGGCGAACGAACCTACATCGAAAAACGCGCTCGCGATTGCCGTCCGCCAGCACCGTCCCGCGCAAGCCCAGACCGGTGCACTATAGTGTCTAACGACTGCGCCTGCTAACCTTCTGCGGCCTCTGCTCTGGAAAGGACAAATCTCTAATGGTGGACGAAGCCACATCTGAAGTCGCAATGCCGATCGGCCCTGGCGTTGACACCGCCCCAGCCCGTCGCCCGGTACGGACGACGCTTAAGGGACGACTGGTTACGCTGGCGCCTCTTGACCCTCGCGCCCACGGGGACTCGCTCTATGAAGGGACGCGTGGGGAGTCCGGAGACCGGCTTTGGCAATATCTGTTTGAGGGACCATTTTCCGACCGCGCGGCTTTCGACATCCACTTACGGCGGATAGCGGCTTCCGAAGATCCGTTGTTCTTCGCGATCGTGGATTCGGCCTCCGGAAAAGCGGCGGGATACGCCGCCTACATGCGAATCGAGCCCGTCCATCGGGTGATCGAAGTAGGCAGCATCCTCTACACTCCGCGACTGCAACAGACCCCACAGGCGACCGAGGCCATGTATCTCATGGCGCGTCATGTTTTCGAGGACCTGGGTTATCGCCGCTACGAATGGAAGTGCAATGCCCTCAATGCGCCTTCGCGGCGAGCCGCAGTACGCTTCGGTTTCAGCTTCGAAGGCATTTTCCGCCAACACATGATCGTCAAAGGACGAAATCGGGATACCGCGTGGTTCTCCATGCTGGATTCTGAATGGCCGGTGCGGAAGGCCAATTTCGAGCGCTGGCTCGATCCGGCGAATTTTGCAGACGATGGCCGGCAAAAAGTGGCGCTCTCCCGACTCAACGAGGCCTTGGGCGGCTGAGGCTTCGACGCTCTCGGAGGACCTTGCATGGGCCCGCTGAAGTTCCAGGTTTACGACGATCAGCACCGGCCATTCCGGTTTTCCGACGAACAGTGGAATTTAATCCGCAACTGTCTCATTACAGGGCACAATCGAGCTGCGACAGAGCAACAGAGCGAGACTGGCGGGGAGGGGTTTGAGGGAATGGGCTCTCCTGGGGCAAGCGCTTCGATGGGTCGGGTGCTTCTTGTCTGCGATGATTCGGCCGCGATTCAGCAACTGGCCGAGGGCATGCAGCAGCTCGCAATTGCGACCGAGGTTTGTGTTGATGTCAACATGGCTCTGGCCTTGCTGCGCCGCAAGAAATTCGAGGCGGTCATCATCGACTTCGGGCTGCCGGAGGCCGATCAAGTGCTCGGGCAGGCCCGTTTATCCCCATCCAATCGGACCGCTGTCACCTTTGCTATTACGGATCCGAGCAAATCGGCAAAGTCCGAAATCCAGGCGAATTTTTTGATGGAAAAACCGCTTTCCGCCAGTTCGGTGGGGCGAACCCTGAAAGCCGCCTTCGGATTGATCGTGCGGGAGCGCCGCCGTTCCTTTCGTTGTCCGACCGAAACTTCGGCAACCCTCCTGACCAACGGCGAGGAAATCAATTGCCGTCTGATAAATATCAGCGAGGGCGGCATGGCCGTCACTGGATCACCCGCCGCCCTGAAGTCCGGAGCGCAGGTGAGGGTGATGTTTATGCTGCCCGGCGAATCGGTCCGCCTCAAGATCGATGCCGAAGTTTGCTGGCGCGACGAAAGCGGACGAGCCGGGCTACGTTCGCTGATGATTCCATCTGAGCAGCGGTCCGTACTGCAGCGCTGGCTTGCCGCCAAACTGGAAGAGGACTTGCCAGAATCGGTGGCCCAGCAATTCCGGAAGTAATCGGGGCGGTTTGGCGTCCCCGCCGGTCGGTTCAGTGTTTTCACCCAGTTTTGTCCGCGCAATCCGGCAAAAGCCTGCCCGCAGCATGCCGCAGCCGGCGGAACGAACTCGGCAGTTACCGTGGACATTTGTCCTTTGGGACAGGTAACCGGTGTGGCGGTTACATGGTCCGCAGCGGCCACCTGCCGGGCAGTTCGTAACTTGTGGCTTGGCCGCCTCCAAACTAGTCTCATTACTATGTGGCCACACTCTCTGCTGTTCTCCTCCGATGAAGAGGCCTCACGCGCCCTCAGTCTTGCTTTCACAGATCTCGAATTTGAAGTTGAGACTTGTCCGGAAATCTTCAGCGCAGTGGAAAAGATCACCAGCCGCAGCTTCGATGTCGTGGTCTCGGACTGGAACGAAGGACTGGAAGCGGTTTTCCTGCTGAAGACGGTGCGTGAACTGAAGGCCAACCACTCGGCCTTTACCATAGCCATTGCTAATACGGAGGCCGCTGCGGGCGCCGTGGCAGCGGGCGCCGATCTGGTCCTGGGCCGGCCGCTCCTTCCCGATAAAGTGAAGTATGCCTTGCTGACTTGTGATCCATTTCTTGTCCAGATGAAGTCCTGGCTGCCACGCATGGGTCCTTCCTCCGGGCAAGATGCGATCGCGAAGCGTGCTGAAGCTCAGCCATTTCCGGCTTTCGAGAACAAATCTTTGGAGAATCTGGAGAATGATGTCGAAGAAAGCACGGCTTCGGACGGCAAGGCTCCGCATCCCTTGCCGCGTCTTCGTGCCTGGCCCTCCCCACCTCCCCCACGCCGTACGGAAAGTGTTTCGCCCGTGGTCGCAGCCGAGCCGATCTTTGACGACGATCTGTTGTATCGATCCCGCGTGCAAACCCTGTTTAACGCACCGCAGCCGAGTTTTTCGTCATCGGCGAGCCTTCGGCCAAAGGGTCGAAGCCGGGTGTTGCCAGGTTTGGCCATTGCGATCGCCTTTCTCTCCGTAGGTTACGTATTCAGCGAGCCGCTGCGCGGACAAGGTACGAAGACCTCCGTGGCCAGAATCTACGGACGCATGCTGGAACAGACGCAAGCCTGGCTGCATCGGCCCAATGGGAGCGACACTGGGGGACCTCCGGTCCTGGTAGCCGAGAATGACGATCAGCAGGCCGCGCCTCCAGGCCGGGCGGTCGGGCGCATCCGCGTCACTCCGGTGAGAGACCCATTTCAGGGCGCCGCCACAAAGCCAGTGGAATTGGCCCAACCAAGTCATGTTGAAGCCCCGCCGCCCAGTCCGCAACCGGCCGCGGCCACGACCGCCGTCCGCATTCCGGATAGTTTGAACAATCCGGTGCAGAGTGCGAGCATGCGCAGCGTGGCCCGGATTGCCCCGTCGCTTCTCGCCGCCCTCGAGCCCGTGTCTCTGTCCGAGGAACTTTCTCGCAGGCTGCTGCTGCGGAAAGTTCTGCCCAGCTATCCCGAACAAGCGGTCAAGGCGCGCTTGCAAGGTCCGGTAGTACTGCAGGCATGGATTGGCCGGGACGGTACCATTCAGGACCTGAAGCTGGTACGAGGCTCTTTCCTTCTCGGCCAGGCCGCGTATCGGGCGGTGAAGCAGTGGCGCTACCAGCCCTACCTGGTAAACGGCCGCGCCGTCGAGGCCGAAACCTTCGTTACGGTTGACTTCAGACTGCCGTAGTCACAAAAAGACCACAATCAGCCGCGGATTGTCACGGATCAAGATTTTGTTCTGATCCGCGTGAAATCCGCGTAAATCGGTGGCTGTCTTTCGAAGTGCACCTTCCTGATCAACCAGTTCACAACTTTTTACGTATTTTTACCCCCGATTGACACTGGCATGGTCCCATCTGACTATGTTTAGTTGTGGGCGGGTGGTAGCTGACACCCCCGGATCAGGAATCCAGGCATGAAAACGAAACGGCGGAACGAAAGATCCCGGTTGCTCCTTACCCTGGAGCTCGCGGTGGTATTGCCCGCTGCCGCCCTGGTGATCCTGAGCGTCTGGCATGTGAGACACATTGAGCGTGACCGTGCGGTGGAAGCCACCTTCCAGCGGGAATACAGCCAGGTACTGGCCATCTCGGAAAAGCAGATCAATCACAAAGCATACGAGCTGCTGGACGACGTGCGCGCCGACTTCCCTCCGCCCAGTGAGTTGTGTGAGCCGACGCTCGACAAGATTCTGGCCGCGCATCCCTACGTTGCGCACGTATTCATGTATTCCCCGGAGACCGGAATGGTGTTTCGTTCGCAATCCGGCCGCATGAAAAAAGAAGAGGGGTTTCGCGAAGAGGCCGACTGGCTGAACAAGATGTACGAGGGCTGGCTGAAGATGGACTTCCACGACACATCCGAGAAACTGGTCCATCTCCAGAAAAAGGGATCGCCCTATATCTTCGAGGGGGAATGGGTGCCGCGTGGTGACAAGAAAGTCTATCAATCAACCGCACTGTTTGTCGTAAGAGACGGAGAGAAGGGACCGCTTGCCATCGCAGGTGCAGCCCTGGATGCCGACTACCTGAAAGACCAATTCTTTCCGCAGACTCTGGATGATGTTATCAACCGCAATGTAGCCGACGCCCAGAGCGACAAGAATCATGCTGTCATGATGCTGCGCGGCAAATACGAGTCCACGGCGCTGGCTCAGTCCACGGGATGGGACGGCGGCGCTCCCGAAGTGGAGAGAAACCTTGAAGGTGCATTCCCGGGATTGACCCTGGCCATCAAGCTGCGGGGAAATACTCTGGCGGCCATCGGCGAGCGCTTCGCGCGCATGAGTTTACTCACCCTGGCCGCGCTTTCCCTGGTGCTGGCCGGCGGAATTGCGCTGACCTATCGCAACGTGACCAAGGAAATGGCGTTGGCTCGGCTGAAATCCGATTTTGTCTCCAACGTTTCGCATGAGCTGCGCACGCCGCTTTCGCTGATCCGGTTGTACGCCGAGACCCTTGAAATGGGCCGGCTCACCAGTCCGGAGAAATATCAGGAGTACTACCGCATCATCCGCAAAGAGAGTGAACGCCTGACCGCGCTGATCAACAACATCCTCGATTTCTCGCGCATCGAGGCGGGACGAAAGGAATACGACTTCCGCGAAACCGACATGAGCGAGCTGGTGCACAACACGCTCGATTCTTATCGCTACCAGCTAGAGCAGAGCGGATTTCAGTTTGAAGAGAAGATTGACGAAGTGCCGCCCATGCGCGTGGACCGCGAAGCCATGGCGCGGTCATTACTAAACCTGGTGAACAACGCGCTCAAATATTCGCAGGACAGAAAGTACATCGGTGTCAATCTCTATCGCGACAACGGCTCGGTGAAACTGGAAGTGGTAGACCAGGGTATTGGCATCCCGCACCAGGAGCAGCAGAAAATCTTTGAGAAGTTCTATCGCGTGGGGGACCCGCTGGTGCACAACACGAAAGGCAGCGGTCTGGGCCTTTCACTGGTGCGTCATATCGTGCAGGCCCATGGTGGCGAGGTCTCGGTGGATAGCACGCCGGGCCAGGGCAGCAAATTCACCATAGTGCTTCCGGTCAGGCCCGGGCTGAACAACGGTAAGGCAGCATCGGCCTAGCAGGAACCACGTGGGGACAGCCGCCCTCGGCTGTCCAGTCGAGAGAAGCTCGACCATAGCGGAAGCAAGGATTTACGACATGACCAGAATCCTGATTGTCGAAGACGAGCCCAACATGGTAGCGGGCCTGCGCGACAACTTCGAATTCGAAGGATATGACGTGATTACCGCTCCGGATGGCGTGGCTGGCCTGGAACGCGCCCTGAAGGAAGCTCCCGACCTGGTCATCCTCGACGTGATGATGCCCCGCATGAGCGGCCTCGACGTCTGCAAGCAGCTCAAGGCCAAGCGGCCCTCGGTGCCGATCATCATGCTGACGGCGCGCGGCCAGGAAGTGGACAAGGTAGTCGGCCTCGAGCTGGGTGCGGATGACTATGTCACCAAACCGTTTTCCATCCGCGAGTTGCTGGCCCGGGTGAAGGCAGTCCTGCGTCGCGCCAAGACTGTTCCCAAGGATCAGGAGCGGTATTCCTTTGGTGAAGTCGAGGTGAATCTGAAAAGTTGCCAGGTTTCACGCAGCGGCAAGGCCATGGATTTTTCGTCCAAGGAATTCGAGCTCCTGAAATATTTTCTGTGCCATCCCGGCGAGACTCTGAGCCGCGATCGCCTGCTTGAGGATGTGTGGGGCTATGAACGCTTTCCCACCACCCGCACCGTGGATGCGCACATTGTGCGCTTGCGGCAGAAGGTTGAACCGAAGCCGGACGAGCCTCGCTTCATCCTCACCGTGCACGGCACGGGTTACAAGTTCGTTGGGTAAACCGATATGAGTATGTCTGAGAGCGGCAAAATTCGTTTGACGCCATACCTGAACCGTCCGGTTCTGGCTTCCGGCAAGCCAGCCTCGGGCACGCCGATCCGGGTGGACGACTCCGCGCTGATTCGTCAGGCCCAGCAGGGGAATACGGCCGCCTTCGAAGAACTGGTGCGGCAGTATGATCGCGCCGTGCTGCGCCTGGCCATCCACCTTACCGGCTCGGCGGAAGATGGGCAGGACATTTATCAGGAGGCGTTTCTGCGCGCCTATATCAATCTGGCACGCTTCCGTTTTGAGTGTTCCTTCTACACCTGGATCTATCGCATCGTCACCAATCTCTGCCTGGATCACCTGCGCAAGAAGCATTCTCGCGGCCGGGACTTGAATACGACGGCTTCTCCCGATGGCGAGCAGGACGATCTGCTTGACCGCATGCCCGACCACAGCCCGAACGCCAGCCCGGAGCGAAGCTTTGCCGGACGCGAGCTGCAACAATGCATCGTTCGCGCCCTGGGTCGCCTCTCTCCCCGCGAACGGATGGTGTTCGAACTCAAGCACTACCACGGCATGAGGTTGCGCACGGTCGCCGGCATGCTTAATACGACGGAAGGCACAATCAAGAACACGCTGTTCCGCGCCACCCACAAACTGCGAACTCAACTCGCCGAAGTGCGCTGAGTGTTGGTCGTTGGTCATTGGTCGTTGGCCCTTGGCTTTAACCAGGGGCACGGTTTTTCGCAGCTTCCTTTTTCTCGCCAGCCGCTCAGCTTCAACTCCGGCCAACGGCCAACTTCAATCCGAGCCGGCACTAATGTTTCCCCGCTCCGGAGGTTCCGGATCAAAGGCCTGGTCCAGATAGATCCAGAGGACGCGGGCGAACAGTGAAATGGTCGGCGCGAGGGGAACGAACAACACGACCGCCCAGGTCACGTCTTTAGTGATCCACCAGCCGGTAATGGCCCACAACAGGGCTGCGATCAGCGCGATGGTCGCAAGCGCCAGGCCAAAGCTGATGTACATGGCCCCCAGGAAGTATCCCTCCTCCCGCTGAAATTTCAGGTCGCAGATAGAACAGCGCGGGCACATCTTCGGAAAACCTCGGAAGATGGAATAAGGGAAAATTCCTCCCATGCGGCAACGGGGACAACGCTGCCGAAAAATTCCTCCCAAGGTTGACGATTTTGTCCTGCTTTTCATGGAAAGAAATCTTAAAATCCTGAAAGAGATTCTGTCGATAACACGGGAGGCCATTATGGCTAGCACTACCGAGATTGCACCGGACGTCTACCGGATTTCGATCTACGCCCCATGGGGCGATTTACAGTTCAATCATTTTCTAATCAAGGATCAGGAGCCGCTCTTATTTCATACCGGACTTCGAGGTATGTTCGCGGAAGTTCGAGAAGCGGTGTCAAAGCTTATCAGGCTGACCGACTTGAGGCATATCTCCTTTAGTCACTTTGAGTCGGACGAGTGCGGATCGCTCAACGACTGGTTGGCCGTGGCGCCTCACGCCGATGTTGTGTGCAGCCAGGTGGGAGCGCTGGTTTGCGTGAACGACTTCATTGGACGCGAGGCCCATCCCCTGGCCGATGGAGAAACATTTTCGACTGGCAAATACCGCTTCCGCTATTGCCGGACCCCACATCTACCGCACGGCTGGGATGCCGGTCTGCTCTTCGAGGAAACCCAAAAGACACTCCTGTGTTCAGACTTGTTCCATCAGACGGGAGATCTTGAACCACTGACAGAATTGGACGTAGTGGGCAGATCGCTAGAGGCGATGCGCGGCTACCAGGCTGGAATCCTGGCAGACTATGTGCCCTACACCGGCGCAACCTCAAATAACCTGCATAAGCTGGCCAGCCTTAAGCCGGACACTCTGGCCATCATGCATGGATCGAGTTTTAAAGGCGACTGTGGGCGCGCCCTGATTGAACTGGACCAGGCGTTCGAGCAGGTCTTCGGCAAGCAGGACACCAAACGGACGCCAGATCGCGCCGCTGGGTAGAATCTACTTTTGCGGTGTCGGTTCGTCCGCAACTACTAACTGGGCCTTCGGGGCTTCAGCGTGAGCGGCGCGGGCCCGGCGGGCAATTTCTCCCAAAGATGGATTCAATTGTGGCAACGCCTTAGGCTGCACAACGGGAGCAGGCCGTTGGGGCGAGCCGGTGGCAATGATCTGCTCTCTGGATACTTGCGACGCCGAGACCGGGTCCTGCGGCAGGGCGCCGCGTTTTAGTTCTTGCGCGAATCCTGTGGCCATCAGCATTAGACCGGCGATGAGTAGTTTCAACAATGTCTTCATAAACCTTAATTCTTTGTCTTTGTGGGTCCGTACCCTTTTGATCTTGCTGGTGAATATAGTGCACTTTTGATACCACGAGCCATCAGTGTATCTCTATGAAAACAAGGTTGATAGTGTGAGCCCAAGGTGCGCGGAGGAGAGCCGTGGAAGCGATTTTCCACTTTGGGGTGGAAGTGATTTTCCTGGCGGGCGAGAAATGGGAGGAACGCTTTAGACTGTAAGCTCATGCCTTCGTCCATTCCAGATATGCGCCCCACCCCGGTTGAGCCTGAAGTGGTGCGGATCCCAGCGGGCTGGTTCTGGATGGGATCTGCAACCGGGCAGGACAACGAACGTCCCGTTCATCGCGTGTGGGTGGATGAATTTCTCCTGGCGTCCTGCGCCGTGACGAATGCCGCCTACGCTCACTTCGTACGCGCCACGGGAGATCCCCCGGCGCCGTTTTGCGGGGACCCTGCTTTCAATCATCCGGAACAGCCAGTGGTCGCCGTTTCCTGGTTTGAGGCGGTCAAGTATTGCGAATGGCTCAGCCTGACTAGTGGCTCGATTTGGCGCTTGCCGACCGAGGCTGAGTGGGAACGGGCAGCCCGCGGCGGCGTTGAAAATCAGCTCTATCCCTGGGGAGACGACCCGCCGCAGTCATTGCCGGATTACGAACAACGTTGGAAGAAGGGTCCGGAGCCGGTGGGCCAGTACGCACCCAATGCCCTTGGGCTTTATGACATCTGCGAAAACGTGCACGAATGGTGCAGCGACTGGTATCAGGCCGACTACTATGCGATTTCGACCGAGCGCAATCCTGTAGGTCCTGACCGCGGCGACCGTCGGGCATCGCGGGGTGGTTCCTGGCGCCATCACGTCAAAGCGAGCCGGTGCGCGGCCCGCTCCAGCATCCCGCCGGAATTTCACTACGCCGATTACGGATTCCGTGTGGCCTGTAGTTTGTAGCGCCGCCGTCCCGCCGACTGCCGCAAGGGCGTCCTTCGACTTTGCTAAGGACAAGCCTCGTCCTCGCCAGATGTGAAGCAGAGAAAAAATCATCCCCCAACCTGGCCTGAGGGACGTCAGTCCCGAAGAGCCCAAACTGAGCGAAGTCGAAGGGATCTGGGGCGCAGGCGTACAACTCCGGCCAGGTGCACATCCGCTCCACGCCAGATGCTTCGCAAGCTCAGCATGACGCCTTGGATCAGGAGCGAACCTCAACCCACCACTAAAACCTGCGGGACGTTCCCCGAAGTCTAGCCACGGTCTCTCCCCGTTCCCGCCAACCAGCGGAAGAACATGTTGACCAGGGCCAGCACGATCGCGCCCAGGAAGGCGGCGCCGAAAGTATCTACATGGAAGCCGGGTACTACCGCTGAAGCCAGTTCGATCATGGCCGCATTGATCACCAGCCAGAATAATCCCAGAGTGAGCAGGACTAGGGGAAAGGTGACGATTTTCAGGAATACTCCTAGGGTAGCGTTGACGAAGCCGATCACCAGCGCCGCAATCAACGCTGCCAGCGGTCCGCTAACGTGAAAGCCCGGCACCAGCCGGGCTACGATCCAGACCGCCAGCGCGCTTAAAGCCCAGTTCAGGAGATGTTTCATGGCACTCTCCGAAAATAACGGTGACTATAGACCGCCTTCCGGCGGCGCGCAACTTGCGCGGCGAGCCTGGGGTGGAGCAGGGCCTTGGCCCTGCAATGGGCTCTGCCTCCCATTTTTCCTTGTCTTTCTGAGCGCAGTCGAAGGATCCCTATAAACGGATGAGTTCGCAGCCCGGCGAGGTCTCCGACGTCAGCATTTCGAGCCGCGCTCGCGAGCAGCCAACCACAGGCGCTGAAGCGCCACGGCGTTCCAGCGTCTGGCGGCACGAAGTAAACTCGTCCTTCCCAATCTTCGCGGACGCAGGTGAAAGCCGTGCCCTTGCGGCGTGTGCAGGCTAGAGGTGTTCTTTGCGGCGACGAAGCAGGGCAGCACCCAGAGCCCCGCCCAATCCAGAGAAGATTACAAAGGCCACCAGTGTAGTGATCAGTGCCATGCTGAGCAGCAAGACGACGCCCTGAGGAGACTTGAGAAATTCCACGACCTGATGGGTTTGCGGATCTGGATTGCGGGCCGCGGCTTGCTCGACTCCAGCGATCAGATCTTCGCGGACCCTGTCCCATCCGTGGAACAGCAGAGTGCGGATGGCGAGCACGATGGCAAGAAGACCGCTGCCCAGAACGCCGGTAACCATGCCGAGGCGGGCTCCCATCCCCGGAGTGACGCGGGCCGCCGGGACCCGGCGCCGGTAAAAGACCACCGACAGACTGCCGCCGATCAGCATCCCCAATCCGAGGCCGGCAAAAGGAGTAATCATGAGCAGGGCTGCGATCAGACCGGCCAGGGCCGTGGCCGGCCAGGCCTGTGACCATTCAATCCGTGTCCCGAGCGATGCGCCGAGATAAGCTGGCAGCGGTGGAATGAACGATTCAGAGGTGGTCCCCGAAGCCGGTACTGTCTCCGCCACAGCCACCCGAATTTGCGGCGCATTGCACTGTGGGCAGAAGGCGGTGCCTTGTTCCACGGCAGCACCACATCGATGACAGGGATACTCCACTGAGTCTCAAGTTACAGCAGGGCAGCGAGATGAGGCAAGGATGGGGGGATTGCGGATTTCTACAATCTGAAATCTACAATCTGAAATCTACAATCTGAAATCTACAATCTGAAATCTACAATCCCCTGCCTCAGATGGTGTCCTTGCCGCCTCGCACCTGAACATAGACCAGACCGAAATCCGAGCCTTTGCCGTCGTCACCGGGTTTGATGGAGGCGATGTGCTGGTTCTGCTCGGTACCGACTTTCAGTTCCACCGTCTTGCCGTTCTGGTCTCCCTCGCACTTCAGTCGTTCGGAATGGCCAGAATGATCGCCGGGCTTCATCATTGCGCCAGCGTGATTGCCAGTGGTGTGGCATTCCAGCACGTCGCCATATTTCTTGAGCTGGTCCTTGTAGTAAGCGATGATTTTTTCGGGCGGATCGTCGGACAAGTATTCGATGGCCACCACTTTCAGGCCGAAGAGGCCGCTGGAAATATTGACGTGGGCGTTGTTGTCGTGGTCGTCGTCGCCATGCTCCTTACGGCGTGCGCCGGGATAAACTGGGAGACCGATGTCGCGGACGTCGGCGTCCTTGGAGACGTGAAGCGCCCCCATGGGTGTCTCGATATCCACGTTCTTTTCCTGCCCTTCACTGTCCTTCTTCACGTTGACGCTGCAGCCGGGCAGGGCCAGCAAGACGCCGAAGGCAAAGACAAAAACACAGGTGAGAACAAAGATCGGACGGGAATCACCGTTTAGCGGCTGTGGTATGCGCATATTGCGATCCTTCCTGGGCGATTTGTGCCGGGCGCTCAATGCCGGCGCCACGTTGAGCGATATGGGGAATGCTGACCGGCAGGTGGCCGCGAATGGCAATCTGGCCAAAAAGAGCTTTGACCGCGCTGATCTCCGAGATGCCGGCATTGGAAAAAGTACAAAGATAATTCTGTATCGCGGGAAAATCCTGTGCCACGTACGGATTCCCCATGGCCAGGACCGCAGTTTTGGCTGCAGCACGATCCAATATCGACTGCAACAGCGTGGCACTGGCATCATTGAGCGCAACCGAATTCGTGGGACCGTTCGAGCCTGGGATGGCTTTGCCTGCGGTCGGCACGACGTAAACCGCCGCGATCACGGACTCCGCCTGGTCCACAGCCTTCAGTATCTCGTCCGACATGAGATTTGCGATGCGTGGATCCACGTAAATCACGTTGGCATCGGGCACGCGGGCCTTGATTGCCTGTTCCAGAGCACGACCGGCTTCGGTGCGCACGTCGTCAGAAAGCACCACGGCCACTACCCGGTTGTGCACTTCTACCACCTGTTGATACGGAAGCCCGTTCTTAACAGTTCCCGATTGTTTCAAGGGCAGCAGCTTGCCGTTGTCCCGCACCAGGGTAATGGCGTCGTCGGCGATCTGCTGGCCCAGGGCCAGGTTCTCCGGCTTGCCGACGATTTCAGGCAGAGTGTCAACATCCACCATTCGGGCCTTGTCGAGCCTCAGTGCGGCTTTTGCCTTCAATAGCTTGAGGACCGAGGCATCGAGTTGGGCGGAGGGAATTTCTCCGCTGCGGGCGGCCTCGAGGACGGCATTGTAAGACGCTTCCAGGTCGGCCGGGATGAGCAGCAGATCGCTGCCGGCCTTGAAGGCGTCCACGGCGGCGCGACCGATATTGGCGGAGTACAGACGGGTCAAACCGGCCATGTCGAGCGCATCGGTAACCACGATGCCCTGAAAGCCGAGTTGGTGCTTGAGCAGGTCGGAGACGATCGCGGGAGAAGTTGTGGCCACACGGTTGGGGTCGGGTTCGAGCGCGGGGACGGTGACGTGCGCCACCATGACAGAATCGACTCCCGCCGCGATGGCCTTGCGAAAGGGCGGCAGTTCAATGGAATTCAGACGCGCCCGGTCTCCAGTGACCTGGGCCACGCTGAGGTGGGAATCGGTCGCGGTATCTCCGTGGCCGGGGAAATGCTTGGCCGTGGTCATCATTCCTGCGGCGCGCGCTCCCCGGATGTACGCGGCGACAAGATCTCCAACCTGCTCGGGATCTTCTCCGAAAGAACGTGTGTTGATGATGGGGTTCGCCGGATTGGAGTTCACGTCGGAATCGGGAAAGAAATTCCAGTGCACGCCGACGGCGCGAGCCTCCTCGGCCGTGATGCGCCCGAAGGCTTTAGCGTAATCTTCCTTTCCAGCCGCACCGAAGGCCATGGCATGCGGGAACGGGGTTGCGCCCCGAAGGCGCATGGTCACTCCGCGCTCAAAGTCGGCGGCGAAGAGCAGCGGTAGTTTTGAGTCCTGCTGCAGCCGATTGAGCAGTTCGGCAGCCTCATAGGGCTCGCTGCGATAGAGGAATGGAGGCTCCCAAGGGACCGTCATAGCGAATGAGCCGATGTGATATTTGCTCATGCTGTCACGCAGTTGCAGATATTCGGGACTGTTTACATTGAGAAACTCCGCCCGCACCCAGACCATGAACAGCTGTCCAACTTTTTCTTCCAGAGAAAGCTTGCGGAGGGTCTTCTGCGCCCACTTTTCGCCGCCATGGTCGAGATAGATGGGTCCAGGGTGTTGATATCTTTCTTTGGCCAAGCTAGACACAGTGGCGGACACGAGCAGGATGAAAACAGCCAGGGTTCGAATCATGGAAGGACGATAGCACGGAGTCGATTGGATGTCAGGATTAGCACCGCAAGTGTGGTCGGACACTCTTGTCCGACGCCTTTGATTTAGATTTTGATTTAGATTTTGACTTAGATTTTGGCTCGAACACCCAGGTCCAAACCGGACAGTCCGCGGCAGGTTTTCCAAGAGTCAGATCAAAATCAACGTCAAAAGCAACGTCAAAAGCGTCGGACAAGAGTGTCCGACCCACACACACGGGATCAGTTTTTGTGGGCCCGCTGCCTGGCGAATTCTTCCACCCGCTCGCGCACGCTGAGTACGTGCCTGGGCAGCTTGAGCCGGCTGCCTTCTTCGAGGATGGGAATCAGCTTGTCGAATTCCGGCCCGGAGTGTGAACCGGTGATCACGATGCGAATGGGATGAAACAATTCTTTCCCCTTTGCCCCCGTCTCTGCCTTTACTTCATTCACGATCTGTTTGAATTTTTCCGGAGTGAACTGCGCCGCTGTGGCGGATTCGTCTTCCAGAATCTTGACCGTGAATCTACCCAGGACAGCGTCGGTGTTGGCCCAGCCGAGCACCTCGGCATTGTCGGGAGCGGCCAGGGCGGCCTTCGGATCGTAGTTGAAGATCAGCGCGGCGCGGTCGGGCAATTGCTCCATGCGGTCAACAGATGGAGCTAACAGCTCCGTGACCTTGGTGAGCCAGAGTTGTAGTTCGTCATCAAGATGAATGACCGGAAAGCTTTCTGCAGTCAGCCACTTCGCATCCGCAAGCTCGATGTAAACTGCCTTGGAGAGGAACCACGCGCCCAGTGCCGTAAGATTTCCCACCGGCCAACTCTTGATGTAGTGCCGGTTCAACCAGAACAGTTTTTCCATGTCGAACATGGCCGCTGCCGGCGTCACCCGCTCGAGCGAAAATTCTTTCTTCAACTCCTCGGGGCTGAAGATTTCCCGAGTGCCGCCGGTCGGCGCCCATCCCAACAGCGCCAGATAGTTCACCAGCGCCTCGGGCAACACACCCATGTCGCGAAAATTGGCAATCGAAGTAGCGCCGTGCCGTTTGGAAAGTCGCTCCCGGTCGCTGCCCAAAATGGTCGAGAGGTGAGCGAACTCGGGAACGGGCCAGCCCAGTGCCTCGTACAGCGCAACCTGTTTCGGCGTATTCGAAAGATGATCGTCGCCGCGGATCACGTGCGTGATCTTCATCAGCGCGTCGTCGATCACTACCACGTAGTTGTACACCGGCATTCCGTTCGAGCGCAGGATGATCGGATCGCTCACCACTTCGTTCGAAAATTCCACGTCGCCATGCACAATGTCGTGAAAGCGGATGGGATGCTCGGGAATTCTCAGCCGGATGGCGCAGGACTCTCCCGAGGTTCGACGCTGACTGGCTTCGGCTGGATCGATGGCGCGGCATTTGCCGGAATAGATGGGCTGACGATGCTCGGCCTGGGCCCGTTCGCGCTCCTTCTGCAAATCTTCTTCGCTGCAGAAACACAGATAGGCCTTGCCCTGATCTACCAGGCGCTCGGCGTGCTCCCGGTAGATGTCCAGACGCTCGGACTGGCGATAGGGCGCATACGGTCCGCCCAGGTCGGGCCCTTCATCCCAGTCCAGACCCAGCCACTTGAGGTCGGCAATAAGCTGGTCTTCGAAACGGGCCTCGCTGCGTTCAACGTCGGTGTCTTCGACGCGAAGCACCATGGTGCCGCCCTTCTTTCTGGCGAAAAGCCAGTTGAACAAGGCGGTACGTGCATTGCCAACGTGCAGATGACCGGTGGGGGAGGGCGCAAAACGTACGCGGACAGGAGAAGTCGGAGCCACCAAAGGATGTTAGCAGACCACCACGACTCACGTAGGGGCGGGCGCCCTCACCCGCCCAGCGGAGCGACGCTCCGCGGTTCCGTCGTTTTTGCTCGGGTTTCAAAACCGTCGGTGAACTTCGCTCACCCACCCGGACGAGGGCGTCCGGGCCTACGTTGGGGCGGCGGCCCTACTTGTTTTTGGGCGCCATGTAGGTCCGTGTGATGCGATCGTGCCAGCAGAGGCGGTCTTCGTCGAGGAAGCACCAGGCGTAGCCGAGGCCCAACGACAGTCCTGATAGGACGGACGTCAGCACGCGCCAGCGGCGGACCCGCAGCGGGACCGGACCACCGTCGAAACGGTGCAACTCGAGCCTGGCCAGCTTCAAGCCGGGCGTGGCGCCGCTGTAAACCAGCAGCAGATATTGATAGGCGGACCAGAACAGGGCGATGAGGAGAACCCCGCTTCCAGCTATCTTTGTCAGGGGCGGCAGCTCAGCGGTGATACGAACAAAAATGTACGCGAAAGCAGCGAAGGCGGACATCACCAGGGTGGCATCGATGGCGGAAGCTGCGATGCGTCGTGCCATGGGCGCCGCCTGCAACGGAATCTCGAATCCAGGCCGCCTCTCGTTCGCGGGCTCTTCCACTGGCTCAATCAGAAAACCACCGAGGGCTGGTGGGGGAGGCACCAGTTCGGGCGCCTCCATGATTCTGGGACGCTCCAGCACCGGTTCGGCTAGTTCGTCATGCGCCCGCGGCGCCGGATTGTAGCTGGCAAATTCAATGACCTTGGCCGTCGTCTCCGTAATGGCGGGCATGATCCGCGGATAGTTCGCCGGCTCAGCCAGGGTGATGCGGGGAGCGGCGGCTGATGGCAGGTAGTCCACGGTCTGGCGCACCACGGGGGCAGCAGGCGGCTGCAGCAACTCGGCAGTAGCGTCGGAACTCGGCTCCGTCTCGAACTTCAATTGCAGCGAAGGATAGCGTGGCTCCCGCGTACGCCGGCGTGCCCGATAGTGACTCAATCGTGCTGCCACCTCGCGCCGCCAGGCATCGGGATCTTGCGCCTGCTCCGGTTCGGCCTGCGCCGCAGCCGGCATAGCGGTCTCCGGGGCTTCCCCACAGGTTTCTACCGCTGGAAGGGATTTCTCGGGCTCTTTCCCGTTCGCGGTCTTGGGCGGTTCATCTTCCACCACAAACCTGGGTCGAGTGCGGGAAGCAGTTGTCTCCAGGCTGGCAGCAAATTGCTGCTCGCTGGCATCGTACGCTTCAGGATCAATCAGAATCTCTGAAAGGTTTTCGCTTGCGTCCGCCGGAACATCGGGTTCGAATCTTGGCTTCATGAAGGAACGATCGGGTCCCGGTGAAACTCCAGCGGCAAAACGACTGCTATGCGGCAAGAGATGAACTGGTCCCGCAAGAAGAATGCCACAGCTCCAACAACAATTGCGCAGATGCCTGGGACTTTGCCCTGAACTCTGTCCTGAACTTTGCTACCGGGCTGGGGCCGTGCTAACGTCACCATACCCCAGCGTGGACCTCGTCACCAGGGGTTTCGTCCGCTTGCGATGACATCCCGCACTCGATTCCTTATCACGGCGGCGTTTGTTTGTCATCTGCTACTCGCTCCGCCCGTAGTTACCAGCCAGTTGCTTTCTGCAGCCGAAACGCAGGGCGCGCCATCCTCGCCGCCTTCTGCGCCCTCCATAGTGCGAGAGCAGGACGTCACCATCCGGGCCCTGCAGCAGGAAAAAGATGGCGCCGTGTTCAAACTGCGTGGGCAGGCGGAAATCCACTATGGCACGTACATTCTGTATGCCGATTCGGTTGATTACAATTCCGACACCGGAGAAGCGATCGCGGATGGTCACGTGGTGCTCGACGGCGGACCCAACGACGAGCACGTTGAGGCCACTCACGCCACATACAACGTCCGGGCTGAATCCGGGCACTTTGAACATGTAGTGGGAACGACCGGCATGCGGTTGCGAGGGAAGCGGCTGACTTTGACGACCACCAATCCCTTTGCCTTTTCCGGTGGAGTGGTGGAGAAGACTGGCCCTGACCACTATGTGGTGTACGACGGCACCATAACCACCTGCGAGCTGCCCCGTCCCAAGTGGGAGTTCAACGCGCACAAGATTGTCGTGGAAGTTGGCGGCAACGCCACCATCTATCACAGTACTTTCCGCATTGAGGGCGTCCCGGTCTTTTATTTTCCCTTCGCCACCCACCCGGTGGAGCGGGAGCCCAGGCAGACCGGGTTTCTCATCCCTAACATCGGGAGGTCTTCGATCAAGGGGACAATCTTTGGAGATTCGATCTTCTGGACCATCAATCGCAGCATGGACCTCACCGCCGGGGCCGAATATTTCACCCGGCGCGGGTGGGCGCCGCAGATTGAGTTTCGAGCACGGCCGAGTGAAAAGTCGTATGTGTACCTGAACTATTTCGGGGTTTTCGACCGGGGCATCGGAAGCCCACCGGTGGACCAGGGGGGGCACGAGGTGCGCCTAAGCGCGGAAGATACTTTTGGGCATAACTTCCGCGGCGTCGCCAGCATCGATTACCTGAGTTCCTTCGTTTTTCGCCTTGCCTTTAACGACGTCTTCAGTCAGGCGGTGAACTCGGAGGTGAAGTCGGAAGCTTTTCTCTCCAACGCCACGCGCGGCTTTTTCTACAACGGGTCCACCCAGCGCTATCAGAACTTTGAAAGCACGACGCCGGGCGATGTCATCACCATTCTGCATGCTCCCAGCTTCGAGTCTTCCAGCGTGGAACACGCCATCTGGCGCTCGCCGTTTTACTGGTCGTATGACGTTGCTGCTGAAGGACTGTCCCGCAGCGAACCTTCATTTCGAACTGCGCCGCTGGTCGGACGCTTCGACCTCCACCCGACGCTCTCTCTGCCGCTGTTGCTACACGGCTGGTCGGTGCGTCCGGAGCTGTCTCTGCGCGAAACCTTTTACACCCAGCAACTCGTTCCCAGCAGCGGCGGCGTAGGGGTGGGTGCGGCGCGGAGCGACGTGATCAATCGCAGGGCGGTCGAGGGATCGGTGGAATTTCGCCCGCCTGCTCTCGAACGGGTTTACGACCGCGAATTCTGGGGACGCAAATGGAAGCACGTGATCGAGCCGCGCGCCACTTACCGCTACGTTACAGGAGTCGATAATTTTTCGCGAATCTTGCGCTTTGACGAGCGTGACATCCTGAGCAACACCAGTGAAGTCGAATATGCAGTGGTCAACCGGCTCTACGCCAAGCGTACTTCGGAGAAACCAGAGGACTGCGACGCCACCGGCATGGCAGCTCTTGTTATCGGTCATCCGGCGGCGGAGAGTCCCGTTCCGTGGGAGCGACAACTGGATCGCGGTGGAATTCCGTGTCAGGCTGATCCCCGGGTGCGAGAAGTCGTCACCTGGGAACTGGGCCAGAAATATTTTCTTGATCCCACCTTCGGAGGGGCCCTGGTGCCGGGGCAGAGAAATGTGTTCACGACAACCGCGGACTTTACCGGTATCGCTTTCCTCGCTGAGGCCCGGCGGCTCTCACCCCTGATCTCGCGCCTCAAATTCCAGGCCACCAGCCGGACCGAAGCGGAATGGGACATCGACTACGATTTCAAGCAAAGCCGGATCAATGCCAGCACCGCATTCGTGAACTATCGTTTCGGTCTGTATACCATTGGCGGTGGCGACGCCTATCTGCTGGCGCCCAGCGATACCCCCACCCCGGCCGCACAACAGGCTTTCAACCAGTTCCGGATTCTGTTTGGCTATGGACAACCCAACAAGCGGGGATTCAGTGGAGCGACCAACCTGGGCTTCGACGCCAATCTGGGCTTTCTGCAGTATGCCGCGGTTCAGGCCGCCTACAACTGGGACTGCTGCGGCTTGAGCGTCGAGTATCGCCGCTTTGCCCTGGGGTCAGTCCGCAACGAAAACCAGTTCCGCTTCAATTTCGCGCTGGCCAATATCGGTTCTTTCGGAAATCTACGCCGCCAGGAAAAACTGTTCTGAACTGATGGAGGACGGGCGTCTCGCCCGTCCAGCCGGGCGGGACGCCCGGCCTCCACTTTCCTACGGCACGGTCACGGTGACGTTTGCCGTGGTGCGTCCGTACTGGTTGGTGGCGTAAAGCTTGTAAGTGGTGGTCTGGCCGGGCTGGACGGTCACGCTGGTGCCGCGCACAGCTCCGACTTGCGGCGAGACGATGACGTAAGCGGCATTGCCGACATCCCACGACAAGGTCACGTTGCCGCCCGCACTCACACTGGTGGGCGTTGCCGTGAAGCTGTTAATGCCCGGTGCTGCGCCCTGCGGCACGCTCGAAGCAGTGTAAACCGTATCCATCTTAATTACTTCGAACGCCGAGGCTGGTACCTGCCCGAGATCGTGCAGGTCGTCGTTGTTCCAGCGACTGTCGGGCACGCCGCTGATGTACATGGAGCTGCCGTTGTCGGCCATGATCAGGCCATACTTCTTCATGGCGGACAGGATGACCTGTACTTGAGGAGAAAATCCGGAGATGTTGTAGTTGGCTTTCAGGCGCATCCGCATGCCCATGGGTGGAGCATTCGCGCTGGTGGAGTTCGCCGCCCAGTGGGTCGCGGGCAGTACCACTGCGGCCCGGCTGTCCTGCAGGGTGACCCGAATCGCGTGCGGAATCTGTCCGGCGGCTACTTCGTCGTAACGCACCAGCCCGGGAAAAATTGGCAGGCCCGCGGCATCAGCCGAAGTCCAGGTCCAGGGACGCTGCGTGTTGCCGTCACTCAGCAGGTCCCAGACCGCTGCCGACGCCGCACTCCAACTTCCGTTGCCGTTGGGAACGGCGCTGAACAGTTCGTAGAGAAAACAATTGCTGTTATCGAGCACCAGTACGTGGTGATCGCCGCTGCCCGGATTCGGATCGCCTTCGATCGGCGCATTTCCCGGCACTGGCATCGGCCCTGGATCACTCTCGGAGCCATAGGCGGTGAAACTGACGCCAACCGGCGCCTGGGTCCCGCTCACCACCGAATACGGGATGCCGATATTCGAGCCCTGGTATTGTCCCGATCCAAAATCGGCATGCATTCCGACGCTCGACCCGATGAAATTGATGATGGCATCCGAGTTCGGATCGACCGTGGCCCCGGAAACATCCTTGTTCCAGAGGCTGTCGCTGCTAAAGGGACGGAACCCGTTGAGGCTGGCGCCCTGTCCCGCGCTCATGGCGCTGCAAGCGCTCTGATTGTTGCCCCCACCGCCGGAGCCACTACCGCCCCCTGAGCCACTACCCCCGCCTGAACCTCCTGAGCCGATGGTCGAACCGCTTAGGCCCCCACCACAATTGGCACAGGCAAGAGCCAAGGCCAGCGCGCCGGTGGCGGCCAGCAACTTTCTCCAGGAACATTTCATTCGTCTATTGTCACAGGAAATGGGCGCTAAACCACGTGATGTCAGGTCATGTCCCGTGGAAAATCGGGACATGTACTCTCAGCATCTGGCCAGGCATGGCAGGGGCCAGCGCAAACCACGTAGGGGCGGGTGCTCCCACCCGCCCGGCCGGGCGAAGCCCGGCTGGTCTTATCTGAACGGGGCCCCAGGCGAGCTTCGCTCGCCCGCCCGGACGAAGGCGTCCGGCCTACGTGGTTACAGCTTGTTCAATCCGTCCAACGCGGCGACCTTGTACGCTTCCGCCAGCGTGGGATAGTTAAACACGGCATCGCGAAAATACTCGATGCTGGCACCCAGCGTAAGTACAACCTGGCCTATGTGCACGATCTCCGCCGCCCGGTCGCCGATCACGTGGACTCCTAACAGTTTGAGCGAAGTGGGATCGAAGATCAGTTTCAGCAGCCCCTGGTCGTCACCCAGCATCTGTCCCTTGGCCAATTCAGCGTAGCGTGCCAGTCCTACTTCGTACGGGATCTTGTCTTGCGTCAGCTGCTCCTCGGTAAGTCCGACCATGGAAATCTCGGGGATGGTGTATATGCCGTAGGGAATCAAATTAGGAGGCATTTTGCCCGGCGTTCCGAACATGTGACAACTGGCCAGGCGTCCCTGCTCCATGGAAGTGCTGGCCAGGGCGGGAAATCCGATGACGTCGCCGGCGGCATAAATGTGAGGCACAGTGGTTTGAAAATGCTCGTTGACCTTCAACTTGCCTCGCCCGTCCGCCGCAATGCCTGCCGCCTCGAGATTGAGCAGATCGCTGTTGGCCTGCCGCCCGATGGTGTAAAGCAGCCCTTGGCCGTGCACGTTTTTTCCGCTTTCGAGCTTGGCAAACACCCGGTCCCGGGCTTCATCGAATCCGACCGAAACCACTTTTTCTCCCAGCCGGAAGACCGTGCCCAGCTGCCGCAGCTGGAAGCAGAGGCTCTCCACGATTTCCCGGTCAACGAAATCCAGCAGGATGGGACGCTGGTCGAGCAGCGTAACTTTCACCCCCAGCGCGGCAAACATGGATGCGTATTCCAGCCCGATGATTCCCGCGCCCACGATGACCAGGTCGCGCGGCACTTCTTCCAGAGTATGAACCTGATCGGAATCAAAGATTCGCTTGCCATCGATGGGAATGTCCGCACTGTGCGCCGGGCGCGTGCCGCAGGCAATCAGGACGTAATGGCCGCGAACCAGTTGGGAGCCGTCGTCGGCCTTGACTTCAATCGTGTTGGGATCGATGAAGTGCGCATTGCCTTCGAAAGTTGTGACGTAATTGCGGCGAAGCTGGGCCTTGATCACCTCGACCTCACGCAGCATGACGGATTGCGCGCGAAAGGTTAGGTCCGCCATCGCAATGCGGTCCTTGAGCACGTAGCCGCGGCCATAGAATGTGCGCTGGCGAAAGCCGCTCAGGTAGAGAACAGCTTCCCGCAAGGTCTTGCTGGGGATGGTCCCGGTGTGAACACAAACGCCGCCAATGGTCTTCTTGCGGTCAATGATGGCGACCTTCTTGCGCATCTTGGCCGCGCAGATGGCCCCCTTCTGCCCCGCCGGCCCGCTCCCAATCACCACTAGGTCGTATTCGTTGGCTTCCATGATGTGTCCCGAGCCAGAATTCGTAACCGAGAAACTAACATTACTTCCCGGCTAAAAAAAGGGGGGTGCGGGTCTGTAACCATCTATTAATAATCCGGCTGGTGATACCAGGGTATAGGAGGGACCGGCTCTTCAGTCACGCTCAATGGACCTGCTTACAGTCGCACAGATTCTAAGGCACGAAGGCACAGGTGTGGAATTTGTTTGAATACTCCGGCTGAATTTCGTAACTTTTGGCGTTGAGCGTGACCGGGTTGTACTGGAAGAATGGTTCTTCGCATATATCACCGATTTCTTCGCCAAACTCAACCAGTGAATTTAGGGCGAGCCATCCGAAGTTTCCGTTGAGCAGATCGGCAAAGGTGGCCGGCGGATCCGGGTCGGTGATGGTTTCGAAAGTCTGTGGGAAAGAACATTGGCGGTCGAATCGACGAGCGCACATTTAGGGCTGGGGGTGGAGACTGAGCATCCATCGACGTTTTGATAGGGCTCGACGCTGAGCAGCACATGCCCGCGTAATTCAGGCAGGCAAAGGCAAGAGGAAGGCGCAGCGGCCCCGCACTCCATGCGGAGGTGTTCGACGCACCAGCCCTGCAGCTGCCCTCCAAGTGGTGCAGTTTGAAATCCACAGGGCTGGCAATGCGCTCCAACCTGTGGGAAACTGTCGGCATGGCAGAAAAACGAACCAAAGCGGATAAACGGCAGCGCCAAGCCGACAAATTGGAAAAGAAGGCGCGTCACCCACATGCGCAGGGTACGAAAAAGAAGCCCCGCGAGGACTTCAGCCAAGCCGCTACCCGGATCGTGAAGCAGGCGCCGAAAGCCGAAACAGCCTGGTGACGGAGGGGGAACAGGTCTTTGCCTTGGCCCCTATTTTCTACGTTTGCGGGCCTTTTTTGTGAGTTGCCGCAGGGTGCGCTGCAATTCGCGGAGTGACTTGTCAAACTCAGCTTGCAGCTTGGCCGCCCCAGGGCTGGCTAGCCACTTTATATCTTCCTCTAATCTGCCTAAGGCGCTCTGAGCGGTAAGGGAAGACCATTTTATGTCTTTCTGTATTCTGCGTAAGATTTCCGGAGCAGTATGGAAAGATTTTGCAGGCATAGTCTTTACCTCCTTTCTATACACAGTATTCCCGGAGATCGTGTGAGCCGCAGTGACAGAGAGCACACATCCATATGATCAGCGGCGCAATGGTTTGTTCGCCAGCCGATGCAGCCTAGTGACTGTGTCGTCAGCGATTGCCACGCTCTGTCTTCATGGCCTTCGCCTGCCCGAATTACGCGTTCCAACCAAAACCCTACACGCACCTCAATGATCGGTTTGCGCTTACAACGGGGTTGGAGCCGAGGCAAAGGACATGAAAAGGAGAAATGCCAGCACCAGGAGGATCAGTACTCCGCTGCCCAAAATAATAATCTCGCTCAACACATCAGTATTCAGGGAAAATGCCATATTCAATTCCTAGTTACATACTATGAAACCAGGAACGGTCCTGCAGTGATCCAAATCACCGGTAGGCGTGAACGTGGATGTACCGCTCACTTGCGCCAACGTAACGCTTAAACAGCGCGTTAGTGAAAATCTCGACTCCGTGGTTCGCTAAGCGTGGGGATTGAGTCGCTCGCCAAATGGCGGAGGTCCGTGAAGGTGAATCGCTGACCAAGGCGGAAGCTCCGAAACGATTGCGGAAGCTGTCAGTCTTGCAAAGACTGTTTCGTCTTCCTGCAGATTACGCGATGAGCTCGAGGGCACGTACAGGGACAAGAATATGCAATACAGAAAAAACGCTTAGATCGCTCGGTTTTGCCAAAAGTAACTGGCTGACCACTCTTTATCAAGCAGCGGCGTTTCGCGGTTTTTCCTCAGCCGGCATCTCGAGATCGGACAACTGCAGTTTACGGTGCAAGAACACATATGCGCCCAGCACCGTCAGCATCAGCAAACCAAGAATCATCATCAAGAGCGCAAAACGGGCCATGTTGAGGATTGGCCCAAAAGCCTCCCGCTCATCTTGGGTTGCCACCACAATCCATCCGAGATTCGGATACGATTGCTTCAGCCCGGTATCCGCGAACCCGATAAGATATGTCGCCCCGTTCCGGAATGTGGCGTCTATGTATCCAGTCTCTCGACCCTGCAGCGTGCCGAGTGCATCCCGGATTGCGGCGTATTCCTCCGACTTTACTCTCATGGATGGGTTGACACCCGGAGAGTTGACAACCGCTCCGTCGTCTTTAATGAGAAAGACGCGGCCAGTGCGCGCGATCTGCTGCTGGTTCAGGTATGCGAATAAAGGTGCTACGTCAACGAGGGCCGTCACCGCACCGATGAACCGGCCCGAGCCTTCTTGCAGCACCGGAAAACCGATGGCGATGTAGTGGGAGCGGCTTTGCTCGTCATAGCGTAGATCTGAGATGTGGACCGAATTCTGACCCTGGGAATCAAGAGCTTGCCAATACTCGCGCTCGGTCTGGAAATAGTGCACTGGTTTGTCAGTGGCTGCCACGGTGGCACCCGCTTCATCTGCCACTGCGATCCTTAGGAGCCTCGGATTCAGCTCACGACATCGGCGAAGCCAGCGGGCCAAGTCAGAAGTCAGAATGCTCCTCACCAGCGGATCTGACTCCGGGCCAATCCATTTGCTGTCGATTCGCTCAGCCTTCGCTCGAATTTCAGACTCGCTCATGTGCTCGTATGAACGATTCGCCGCGGTGACGGCTTGAACAAGGCTGGGTTCATTCGCAATCAGACTGGCCTCTGTCACGCGCTGACCGATGAACTCGGAGGTCGTTGCCGCCGCCGAACGGGTGATGGTTCGAAAATACGCACCGTTCATCTGGTGAACCTGCTTGTCCGCTTGGAGGCCAAAATAGAAACCGAAGACTGTGACGGGAACCAGGATCACGATAAGCGCTGCCAACAATCGCTGAAGGGAAATCCGGAATTCCGGAGAATCGAGGGGCATAACATTCCTCCTCGTCATGGCGGGAGAATAGAAACCGAACGAGAGAACACTAACACAGATATGAATCTCCGTCAGTGATGCGCCTCACAGAGCGTAGCCGTAGCCGCCTAGATAGCACCGTCGCGGGAACATCCGGGTACGGTCTACAACATTGCCGGAGCAGAGTAGGATCTCATATATAGAGACCAGGCCAAACCGCCCATGGGCGGACGCCGGAAGCGCTAATGTGCCCTGAACGTGCGTCGGGAGCGGCGTTTTTTCCCTCGACTACTGTAAACTAACTCTTGTAGAGGCAGGCTTTTAGGGGCGCGTAGCTCAAACGGATAGAGCATCGGATTTCTAATTCTCGGTAGATTAACCCTAGTTAGGCAGCGAGTTGCTTGTAAGTAGCTTGCTGCCATTTGTTTATAGAGAGTGGAACGAGGCTTGCTACTCAGCGGTAAATCTGTGAATAACTAGGTCATTTGGACTTAGAATAGATCACAGTTTGACTCACACAAAAGTCCGAGCGAACATCGGAGTTCAAGTCCGATGAGACCAAGCGCCCCAGCCTAGACCCGGACTTTACGGCTGAGACTGCGGACCGGCTTTGTGCATGATGCATGGGCGCTGGAAACTTTTCCTTCCCATCAGTCACAGAAAGCCCCCGCAATGAGTCGAGCAGGGATAGGTAAAGGATGCGTCGGTGTCCCAAATTTTCTTAGAGCTAGGGCTACTGTTTACAGGGCTAGGCAGATTTCCGTGCAGGTCTAGTTCCTAGCAAGACCGTTGGCTCACCTCTCAGGTCATCGTACTCGGTCGAGCCGAGTATTTTCAGTTTGATGCTCGCGGCGTTGCATCCTTCGATAGCGTCGTCGTTCAGTAGAAAGAACTGATAGTGCTCACCGTACTTCGCACAGAGCTTTGCGTGGTCGGATCGCTCATCGTCGCGGTCCGAGATGCCGAGAACGATGGGGCGAGCGCCCGGTGCATGTGGCAAACTCACCCAGAACGGGCCGCCACGGATATATTCGTGCTCAGTCACTCCTGCAACAGTCCAAATCAATGTAATCCTCCTACCGAGGCTACGACCCGATTTAAGCCACTGGCGCGGCGTTGGGCCATCCCCCTTGGGTGCGTCTACGTTTAGCGCAGGCGGGCGCGTGGCTTCATGGCGTCGATGCAGCGGGTGAGTTCGTGCAGTCAGGCACGCCGCTTCTTGCTGTTATTCTTCTTCGGGTACAGCCTCGCCATGATCTCATTGGCGAGAGGGCTGAAAGCGTTTTGTTGATGCACACCCAGCTTCGTCTTTACGATCTGCAATGTCTCGTATACTACGCGGCGCGCCTCGCTTTTGTCCTTAGGTAGCTTCAGACTGCTCATGATCTAAACCCTCGAAACCCGGGATGAGTCTACAACTACAGGATGTCCCAACGGTCCTTCCACGTGTTCGCATTGTCATTATCTTTAAGATACCAACCCAATCGAAATGTCCCGTGCTCTGAATGCCTAGCATCGGAGCGAACTCTTGCGGAGGGTACTACGAATGCTTCAAAGGGTGCGTATGGAGATTTCGGTTGCGGTTGCGGGCGAACAAAAACATAGAACAATGATTCTCGTACCGGGATGTCCTCTTTCAGTTTCGCTACGAGCCAGTATGCTGCTTTCTTTTGGCTGGTTTTGACTTGAATCTCGATAAACTTGGTGTCACGTCGATTTTCAGTTGTAGCAATGATGTCCACCCCTTTTTGGTTACGAACGGTGGGGAATGCAATCCAGTTTCGACGCGCTAGTTCAGAGGCAACCCAGAAGACTCCGGCCATTCCGATTGTGCCGGGAGGAAGAGT
This sequence comes from Terriglobia bacterium, assembly GCA_020073395.1. Taxonomy (GTDB): domain Bacteria; phylum Acidobacteriota; class Terriglobia; order Terriglobales; family Acidobacteriaceae; genus JAIQFF01. Next base: position 70,376 of record JAIQFF010000003.1, read on the forward strand.
CTTTCTTGCCTCTATCTCCGGCGTTGGTGTTATTTGTGCCAGAATGCCCGCCTGCCGTGGGAACGAATCAGCCCGCCAACTAATGATACTCTCTGATGAATAGCTTGCAAGACCTCCGTCACTTTGCTCGCATCGCCATGCCCCGGCGAAGCGACTGCTTGCGATAACAGCCAAAAGTTTAAAAGTGGGCGGCCAGCCCATGCGAAAGCCAGCCGCCATGGAGCGGCAAGTCACGCGATACGCCCGCTCCGGGTGAGGCATGAGCAATCAGAGAACCTCGCCAACTTTTCATCGAGGGTCGGACTTCACGCGCTGGCCACTCATCTACCGCAAAACGCCCGCGCATTGGAGCAATGAAGAGGCGTGCCGAGTGCTATGCTGACAGTACAGACGTGCAGTCAATGAAACCCTTGATGAAGCGCCTTCGCAGAGAGGATGCCGTGATTTGCTGGCTCATCCTTACAACTTGCGTTGGGACTTGGGCCGTAATGCACATCTATCGGCCTAGCGGAGCGTCGTTGGCAGGAAGCCTCTCGGCGCGTAGATTCGTGCTCTTGGGCGGCATCCATGCCCTAACTCACATTATTTGGCCGTTCGCCTTGCTCTACTTAGTCTGTCTTGCAGTCACTGTGCCGCGACCACCTTCAACTGGAGCCAAAGACCGGAGTGCCCATTGACACCACTTCGTCATAAAAGCCCCTGCGATGTCGCGTCGGCTGTACTCGCCGCGTACTCACACGTACTCGCGGATTCGTGTCAAGTCCTGAGTGAGACTTTACTCGGTTTGTTATCTGCGATCAGAGAGTGAGTACAGTGCTTCTGCAAAAGTTCATGTCATGATCCCAAGGTGAAAGGTTGGAAATGCGTCATGAAACCCTATTACGTACCGATGATTTTCCTTGCCGCCCTCGGCGGCCCGCCAGAACGGGGACCTGATGCACGAACTCGCCCACATCTTACTCAGGCACAGAACCACCTGCTGTTCGTGGACCTGATCTTGCCTTGCGAACACATGACAAAGCGCAGGAGGACGAGGCGAACCGCTTGCTGGGTGCCTGCTACTGCCGAGGGGGCCCTTGCAGCATATCAAAGCAACTTGTCACGGCTTGCCTCCAGAAGAAACAATATTCTATGCAGCCAAGGTCACCTCGAACGATCCGGTATTGTCCCGCATCAATCCGATTGCTGTGAGAAACCGCCCCAGCGCAATGAGGGGTCGAAATATCCAGTACTTCCGTCGAATAGCTGCCATAGCGCGTTCGTGCTCGGCACGGTCGGTGAGGAAACGAGCATTGCCATCGAACGTTTCACCACCGATGGACAGCCTGATCTTCGGCGTCTTCTGGACGTTGCGTACCCACTGGCGGTTCACGTTCGCGGTGCCGATATAGAGCTTATCGTCATCCAGAACGAACCAAATCGTGACTTCGTGGGGCTTCCCGGTCTTGCGTCCATAATGAGTCAGGGTCGTGGTCTGCTTGCCCGCTACCCTCTTCAGTCGCTTAAGTGCGTTCGGTTCCATAAGCTCTCGTTTGGAAACTTCAACATGAATCAGGGAAAGGTCTAAACATCCCTAAGCTGTTCTTCAGTCATGCCGAAATAGTGTCCCAGTTCGTGCATGAGTGTTTGGCGGATTTGCTGGCGGACTTCTGTCTCGCTCGAACAGACGGCTTCGATGTTCTTTTGGTAAAGCACGATGTGGGCTGGACCTGTCGGTAAGTCAAAGACGCTCTTCATGGTGGCTGGCACGCCGTGAAAGATGCCAAGAAGCAATCGCCGTTGTTGCCCCGGCTGGGGTGGTGACTGGTTCGGCGGGAAATCCTCCACGAGAATCGCGACGTTCTTTACACGGCTGCGAAATTCTTGCGGGACCGAGTCTAATGCCTCCTCGACCACTTTGACAAAATGTTCCCGCTTCATCCTTCACCCACTGAAATAAGCAAGGGCAGGTTCACTCCGAGTAGCCGTCGTCATTGTCGTCATCATCGTCATCTTCCGTGCCGTCGGGTTCGTCTTCCTCTTCGTCTTCCTCGTCTGGCTCTTGTCGAAGGACGACGTCGGCGGCTACCGACCGATCACAAGGATCTGAGTCAGGGCACTCCGGATGTAGTCTGCTCATATCCAATGGTACGCCTCAAATTCTTTTCGCAACCGGAACAATGGGCACCGCGCACTGCCGAGCGCGGGGCGGTACGGCGCAGACCAGCGGTACAATCCACAGTGAGAAATCAAAATCAAAAGGAGAACCGCAATGGCGCAAAAAGTTATTGACGTAGTCGGAACATCCAAAGAGAGTTTTGCCAAGGCTGCGAAAAACGCGGTGGCAGAAGTTGCAAAAACGGTTCGAGGCCTGAAGTGGGCGCGAGTGGCGCAATTAGAAATGGAACTCGACGGTCAGAAGGTAGCCCAGTACCGCACCACAACCAAAATTTACTTCGACATTGAACACTAGATCAATCAGTTCAACTCCCAATTTCTGCCAATTCGCACGTGTGCTGAGGACGTGATGCTTACAGACGCTCCGCCGCGCAAGGTGAACCGGGCTGGTTTTCTTGAGAGTGACCAGACTAGGACACTCGACCTGTCGCAGGACGGGAGTCTGCTCACGATCACAAAATCCATCGAGTCAGCGATGAAGAGACATAAACCAAGAGAAAACTTAAAACCAAGAAGGAAAGGATTAAAACCCAGATACTTTAAATGCCCTTCTTGTATTCTTTACGTTTTGCTACTTGAAATCGTGCAAGTTTCATTTCCCCTGCGGGGACGGCGGGTGTTCCGTGGTGCCGGAATCCTGCTTTCCGTATTTCTGCACAACCGTAGGCTCTGTACGGACACCCGATTTGCTGTCCCGAACAAGAATTGTGCCGGTTTCCGCACAGGCCGATTTGCCGGGTAACTGGTGTAATCGCGATATTACGACAGCTAGGCATTCACTTGCCTTCGGGTGATTCGCATGAGGCTTCCCTCCAGCTTCTTCTTGCGGGGGAAGGGCCTGCCATCACAGTGTCCAGTGACCTCGGTCACTGCGCAGCCCGAGTGTCAGGAGTAATAAGAACTATCCGACTGGTCGCGGGACTGGAGGGGGAATGAGAAGTGGGAACAGCCACTTTGATAGCGTCTGCATCAAATCCACGGGTTCTTACGTTCCGTCCAAGATTCTGACCAACGAAGAAGTAATGGCAAACTTGCCAACCTCTCCGCAGTGGGTCGTCGAAACGTTGGGGATTCGCGAGCGGCACATCGCTGAACCAGACGAATACACGTCGGATCTTGCTGCCCGTGCCGGGCTGGACGCAATCGCTTCAGCGGGGCTTGAACCAAACGACATCGACTTGATCATCGTTTCCACGGCGACACCCGACCGCAAGATGCCCTCCTCGGCATGCATTGCGCAGACCAAGATGGGTATTCGCAACCGCTGCGCTGCGTTCGATGTGGCGGCGGTGTGTGCCGGGTTTGTTTACGGCATCACGATCGCCGGCCAATTCATCCAGAATGGTATGTACGAGCGTGTGCTGGTGATCGGCGCCGATACCTTCTCCAAGGTCACGGACTGGAACCACCGCGACTGCGTCGTTTTTGGAGACGGTGCCGGTGCTGTGGTACTCGAGAGGAAGGATCGGAAGAATGGGCTCTTTTCAAGCATTCTCATCGCCGAGGGCGAAGGAATGGATCAGTTCACTGTCTACCCCGGGGACGCCTACTTCACAATGAACGGAAAAGCGGTTTACCAGAAGGCTACAACCGCGGTGCCCGAGTGTATTCAGGAGATTCTCAGCATAAACGGGCTGGGACTCGAAGACGTCTCGATGATCGTTCCGCACCAGGCCACAGCTGGCGTCCTCAAGCGCATCGCCGAGGTACTCAACGTTCCTTTTTCCCGATTTCAGACGAACCTGGAGTCGTACGCGAACACCGCTGGAGCCACAGTTCCGCTGCTCCTAGACCAGGTAAACCGACGCGGTCTCCTCCACGAAGGCGATCTTCTCTTGCTCGTGGCCATCGGCGCAGGCTGGACTTGGGGCGCAAGCTTATATCGATGGTAGGTCCGATCTATAGGAACTGACGTAACTTGGACGCTGCGTTGAGGAGCAGCTAGCGCGGCGCGAGCCTCGCACTACGCCTCTGCCTGCCTGTTTTACGCGTTCCCGATGAAAGCTACAGACGACCCTAAATGCGCTGTCCAGCCCGCGCGGTCACTCGCTGGGGAAGGTTGCGAGAGACGCTGGCCCGATGGACCTGGCTTCATTCAGATGGGTTGAGCGGGAAGACGAACCGGTCGTCCGATGGTTCGGGGACGACGAAGTCCGATGGCTCGTAATCGAATCCGGGCGGCCCTGCCTGTTCAGCAAGCAGCTGCAGGGTTGACTCCAAACCTGCGATTTGACTATCGGACAGAGGCCGACCATTGCACTCACGAGATTTCACCATCCACTCTAAATTGCTTTTTGTAGCGTCCATGGGTGTCTCCTTCCGGATTCGTGGGCTCTGCCAGAAAAGCTCTAGCCTGGTTCTAACCGATAGCGGCTTGACGATTAGCTCGGCACCATTGTGTCGGTGACAAACCGATATGTGAGAAACGCCTGACCTTCGGGCGTAAGTTTCGCCTTGTCACCACTCCACACGATCAACCCAGTCTCTTCCAGAAACTCAAGCCACTGCGAAAATGTGTAACCGTCATAAATCTCCGGAAAGCAGTCCGCGGCCTGGTTGAAGATCGGCTGCACCCGCGCACCTCGAATGCCTGACGGCCCGGAAGATTCGATAAGCCGCAACGCAGCCAGTGGCGCTTCCCAGAGAACCGCGTAAATCGGGTTGAATGCCTGGCCGATCGAAAGCGGAGCCGGCGATGCCTCCAGCGTTTGGATTCTCGTTCGGCTACTGTGGATCGATGCATGCAACCCGGCAAGCCACGGCAAGACCAGACCAACGAGAAAGGTCTGAAGTAGGATGATGAGGAAAAACATGGTTTCGCCTCGCAAGAAACACTAACGCGAGACCCTGCCGCGATCTGTGATGCTGGTCACGCTCGAGTGTGACAACAATCCATTGCCGACGCAGCCTAGTGACTAAGGCGAACAGGGAATTTCAGCAGCGAATACCACGCTCTGTGTTCCTGGCATCGCCTTATTACGCGTTCCCGATAAAAACTGCAGACGAGCCTAAATGGGCGGTTGCCCTGACAGCGGTCTTTGGGGCAGTGCCGGTGATCGCAGCTTCGGCGCGGAACCAGTCATCGAGGTCGTGCCCGGCCTCGAGGCCGCGGGCCTCATACAGTTCATACGCACGGTGGCGGAACTCTTCTTCAAGATTCGGGTGCCGGTCGGTTGTGAGTGTTCTCGCCGTCACCGAGGGCGAATGCTTGTGCTGCATTGCCTGATGCTCTCTCAGTTCTTCGGCAAATCCGTTGCTCCTCGGAAGTCAGTTTCTCTGCGGCGGCGTCCGTAAGCTCGCCTCGTCTCCACAGATGTACACGACGCTCGCGCACATCTCTCTGACGCTTTTCGTAGTGCTCGCAGTGTTTGCATCGCTCGGGCATAAGATTCTCCGTCTGCTCCCCTTAGAGAACCCCGGCGAGATGGTTACTGGCGAAGTCTGCCTCCGTTCCTTCGCCACGTCAATGCAAAAATAGCCCCAGGGGTCTTTGGGGTGACTTTCAGCCGTGGGGGGATTTTGCGTGCGGGGAAAAACGTGGAGATGCAGAAGCCCCTACCCCGAAGCGTGAATCCTCATACAAGGCAAGAGTCACTTCAAAGGTAAGCGTCAGAGGAAGCACACGGTTGACGGGTGAGTCCGCTGCCCTTGCAACCGGAGGGATTCAGCCCCGCGCACAGGGAAAGGAGTCTAGTGCTTCGCGTAGACCGGCCCAGCACTGCGAGATGGCGGATCGGACACCGCGCGAATGTAGGATATTAGTGCTTGGACGTCCGACTTGCTGAGTGTGTTTCCCCAGGCCGGCATGAGTGCCGATTTGTTGAGCGCCGAACCGCCATGGCTGATGATGGCCGCCAGATCGGCGTCGCTGAGCTTATTCAGAGTGTCCCCTTCGGTAAACGGATGCGGCTTGACCTCGAGGTTGTCGTAATTCGAGACGCGCTCGACGGTGGACTCGGGATTGTGGCAGCGCTCGCAGTATTGATCGTTGAGATGGCGTCCGAGAGTCTGCTGGTAGCCGAGCGCGATCGCTTCGATCTTGAGTTCCACCTTTTTATGCGACTTATCGAACGTGGAAGCCGAGAGCTGGTAGCGTCCGGCCATGCCGCCGAGAGAAACGTTGCTGGTCACCTGGCCGCTGGAATCGGTAAGGGCGTTCGGAGAATCGAAAGTGACGCTCGGGGCGGCTGCGAATTCGACGAGCGCACCGGCGACGGCAGCTCCCTGCTTGTCGTTGACCTGCACTACCACTGGTTGAGGCAACAGGCTGCCGGTTTGGGCAATCTGCTTTCCGCCGCTGGATTCGACGATGGCCGCACCGAAAGCGGTGGGCTTGGGGACTGGCGCGCTCGCGGACTGCTGCGAACAAGAAGTGGCGAGTATGGTCGCAAGCACTGCGACAGCCGGGAGAAATACAGAGCGGGCGCGTCTGGAGGCGATTGCCGAGCTTCGCTCGGCAGGACAGCCGTGGGCGGCTGTCCCCACATGAGTCGGCATGTAACGATAGCGGGTCATTTCTTAGCGGCCTCCTGTCTGGCTCCGCCTTTTTGCGAAATCAGGAACGCGGTAAGGGCACGAGCCTCGTCGTCACTCATGCCGCGATTCGGTTCGGCCGTGCCGGGCCGGAGACTCTGCGGATTCTTCATCCATTGATAGATCCACGCCGCAGTGAGGCGCGAGCCAACGTGCGTCAGAGTTGGGCCGATGTAGCCTTTGTCGGTCTTGGTGTCGACGATGTGACAACCCTGGCACGAATACTTGCCATAGAAAAGCTGTTTGCCGAGTTCGACCTGGCCCTGCGAATAGCCGCTAAGCGGCATGGAGTCACGGTCGATCGCAGGAGTCTGGTAGACGGTCATGATGTAGTCGGTGAGTTCGTTGACTTCCGCGTCATTGAGATTGAAGCGAGGCATGCGGCGAATCAGCGAAGGCCGGAGCGTTCCCGGGTTCTTGAAGAACTGGACCAGCCACTCCCGTTGTACGGAACTGCCTTCCCAGGTGAGATCGGGCGCCATATCTCCGCCGTGTCCGTTGATGCGGTGGCAACTAAAACAGGCCAGGTCGGTCATCAGCTTTCCGGCTTTGCCGGCAGGCTGGTAGTCCGATTCGGGCGTGGTGGCCACTGCAAGTGACGGCGGCAGCGTGTTCGAACGGTCATTCAAAGCGAGAAGTGCCGTCGTGAGCGAATCGATCTGCGCCGGCGTGAAGGCGTACTGCGGCATCTTCAGGCCCGGAGAAAATGTACGCGGCTGCTTGATTTTGCCTGCGATGTAGTCCGGCAAAGTATGCGGCATTCCGGGCAGGAAAATGAGCTGGGTGACCGGCTTGCTGCCGATGTGACTGAGTTCAGGCGCAAAATTCTCCGGCTTTTTGATGCCCGCAATTTCGTGACACGAGGCGCATCCATAGTCGGAGACCAGGCGCTTGCCGTGGGCAATCTGCTCGGGGGTTGCAGCCTCGAGATGAACGTTGGCGAGCAGATCGGAGTCGGTCTTGGCCAGCAGGAATCCGGAGAGCGTCGCGATCTGGGGATCGTTAAAGCGGTAGTGCGGCATGCCCGTACGCGGGTCGTAATTACGCGGGTTCCGCAGCCAGGCCTGCAACCATTCGGGCTTGACTTTGTTGCCGCCACGAGTGAGTTCGGGGCCAACGTCACCGCCAACCATATTTCCGGCGGCATTCTGTACGGCGTGACAGGAGGCGCAGAAGGACTCTCCGTAGAGGCTGGCGCCGGCGGCGGGATCAGAGGATGGCCTCGCCGAGAGTGTCGCCGTATCTCCCGGGAGCGGCGTGCTGTTGGCGATGAGGAATGCCGACATGTCGCGCGCGTCATCGTCGGTCAGCTTGAAATTCGGCATGGTCGACGTGGAGGCGTAGGCCTGCGGATCCTTCAGCCAGGCATAGATCCACTCACGCGTGGTCTTGTCGGCGACGTGCGAGAGCGACGGCGGGTCGTCGGTCGCCTTCATCGTGGTACCGTCTGGCAACTTCACCGTGTGGCAGTGGGCGCAGCCTTGGCGGGCAAGCAGATTGCGTCCCTGATTCAGTTGTGGAGTGCCGGGCAGCGGACCGCGATGGCATTCGCCGCACGACGACTCAATGTACTTGGCCGGCAAAATGGGCTGCTCCCACGCCAGCGTGCTGTTGTGAGCCTCAGCGACTGTGGTTGCGGCACCCTGTCCGCGATGGCAGACCGTGCACCCGAATTGATCGAGCTTGTGGGGAATCACGGGGTGAGTGCGGAAAGGCTGCGTGGGCACATCCGTGAGGCTGGCTTCCTTGAGTCCGACGTGGCAACTCGTGCAGCGGTCCACCACGCCGAGTTCGGGCAGCCAAATCTGCTGGATGCCGCCCTGAAAGTGGCGCTGCAGGGTGTTGGCATCGCTGCGGTTGCGGACCATCCGGAGATAGCCGTGCTGGTAGTGCCGCCACTCGCTGAAGAAATTTTTCGCGGGAGCGATGGCCAGAGAGGCCAGGAAGATCAGGCTCACGACGCCGAATGCGCGCACGCTGTCCCCGAATAATCTTTGCCAGAGCGACGTAAATTTTTCTTTCATGATCGCCGCATCCTTCCAGGCCCGGTTTTATGAATAGGTCGTGGGAAGGGCACGGCTTCAGCCGTGCCGCTCGGGACCGTACATGATGTGGCCTTTAGCCCCTGAGGGCGTGCATTCGGCCCAACAAGGCTTACGCAAACGGTTCTAAGCACTCTTCATTAACCCAGCCACGGCCAGACAAAAGCCCAGCCCGCCCCGCGGAAAAATGTTCCGATGGCGGTGAGCACCACCAGTTCGAACAAGAACCAGGTCATCACCCAGTAAGACAGCGGCCTTGCGGCCAAGTACCGGCGAAAGGCCGAGGACGACTGCGGCGAGCTCTGTGCCGCCACCAGCATCACTCCGGCCATGATCAGTGTAGGCACCAGCGCCGCATAGATCTTGAACAGAAGCAGAAATAGAGAAAGAGCGCTCGCGCCCACATAGAAGATGCGTAAGCGCAGCTGGCGGTCTTTCAGAAAGAGCCCGTCGGCCTCGATGTTGACCTTAAAGTACGGAATGACGATGAGCGCCATCACGACAAGTCCCGGCACGAGCACGCCCGCCACCACCGGGGGGAAGTAGTGCAGCATCTCCTGCAGGCCGAGGAAGTACCATGGCGCTTTCGCGGGGTTTGGCGTGTGCGACGGATCGGCGAGACCTTCGAGGGGCGCGTTGAACATCAGCGCGATCCACACCAGCACGACGGCCAGCGTCATGACTGCGACCGCCGCACGGAACAATACTTCCGGAAACGTCTGGACTTGATCTTCCGTCTCTGCCTTCACTTGCGCCGAAGTGCGGCGCGTAATGAAGACAATGCGGCGAGGAGATTTCTTCGCGTTGGAGTCGACGCCGGCGGTAAAGTCTTTGGAATCGGACATGACTATTGCGCCTCCTTCGCGGGCGCAGCATCGGTCGCAACATTGGCTCGCAGCGCGGCAGGTTCACTGTCGTGCGAGTAAAGGCCGCCATCCTTGCGGATCCGCCAAAAGTGAATGGCGACAAAGAACATCGCCGCCAGCGGCAGAATCATGCAGTGCAGAACGTAGAAACGGAGCAGGGCATTGGCGTTGACGGCGTTGCCACCGAGCAGCAGGAAGTGAATCTTCTCGCCCATGACTGGAACGGCCGATGCGATGTTCGATCCCACCGTGATGGCCCAGTACGCCAGCTGGTCCCAGGGCAGCAGATAGCCGGTATAGCTGAGCAGGAGCGTCATCAGAAGAAGGATGACGCCGATCACCCAGTTGAATTCGCGCGGCGTGCGGTAAGCGCCGCGGTAGAACACTTTAAACATGTGGGCGAAAACCAGAAACACCATGGCGTGGGCAGACCAGCGATGCAGGTTGCGCAGGAATAACCCCGAGGAAACGACAAACTGCAAATCTTTGGTGTCGGCGTAGGCCTGCGGCACCGACGGGTGGTAGTAGAACATCAAGGGAATGCCGGTCGCGACCAGAATCAGAAATGTGCCCAGCGTCAGAGTGCCCAGGTACCACGTCGCGCTAAAGCTCAGCATCCGGGTGCGCACCTTGGTCGAGAACAGGTGCAGGAACACGTTCTGCTGGATCGCCAGCGCACGCTTCAGGGTGCTGGACCCGGTGCCGCTGCGGAAGATTGAGCGCCACACCCGCGTGCCGCGCAAATCGTCGAGATATTGATCTACTGTCTTCGCCATTCTCAGACCCTCACGAATGAATCCCGCGCCTGCGCCTGTACGTCGGTGGAGCGATCCACCAGCAGATCGCCGTCGTCGTTGAGCCAGATACGCTTCCACGGCAGAGGCTTGGGCGCGGGACCCTCGATCTTTTTGCCGCTCTGCTCGAACTTGCTGCCGTGACAGGGACACGCAATCATGTTCAACTCGGGCTTCCACGCGGTCAGGCAGCCGAGATGCGTGCAAACTGCGCTCAGCGAAAAATATCCCTCTTGCGAATGGACGATGTAGATACCAGAGTTCACATCGAGCGTGACCGAATCGAGTGGGTAGCGGTCGGGCTTGCCGGCGTTTACGACCGGCGACGGCTCAAACAGAACATTGGGCTCGAGGTATTGATAGGAGAACGCCGCCGTACCTGCTGCTGCGATACTCAGCGACCCCAGCCCGAGCTTCATGAAAAACTGGCGTCGGTTTACTTCGTCGTTCTTTATGGTTTCGTCTGCCATTGTTGCCTCGTGCCTATTTCTGCAATCCCGCGCCGATCGACCCTACCGAGATCAAGCCGGTCGGCTCGGCGGGAAGCAGGTTGTACGACTCCATCGTGATTGTGCCTACGGGACAGCGCATGGCGCACAGCCCGCAGCGGATACACCGGGTCTCGTCCTTCAACATGGCGGCCCCGGTGACCACTCCCAGTTCGTCGGCGGCCACTTCGTCGAACTCCACGCCAAACAATTCCTGGTTGTTGCGGATGTGCTGCACGGTTTCGGGCTCGAACGCGATGCGATCGAGCGAAACCAGTTCCAGACATTTCTCCGGACAAACATCCACGCAGCCACCGCAGAGGATGCACATGCTGCCGTCTTCGGGGACGCCTTCGAAAATGGTGTTGACCCAGCAATGCAGGCAGCGCTGCGCTTCGGCCATCGCGGCCGGCGCGTCATAGCCCACCTCGACCTCGGTTACGCCGGTCCGCCGTTCGAGCGGCAGCATGGGCACGGGCTGCCGGTCGATGTCGAGATAGTCGAGCGGCATGGCGTGGCGCTTGAGCAATTCGACTTCGATGATGGGCTCGGGATGTTTGCCGCCTCGCAGGAATTCATCGATGCCGACCGCCGCGCGCTTGCCGTCGCCGACGCTATCAATGATGAGGCGGGGGCCGAAAACGCAGTCGCCGCCGGCGAAGATGCCGGCGGCCGATGTCATCAGCGTCTGCGGATTGACCGCGATCAGCCCGCGCGGCGAAAGCTCAACCTTATCGTCCGGCGTGAAGAAGTCCAGCCGGGGCGCCTGCCCGATCGCCATGATGATGGTGTCACACTCGATCTGGGTTTCGCTGTTGTCGTAGAACGCAGGATTGAACCGCTTGTTCTGATCGAACACCCACTTCGTCTTGAGCGTTTCAAGGGCGGTGACCTTGCCGTCCTTGCCCAGAATGCGCTTTGGGCCGAGCCCGGAGTGCATGATGATGCCTTCTTCTTCGGCTTCGACGATTTCTTCCAGCGCGGCGGGCATTTCTTCGCGGCGCTCCAGACAGACCAGATTCACCTGGCGCGCGCCCATGCGCAGCGCGGAGAGCGAAATATCGACCATTTCCTTGGTGGCGACAGCCGACACGTTTTCGTCGGAAGGCTCGAGATCTTCCACGCCGCCGGCATGCTGCTTCACGACTTCGCGGGCCGCCGAGCGCGCGACGTCCATGGCAACGTTGCCGCCGCCGATCACGATGACTTTCTTGCCGATGGTGAACTTGTAGCCGAGATTCACGTTGAGCAGAAAATCGATGCCTTTATGCACGCCGTCGAGATCGACCCCGGGAATACTGAGATCGCGGCTGCGGTGCGCGCCCACGGCGACCAGCACCGCATCGAATCCCTGACGGCGCAAGTCAGAGATACTGAAGTCGCGGCCCGCTACGTGATTCAACTTGAGCGTGATATCGCCCGTCTCCAGAATCTCGCGGACCTGCGCTTCCACAACGTCGCGCGGCAGGCGGTATTCGGGGATCCCCAGATACAGCATTCCGCCGGCGACTGGAGCGGCCTCGAAGATCGTGACCGCATAGCCCATCAGCGCGAGGTCATGCGCCGCCGAGAGTCCAACCGGGCCTCCGCCGACCACGGCGACTTTGTAAGGAAGTTTTTTCTGCCCGCGCCCTTCGGTGACATTGATGGGATGCTTCGACTCGGGCCCGTACTGTTCGGTGAGGAAACGCTTCAGGGCACGGATGGAAATAGGGCGGTCGATCTCGCCGCGGCGGCACGCGGTCTCGCAGGGATGCGCGCAAACTCGACCGCAAATGCTGGCCAGGGGGTTGGGCTCGCGCGCCAGTCGATAGGCTTCCTCAAAGCGGCCCTCGGCAATCAGGCCAACATAGCGCCCGGCATTGGTGTGCGCCGGGCACGCCATCATGCAGGGAAAATTTGTATGCAGCCAATCCCCGTCGACCTTTTTGTTCTTGAATCGCTTCAGCATTCCGGCACTTTGAGTCCGAACGGTGACCGAATTCTCATGCAATAGCTTTGAGAGAGAGGAAGACGCAGGGAGCGGACTCTCCCCTCGCCCTGTTGCCGAACCGCTTGCGCTCCTTACTTCGTCAGGGTGAAATCCGCTTTCCCCCCACCCGAAACGGTGACCGGCTTGGACTGGTTCTTGGCGCCTTCGTGCCACGCCGTGACGGTGTAGCTGCCGTCCGGAACGTCTTTGATCTTGTAGTTGCCACTGTCATCTGTTTCGGCAAAGTAGGGAGTTGGGCTGACAATCAAATATCCCGCCATCTCCGGGTGCACATTGCAAAGCACCGGCACGACGCCAGGCTTATCGAACGTGAAGGAACGTTTTTCCCCCTTAGGCCAGGTGCCAAGATTGTGTCCCGCTTTCTTATCGCCACTGATCGCTGTCCAAAAAACGTTATGTTGGACTGTGTCGCTGTTCAGGAACTCAACCGTTGTGCCCTGTTGTACGACCATGATGTGCGGTACGAACATCAGTCCCTTTTGATCCATGACCGGGTGGTCTTTGGGAGCAGGAAAAGTCTTACCCGCGATGGCATCGACATAAACCGCTGATTTTCCCTTCATTCCGGCAACCTTGCCCTCGATGTCGCCTGCCCAGGCGGCCATGGATAGCCCGGTTACCACTAGCATCGATACGAATGCCTTGTGTCTCATTGCGCTGTTCTCCTTTTGCATATGCAATTAATAGATATTCCGCGTGTATGTCCGTCTGTGTCAGAAAATAAATCTTGCAACCAGATAGACCGTGTTGTTCCCACTCGCATTTCGGCCCGCCGCATCATAGTTGGTGGAACCTCCATTGAAACGCGTGTATCCCGTGTATTGCGCGGAGAGCTGCAGGTTCTGCCACGGCCAGTACGAGAAGTTCGCGATATAGCCCGCGCCTCTCGGGTCGCCGTTGGCACTTCCGCTCACCGCATCTTGTGGATAGAGCAGCGGATCCGCGGTGCCATTGGTGTTGAACCAACCGAATGTGCCCGAAGCGCGATTGCCAAAGTGATATTCGGCATTCGCCATGAAGGTGTTCAGATGGTGGCTGCCGGGTGAAGCCGCCTCCAGCGCGGCGGTCGCCGCCAGATTCGAATTCTCACGAATGTACGTGCCGCGGAACGAAAGCACGTCGGTTCGAAATAATGTTCGATCGATCTGAGCGTCGACCGCCCAGTCTGTGAAGTCATCCTCCAGGCCGGTTATTGCGCTGGGACTGGACCGCATGTGCATGCCGTAGGTACCGAACTCATATTGTGTTTTTCCCGTGAGCTGCTGCCATGCCACGCGCCAATACGGAGCAAGCCCGCGAATGTTGAATCCGAAATCAGTTCCTGGATTCGGCTGGGGACCGCCCACGTGTTCTGAGCGATAAAGCGTCGTGTCCAGATACAGGTGGTTATTCCACATCGCATAGCCGCCGAAACCCGCGACATCCTGCCCTAAGCTGTTGATAATGGGGGCGGCAGTGGGAGTGGGTGCCCAGTCGTCAGCGACCCACGAATAACCCCAGGCTGGCGTGCTATTCCATAAGTCCTCCACCGTTGGGTTATTGTTGATGTTGAGTCCGTAAACCAGTTCCTTACCACCTACCGTGGTCTTGTTCGCGTACCGGATATCGGTGTTGTCGATGCCGAAATGGTCGTCTTGCGTATCGTAGGTCACTTGAACAAAACTGCCGACGTGAGAAGTCCAGGCCCCAGCGAGAAACAGCGATATGTCTTGCGGCAGTTCTACACTGCCATTCTGGGTACCGGGAACCGGGGACTTCGTCGAGGTAAATGAAGTCTCGAACATGGCGGAGAGCGGCAGAGAAGCGAGAAGATCGAGCGCAGCACGCTTTTTTCCCCCGTCCACTTTGACCACCTTAGTCTCGTCCGCCCGATCCACATAACCGAGCAGCTTGAATCTTCGCCCCGCAGGATTCAGTTCCGGAGGCGTATAGTGACAGCCGCTGCAGGCTAAACCCGTTTGCCGCGCATAGCTCGGAATGGCCTGGGCTCCGGGCGGATTCACCGCGGCAAAGAACAGCAAACCTATGATAGAAACTGTTACAAGTAGAAAGACGGCCACTCTTTTCATCGGAAATTCTCCTTGTCCTGTAATCTGCTGATTCTCTCCCGACGCCCGATGCCCGCATCTTAGGATCAGTTCGCGGTCGCGACTGCTGACGAAGTTGGTTCAGCGCGACACGAAATCTCCGCGCACTCCGTCCCTCGCACTCACAAGATTCAGCGATAATTCTCCAGAATTTCATCGAGTCCGTGTACCTGGAACCAAGCGGAACCAGAGAGTGGGAATGGAGATGCATATTTCCAGCACGTATCCTATCGTCACGGCATTCGCCATCCTCTCGTCTCGCAGCGCGTTCAAATCGAGTCGCATCAATGCCTACCCTCTGGCGAGGAGTTCAGGAAGGCAATTAGGTCTCCCAGGTCGCTCTCCGCCAACTGGGGCCAGGAAAGCCCGAGTTGCTGCGTTTTGCGATACATCTCCGGGCCGTGGCGCCAGAGCGCCGCTGCCAGGGTAATGGAGGTTAAGACGTGATCGCGGCCGCGGAGAGCCGGGCCTGACGCCGTGCCTTCCCCCCCCGGGCCGTGACAGCGCGAACAACCACGCTCCTTGAACAAGCCCTCTCCCAGTTGAGGCGACCCAGTTGGTTCGAAATAGCCCAAGCTGTTGAAAAAAGCCATCAGGTCAGCCATCTCGTGCGGCTTGAACTTGGGACGCTCCACCTTCTGCGTCTGCATCGCCCGAAGCATTTCGGGAGAGTGGTTCCACATCGCCCCGGCGAATTGTGAGAAGGTGGCTGGCAACTGGCGCCGCGAGGCAAAGTCGGGACCGATCCGCCCGCCTTGTCCGCGCACCGAGTGACACGTAATGCACCCTTTGCTTTGGAAAATCTTCCATCCGCGCCCGGGATCCGCCGGCAGAAGTTCGCGCTCCCGGCGAGGAGCGTTGGTCACCTCGCGGATATAGGCCAGCAAGTCCGTCATCTCGCTTCCCTGGAACTGGGGCCACTCCATCCCGATCTGCTGCATGGCCCCTTCCATGGCGGGAGCGTGATTCCACATGGTTTCCGCCCACACGATAGGCGTATCCACGCCTTGAATGGCGGAGAGATCCGGCCCGCGGGTGCCGCCGCGCCCAGCAACCGCGTGACAGTGAATGCACCCCTTGTCCCTCAACACTTGCTGTCCACGTCCCACATTGCCAGGTTCGTCCTCGTAGCCGGCGATGTACAAGAACGCGAACAGGTCGACCATCTCGTCCTCGGTGAGGACAGGGGGCGTCACCTTCTCCCTTTGCATACGCTCCCACATGCGTGGTGCGTGGTTCCACATAGCAGTCACCAGTTGGCTGGGACCAGACTGTGTTGGCGCCGCAACACCCACGTCCGGGATGATGCCCATCTGGCTCACGCTGTGACATCGGGGGCAGCCTTTCTGCTCAAAGATCCAGGCGCCGGTTTGCGGATCGCCCATCAGGAACGTCACCAACCGTTTGCTCTGCCTCTGCCGCCACGTGAGCACCAGGACCAGCAAACTGGTCGCCGCCAACGCTGCCACCAACCAAATGACGAGTTTTCGTCTCGTGCTCAACGTTGGCCTTTCTCGTCCTCCGCCCGCATCCACGGGCTACTCAGGCTTCACGCTAACCCACTTTCTGCCGGCATACAGCCGGTACGCTCCTCGGTATTCGACAAACTTGAGTGGCACCGGGTGCGGTAGTTTGTCGTCTATCTGGCCGAGAACGCTGAACAGTTCGTTGGCTCCCACGTCCATCACCAGGAACTTTCCCTCTTTTGAAAATCCAAATCCGTACTCACCCGGCGCCAGTTCTGATCCCGCGATATTAAGCTTCACTTCCGTGATCAGGAATCCCTGATACTTTGCCTGCACGTCGGCCGCATAGCCAGAGGTATCCACCAGTCCGGTCAGGACCAGCTTTCCATCCGGCACACTGAATCCTGCCGAATTGCGCAATTGCACCGGAGCTGATTGGCCGCGAAAAAAATAGGTGCCAGGAACTACTTTTTTGAGCACATCGTTGCTAAGCAGGCCAGGTTTCAGCTGCTGGGCCGCAAGCAGCAAACCACAGAAAATCACGACCGCCAAACCAACACGTCGCTTCATGAACCATTCCTCCATTGAATCGAAGAGTGCCGAGAACTAACTATGGATCGCCAAGACCAAACTCTCTTTCATCTGAGTGCCGTGTCTCCGACTTCGACCACGGGCTCGAATGCTGGTGTCACCGCCAGTGCACGCGAGACCAGGCACAGACTCTCAGCCTTCTGCAACAGCTCAAACGCCCGTGCGCGCTCCGGTTCTCGGAGAATCTTGAGATGTGGCCGCAGGATTATGTGGCTGAAGCTGTAGCCGGAATTGGCCTTATCTACCTTGCCCGCGGCTTCCACCTCAAGGTCGGTGTATTCCCACTTCGAGTTTTCCGCCAGCACCCGAAACGTGGTTGTAAAACAACTGGCGATGGCACAGAGGAGCAAGTCTTCCGGAGTCCACCTACCCTCTAGCCCACCAAATTGTAGCGGTGCCGCGAAATGGATCGAATTAGGCGCAGAATCAGATTTTGCCAGTCCGGTCCGGCCCGAGGCCCACCAGGCGATGACTCGATATTCGTGGGTGTCTCCCAAGCAATCACTCCTTGCGATCCTCAGCATGCTGTGCAAAAGAGGCCCGACGGCCTCTTGGGGCGAAGCCGGGATATTTTGGGTAGCATTCTCTGCTGTAGAGGTTGTCCTTAGCCGTGCGCAAGATCACGGCATCTTGTGATGGCGATCACCCAAACCGCAATTTAGCGGGATAGGTTTACGGCGGGTTTTTGGAACACGCAGGCCGTGAAAGTTTTTCTCTGGTTGCAACCCGCACAGGGAAAGTGTCGCCTCTGTGGTAGGGGAAGACGGCAAACCTCGAAATTAGACCCTGTGCTCAGGCTGGGTGAGCCAGAGATCTCCCACGGTGATGTTCTTTAGTTTTTATGCGTACAGCGCTAGGCTGCTGCTGTTCGCATGCTTTTGAGCCTCTTCAGACTCTGCATCCTTGCCCTTGAGGTAGGCGAGCGTTACGTCCAGCGACTCCATCGTTTGCCTATCCGCCCTCAGCTTCCCCCGAAAATCGTCGTTCTCGAAAGAGAGATCCGGGCGGGAACCTCTAGCCCCGCCTGCACCCTCGAACGCATCTGGAAATGCAGGAACCTAGCGCTGCGGCTTCCAGTTTCCCTCGTCATCAAAATTCTTGGACTTCAAAAAGCCGCAAGCATTCCAGATCAAATCGAACATGGGCTTGAGAACCTTGCTCAGTGGCGCATTGAAATCTTCCACAACAGATTCAGGGAGTATGAGGTGTTCTTCTTTGATTGGGTGGCCGCCGCCAAAGGAATAAATGTCTTGTGCCATTTCCAAGTTCTTTGTCCTGGTTAGTGTTAAAGCGACCACTATGGGGGTATTTACGCCGAGCTCTTTTTGAATCTCAAATATCTTCTTGTTGGTGTATTCCAGTACGTCACGTTCAAGCGCGCCGTACGGAATGTACCGCTTGCCGTTGAGTTCGGCATTCAGCCAGTCGCCCTCGACGGCTTCCACCACGCCGTTCCTGAATAGTTGCGTGTAAGAAAAACAGCCGTCGGCGGTGCCGCTGTGGGTCGCGAAACCGTCCAGATTAATGTGGGAATTCCACCCACCGCCCACAACGATCGGCGGAATCCTATGCGCCTGATCCCTGAATCTGAAGACATCGTATTGAACCGATCCGGCGAACGATTCAACCGGAATGCAGTGCAGAACGGTCTTGCTCCCTTCTGCGAACGGCAGAGCAGTCTCGTTCGAAATGATTTTGGCGATCCGATCAGTTCGAAATGCTCGGATACGGTCTGTCACGCTGCTGGAGAAGGTAAAAGCGGATCGAAGTTCGGAAACGTCCAAAGGATATTTCCCGGCGGAATTCCGCGCGTAGAATTTGTCGTGTCGGTCGGGCCATGATCGACGAAATTAAGCCGGGCAATCTCGAAGTCTATTGGCCCGAAGGCAATTGCCTGCTCGTCGCGAGAAGAGATAAGACATCGCCTCCCGGGAGCCCGACTACAACGCGACAGTGAGAGTCGAGAAGATGACCTGAGAGTCGTGGCAGACGTGTGGGGTAGCGCTGCAAAAGATAAAGGCTCGAATCTTCGGGGTCACGGGGCCGAACTCTGCTATGGAGATTTACGAGCAATATTCAGCATTTACCAGCACTTGCACCCTTTTGCCAAAATTAGCACTTGCCGAAAAACGGTAAATAGTTTATCGTTTATCGATAATTATTACGCGCGGAACCCACCATGAAACATTCGACGACGCTACTCGCGACCTGGGTCACTTTGCGGATCCTGATCGTCCTCAACTGGATTCTCGGAGCGCTGATCTTCGCTCTGCTGGCGATCAGCTTCCAGGCTGAGGAATGGACCTGGCGAGCGCTAGGCGTCGGCGCGGTCGCCGGTCACGAGAGCGTGGTTGCCGGGATGCGCGCAATCATGGTAATCGGCATCGTAGGCACACCCATGGCTTACGTGGTGTTCAGCCGGCTGCTTAGGATCGTCGAATCGGTGCGCACGGGCGAGCCATTCACCATGGACAATGCCGGGCGGCTGCGGACCATCGCTTGGGCGCTGCTCGGCCTCGAGCTGCTCCACATCTGCGTCGTCGCGATTGCCTCCGCGGTCTCGACCAAAGAAATGCCACTGCGCATCAACGGCAATTTCGATCTCACCGGTTGGCTAGCCATCCTGCTGCTGTTCGTGCTCGCGCAGGTGTTCCTTGAAGGGACGGGCATGAGCGAGGATCTGGAGGGCACGGTCTGATGGCCATTCTCGTCAAGCTCGACGACCTGCTGCACGACCGGCGCATGACGCTGACCGAGCTCGCCGAGCGCGTCGATATCACGCTCGCGAACCTGTCGATCCTGAAGACCGGCAAGGCGCGGGCTATCCGCTTCTCGACGCTTGAGGCAATCTGCCAAGCGCTCGCCTGCCAACCGGGCGATCTCCTGGAATTTCGACACGATTCCGGCACCGGGGAGCGGCCGTCCGCGGCACTTGATGAGATTGGAGACTTGAAATGACTTTGAATGCTGCCACTATTTCACCGTCCGCTGCGGCCCCCATCGAGAGCGAAGTCTCTCTCACTCGGCTCTACGTACTGCGCGCGATGTACCTGCTGCTGGTCATCGGCGGCGCCATCGTGTTTCTGCCGCAGTTGATAGGCCATGAGCCGGCGGCGCGCGGGGTAATCCCGAGCATGCTCGGCGGACTGTGGGTGCTTGCATGTTTCGGGCTTCGCTACCCGCTGCAGATGCTTCCGATACTTCTCTTCGAGCTGGTGTGGAAGACAATCTGGCTCATCGACTACGGGCTACCGCAATGGAGGGCGGGCGTGCACACGACGCAATTCACAGAGGATTTCAAAGCGATCGCGTTGGGCGTGATCTTGATCCCGATTATCCCGTGGGGATACGTCTTCCGGCATTACCTGAACAAGCCGGGGGCACGTTGGCACTAGGCACCCTGAGTATTGGGGCATCTCCGAGAGACGCGCGTATTGCTTGCACCGCACATCACGGAAGCTGGTGACGCGAGCGAGCATTAAATTAGCAGCTACACGGGGCTCGGATCGTGGATACTAGGAGTGTTTGCGATGCCCAAAACTGCTAAGAAAATCGTCCTAGTCGTCGCCGCCTTTATGGCGGTTGTGTTCGCGGTTTTTCTGTTCAACCAGACGACGCAGATCGTCCAGTCGGCGCGAGCGGTCAATGTCGTTTTCGGTGAAGGAGTAATGTGGGGTCTCATTTTCACCTATTGCATACTGCTGACGACTCCGCTAGTGCTCTGGTTCCGGTTGCCCAAGCGGATGCTGCCACCAGAAACGACCGAGGGTGCTGCTTATGACCGATTTCTTATCGATTTCAAGAAACGGCTGTCACGCCATCCTCGCCTCCGTGGACACGCTCTGAATTCCACGACGGACATCGAAACAGCCCTTCAGAAGCTCGATAAGCACGCTGATGATGTAGTCACGTCAACTGCGTCAGCAGTATTCCTCAGCACAGCGGTTTTGCAAAGTGGTCGATTAGACGTTCTGGTAGTGTTTGCCGCTCAAACAAGACTCATCTGGCAGGTTGCCCACGTGTACTACCAAAGACCGTCGCTTCGGGATTTTGTGCAGCTATATGCAAACGTGGCTTCCACAGCCTTTATCGCTGCTGGCATTGAGGACATTGATGTCGATGTGCTGGTCGGGACGATTTTCGGCTCGACTGTTGCTGCAATTCCGGGGATGCACCTCCTCGCTAGTTCTGTCCTGTCGGGTTCCGCGAACGCCTTCCTGACTCTTCGCGTCGGAATGATCACGAAGGAATACTGTCGCTGTACGGTGCAGGTCGAGAAGGCAGGTCTCCGAAGAGCCGCCACTGTGAAAGCTGCGAAGCTGCTTAGTTCAATTGTTCGAGAGGGAACGGTGAAGTTATCGAAGGCTACGGTGAGCGCATCGAAAATGAAGCTGAGCCAAGCGTTCCAAGTCGTGACCGGACGACGTGGAAAGATGGAAACTTCGTAGCGTTCGTCAGTGGATTCTGTCTTCCTCGCCGAGGGGACGCTAGAATCCCGCCTCGGCAAGAAATTGGCTGGCCTTGACCTTGTTGTTGCAGGACTTGCCAACGTAAGAGATCATCAAATTGGCAGATGCCCTAGTCATCGCAACGTAGAACAGACGCCTTTCGTCTTCGAGCGGTGCTCTTTTATGCGGAATTAGCCCCTGATTGCACGTTGTCAGAATGACCGTGTGCCACTGGCGCCCTTTCGCCTTGAAATAAGTGAGAAGTGCCACACCGTCCGCTTTCCGCCCTCCCGGCATGACTTTGTCTTGCTCGATTCAATGCGGATTCCATGGTTGTCAAAAAGTCCTTCTCGCTGCCTTTGTAATTTGCAGCAAGATCGAAAATTTCTCCCAACGGAATCCGATTGTCCACGACATCCTCAAGGCTGCCGATGATTCCCGTGAATCCCTTGAATTCGTCAGCCAAGTAGTTAATGACCCTCGACAATCGTCCGCCTAGACTCAAAAGCCCCATTACAGCTTCGCGGCACCTGCTGCTTCGTGCTTTGGGTAGCCGACCGGCTCTCGCCGGGGTGTTACTGCTGCTGATGCCATTTCAAAAGTCCTCCAAGACTTTCTAGATTGTTACCGCCAGGTAGTTATGCCTGATGGTAGTATATGTATCTTTCTTCGTTTGAAAAATGAGGTTATTTGACAGGTTGATTTGGATACCAGTCGCGGCGATTCACTTCTCGAATTTCAGCCGGGGTCCAGGAAACGAAGGTTGGTCACTTTGAAGGGCACGTCGTAATCGCCATTCGCCAACTTCACGACCTCGACATTCCTGATGGTGACATTGCGAACCTTGACGGTAGCAGTGCCTTTGATTTCTTGTGACATTTTGATTTCCTAATCAACGAAAAGTTTAGTTCACTACGGGGGGCAAGGTTCATGTCCGGGGATGCAGCACAGCGAGTGCCTTTGCTGCTTCTGCGGGCGTCCACACGCGAGTAAAGCCTACTCTGGCGGGTTCGGCCAGCGAGTGATCCTCCAGCCGCCTGTAGATCGTCCGCTCCGAACATACGCACAAAAATTGTTTTTTCGTCTGTATCTGTCACACCACTTTGACTTGGAGAGAGGGTCTAACGGGCAGGTTTGCACGATTATTACTCTCCTCACATAGACGCATGAAAAATTATCTGCATCTTGGCGAGCTGGCGTGACCCTCTCATCTTTACGCGCCGAAATATCTGTGACCTCTCACCAGTACGGTCAAATTATCTGAGACGGGACTCTGACTCTCTCCTTCGATGTACGGTTACTTATCTGCGGGCACCTCTTCGACTGTACCT
>JAIQFF010000101.1 GCA_020073395.1 Terriglobia bacterium
GTTTGACGAGAGTTTCGCCGCCAACCTACAGAAGCTCGAAGGGCTCAGTGGCGAGCCCCTGGTCAGGATGATCGACTTCCGAGGCATGTTCCAGCTTCCCGCGGTCGGCTTTATCCAGTTGGCGCTGAATCACACCATCCACCATCGTGGACAGCTCTCTGTGTACCTGCGTCCCATGGGCGCCAAAGTGCCGTCAATCTACGGCGAGAGCTACGACGCCACGCAGGCCCGGCTGGCGAAAGAAAGCAAGGCGAGCTAGACGATTGGGATGCTTGCGTGGGGGTCAATGAGCCTTCAACACGAATGTCCTTCCATCCCACCGATAACTCTTGACATGATCTTCGCAGGTCCCGCCCCTCAACACCGGAAGGAATAGGGCAATTTCGCCCCTCCCAACTGCTTGTGCAGTCAGGTCAGGACACTCTGCTTCGTGACAGATGCCGTTCTCTTCCATCCCTTCGCCCACTGACCACAGGGATTTGAAGCTGTCTTTGTGACGCGTATATACGTGAACGTCAAGGCACCACTGTGTGCGCGTCGCTCGTGCAATAACCAACAGGACTTGACCTCGGCCCAGCGTATCGGAGTCAGTCGCGATTATGTGGTCCAAGCTACCGACATCAGCGATCCTTTGCAGTTTCCTCAAATCCGCGTCATCGAGTTTGGTCCCGTAGGTACGAGGGTGTTGTCCAGATCCTGTGAAGGTCACTGTCAGCAACAACGCGAGTAGTGTGACCAACCTTTGCACGTACAGCACTTTACGCCCAATCGTCTCCACACTACAAAGATAACTGTCGAAATCAGCGATTACACTCACAACCCGATCAATGCATTATGAGAGAGCGGCCTCGGAAATATTTAGTCGAGGACTGTAAGGCGGCAGAAGGAAGCTAGAAAAAGCAACGAAAGAATGGCACTGTACCTTGAGGGAAAGACTCCGTTAGACGCGAATGATCTTTCCCCCAAGGAGGCAACTGAATGAGTCGCGACATCAAGTATATCGGCATGGACGTGCACAAGGAAGCGACCGTGATCGCGGTGCTGAACGGCAGTGGCAAGCTGGTGATGGAGTCGATCGTGGAAACCAAACCCAGCAGCATTCTGCAGTTTATCCACGGTCTGCGGGGCGAGTTGCATGTGACCTGGGAAGAAGGGACCTGGGCGGCATGGCTCTATGATCTGCTGCAACCCCAGGCGACGCAAGTGGTGGTCTGCGATCCGCGGCACAATGCCTTCTTAAAGGAAGGCAACAAGAGCGACAAGATCGATGCGCGCAAGTTGGCCGACTTGTTGCGCACCGGGATGTTGCGCCCGGTCTATCACGGGGAACACGGGCTGCGGACGCTGCGCGAGCTGGGGCGTAGTTATCAGACCATCAGCCAAGATCTGAATCGAGTAATGAACCGGATCAAAGCTCTGTATCGCGGCTGGAGCATCCCTTGTGCCGGTACCCAGGTCTATGCTCCGCGTTATCGGGAAGAGTGGCTACAGAAGATCGAGCATGCGGGGGTGCGCCGGCGGGCCGAGCTGCTCTATCAACAGTTGGATGGATTGCAGGCGCTAAGACGAACCCTGCGCCCTGAGTTATTAACGGAGAGCCGGAAACATAAAGCGTCGAAACTGCTGCGCCAGATTCCTTGCATCGGTCCGATTCGGGCCGCCCGCTTGATTGCACTGATGCAAACGCCGCATCGCTTCCGCAGCAAACGACAACTCTGGACCTATAGTGGACTGGGTATTGAGACGCGCGACAGTGCGCAATACCGCTTTGTCCGCGGACAACTGCAACGTGCGAAGAAACCGCAACAGATTCGTGGTCTCAATCGGAATCACAACCATGAGATGAAAGAGATCTTCAAAGGAGCCGCGACCCGAGCCAGTTGTGGGGTGGGTCCGTTGCGCGAGTTCTATGTGGCATTGCTGGCCAAGGGAATGAAGCCCGAGATGGCGCGTCTGACGTTAGCGCGAAAGATCGCGGCCATTGCTTTGACACTCTGGAAGAAGGAGGAACGTTTCGACGCCGAACAACTGAAGCTACAAGCAGCTTGAGCGTCGCCCAGAACGCAGGTGATCTCCAAGGTTTTCATGCCTCGGTGGTGGCCCATCGGTTCTGCGATGCTCGGGTTCGAGGGAGAGTATCCATGCGCTCATTAGGCACTTCGTGTGCTGCTGCATGCAGCACCGAGTCTCCGGGTCAATCCTATGCCCCCTCGGATAACCCAAAAAAGCCATAGGCCTCGAGCCTCACATAGGATGATGGTTGGCACTTAAGCCAACGGTTGGCTTGCGCAGCTTCGCAACGAATGGTGTCGGGACCGTCGCATGAAACCACTCCAGGGAGACCAGCAACTGCGATCCGTATTCCTGTCGTACTCTGTGGCGCTCCAGGCGTTAAAACCAAAACCCTCTCCAAGAAGAAGGGGCCTGGATGCAAGCACCGATCGAGGTCTCACGGAGAGAGTGGAGAAGTGTTTTCGCTTGACATCCTCTCTCATAGGATGAGCGAAATTGCGATGTTAGTGCGCCGGGCTAAACCGGCATGAAGCAGAGGATGAAAGAGCCTTACAAGAAAGGAGTAGCGAACCACTTGGCCTCGAGTCTTGCGCTGCTACCGCGAGGGACCCAGCGAAGCGTAGATAGAGGATAGGCGGGGTGGCCATTGAGCCGCGAAAACTTACAATCCGGACGCCGACGCGGTTAACATGCGCGGAAGGCAACATGGACAGGAGCGATAGCGCGAGTTTCTGTTCAGTCCGGCGTGGTCGAAGACCCCACGGCACGCCTAGAAACTTCATGCACGAGAACCGGGAGACCTCAGAGGCACCTAGGGCTCAACCAGGCGACAGGTCGGCGGGCGAAGGCTCAGGCCACACGGCTCGCATGCACGTCTCTGAGGAGTCACACAGCGGAACAGTACCGATGAGTCATTCGAACAAAGACGGAAGATCGTCGGCGGAGAGTGAGGAGGGAAGGCCGCTGATCAAGGAGAACGCTGGTCAACCTAACACGTACCCGACTCAGAGCGGGAAGGGCGTGTCCCAAGGGCTGGCGAGCGTGCGGAAAGCAGCAAGGGAAAATAAGGAGATAAAGTTCACCGCCTTGCTCCACCACCTGACGATCGATCTGCTGCGAGAAAGCTTTTACTCACTCAAGAGGAAAGCCGCACCCGGAGTGGACGGAGTCACATGGCAGGAGTATGAACACGGAGTGGAAGATCGACTGGTCGATCTCCACGGCCGAGTTCATCGTGGAGCATATCGCGCGCAGCCATCGCGAAGAGTGTACATAGAGAAAGCAGATGGACGACAACGTCCGTTAGGAGTTGCGGCCTTGGAAGACAAACTTGTCCAACAGGCCGTGGCTACCATCCTCAACCAGATTTACGAGGAAGACTTTCTCGGCTTTTCGTATGGTTTTCGCCCGGGGCGCAGCCAGCATGATGCACTGGATGCGCTGTCATATGCGCTCCTCAAGAAGAAAGTGAACTACGTTCTGGACGCCGACATTCGCGGATTTTTCGACAATCTCGATCACTGTTGGCTGATCAAGTTCGTGGAGCATCGCGTCGCCGACCCCCGCATTCTGCGATTGATCCAGAAATGGCTCAAGGCGGGAGTGATGGAGGAAGGCAAGTGGTCGGAAGTGCAGACAGGGAGTCCGCAAGGTTCGGTGATTTCGCCGCTTCTCGCGAATATTTACCTGCACTACAGTTTCGATCTCTGGGTGAACGTCTGGCGCAGGAAGTATGCGCAGGGCGAGGTGGTGGTCATCAGATTTGCCGATGACACCATCGTGGGATTCCAGTATCAGACGGACGCAGATCACTTCCTGGAAAACTTACGGGAGCGGCTGGGGAAGTTTGGACTGGAACTCCATCCCGACAAGACGCGCCGGATTGAGTTCGGTCGATTTGCCGAACAAAACCGGGAACGAAGAGGGGAAGGCAGACCGGAAACGTTCGACTTTCTGGGCTTCAAGCACATCAGCGGGAAGAACGGATTAGGGCGATTCATGGTGCGGCGCACGACGATCCGCAAGCGCATGCGAGCCAAGCTGCAACAGATTAAGCAGCAACTGCGTGAGCGCATGCACGATCCCGTGCCCCAAACCGGACAGTGGCTCCAGTCGATCGTCCAAGGCTACTTCAACTACTACGCGGTACCGGGAAACCTCACGAGTCTGGGAGTGTTCCGCGATCGGGTGCTGGCTCTCTGGTGGCGTACCATTCGCCGACGGAGCCAGAAACACCGGATCAACTGGACGCGCACTCTCGTATTGGCCCAGCGATGGCTCCCGCAACCGCGTGCGCTCCATCCCTTTCCTGACGCTCGCTTCGCCGCCACTCATCCGAGCTAAGAACCGGATGCGCTAATGAGCGCCCGTCCGGGTCCGGGCGGGGGGTACCACGCCGAGTGGTATCCCTACCGCGATCAGTTTCTGTCAGGCGCGCACACACCGCTTTCGGACTTGCTACAGCTAGCCCTTGGGCTTGCGCTCAATTGGTAATGACTATAGCTAAACCACGTCGATAACAATCAGCGTGATGTCGTCCTGCTGGGTAATGGAAGCAGGTTGCCAATGGCGTATCGCCGAGAGCACCTCGTTTGACAACTCAGCGGGCGAGCGCCCTTGATTGGCGCGAACAACTTGTTCAAGCCCGCTGTCACCAAACGAATCGCCGTTGGCGTTCTCGGGTTCAGTTACGCCATCGGTGTAAAGCAGGAAGCGGTCGCCTGGGCTGATTGGCATCGTACAAACCGGGTAGTCGTCGCGCTCCGTTATCACTCCGAAAAGTAGGCCGTTGCTTTCGATGCGCTCCAGCTTACC
The DNA here is from genome assembly GCA_020073395.1 of Terriglobia bacterium. Classification (GTDB taxonomy): domain Bacteria; phylum Acidobacteriota; class Terriglobia; order Terriglobales; family Acidobacteriaceae; genus JAIQFF01. The sequence continues at coordinate 4,828 of JAIQFF010000101.1, forward strand.
TTGTCGCCAGCGCAGAAGCGGCGGATGGCCCGCGGCGGAATACAGCGCCTGGCAATTCTCGATATCAACCCACAAATAGGCCGCAGACACGAACTGACCGCGCAGCTGCCTAGACAGGACGTGGTTCAACCCGCGTAGTACTGCTTGTGGGTCCAGCGCGCAGGGCTCGACCGATTGCATGGCAATCTTGATCATGGATGCGATCAAGGCGGCTGGCACACCATGTCCAGAGACGTCAGCGACCAGGAAGCCAACCCGCTTCTGATCCACCGGAATGAACTCATAGAAATCACCGGCGACAGCCGTCATAGGACGGTAATCGGCACTGATACAAAGGTTGTCGATTTTGGGAACGCAGCTCGGAAGAATTGATGTCTGTATCTCGCGGGCGATGGCGAGTTCCTTTTCAATGTCGAGCAGGCGGCGCTCGTTCGCAAAAACCATCTGCAGAGCGACATATCCAAAGGAAGACAAAAGAATTGCGAAAGCGAGGTGGTCCAGAATTACCGGGGTATGCTTCACACCCAATGGCCACAACAGGTTGTTGTAAAGGGCTTCAATGGCGAAAAGAAGCGTGCCGATGGCCAGAACGCCGCGAATGGGGAGAATTAGGTACTTGTTGGAGAATTTTGGCACCGCCACGACGATCATCCAAGCAAGAAGCACGCAGGCCGCAAGCAGATTGTTGTATGGAATCAACCTGTTGTTTGAGCCCGTCAAAATAAAGAGGCCTACCGCAGCCACAGCAATCGCCAGCCCCACGAAGGCAAGCAACCGGGTGAAGAAACGCAACTTGCCAACGCTCAGTTCTGAAAAGTAGAGCGTACCAACAACTACCATCAGGTACGTCATCGCAGTGTTCGCGTACGGAGCGCTGATCTGAAGCCAGTGCGGCGAAACAGCTATGACTGCGGGCGAATGACTCAGATGCGTCGCGCCGTATATCGCGCTGAAGACTCCCAGCCACACCAGGAGCCGCACACCGCTTCGACGGCGAAGCACGGCAATCGCGCAGGCGGCCAATCCGATGAACAAATAAATCGCTCCACCAGCGATGTCAGCGATCTCGCCGCGGAGTATGACGACAACTTGATCGCTCAGACCGATGCCTCCCAGAGGCCAACATATCAGAATGCTTGTTGTTACCCAACTGAACGGAGTTCCACGATAGCGGCGCAGTTAGGGGGACAGTTGTTGTAAACAGGCGTTAGCAGTGCGCCGTGAAAGGCGCTGGTCCACAGCGGGAGATAAACCCGCCCGGGAACTGGATCGCTCCACCCGGTAGCAATCGGAGCGGCGGTGGAGGCAACAGAGCCGCCGGAGCCTCCGGTGTAGAGGGTCGCATAAGGCGACTTGGCGAGTCTGCAGGTTGTAACGCGAGTGAACGCTGAGCAGGCCACGAAACTGATAATGCAGGAGCCGACCCAACTGTTATCTGGGGAAGGCCGACGTCGATGGAGCAGTTATGAGCGAATCGGTTCCATCGGTCCTGCCGGGGTAGTGGCGACGGCATGCAGACACAGGGGACCAGACGCAAAACGGGAAGCCCCAGCGGTGATCGCAGTCGGGATCAACTGGCAACTCGCGAGAGCTAGGCCGGGCCGTTTGGGTGACGGAGAGGCTCGCAGTACCGCCGGTTCGTCACTGACCCCCTTCATGGCCTTCATCGTAGCGAACAAATGACGTTGCGCTTTGCGCTCCACCTCGGTCATGAGGTGTCCGTGAAAACGAACGACATAGTGGGCGACTTGGGAATTCAATTCCATCCTGCATTTACCGAGCAAATGATAACTGACGTTAACAGGCGATTACCCTCATTGACACCCGGAGACCCTCGGGACTGAAAACGGGCGTGAACCCATCATTCGAGGAAGCATTGTTCACCACTGGCATTAAGTTGCGAGCCGGGCCCTGAGGGCACGGCTGTTTGTCGCCTCTCCGCTCACCAGCGTCATTGCACCGTGAGCTGGATCTGAGTGGATTTTGAAATTGAGCCCGAACTCGCTGCTACCGTGACCGTATAGATTTTTGGCTGGGGCGGGGGAGTATTGCTGCCTCCTCCTCCACAAGCAGCTTGCAGTGCTATGACGGCAAGCGCCAGACTCCACAGCAGCCAGGCCAAAGTTCTTCGCTTTCTGGCTTTGCCGGAGGTGAGGCTAATGGCGATGAACGCGATGCCCGGTAGTGGCAGCAATGCGGCATAGAAAAATCCTTTGAGCCCGGGCCGGTGCGCGGGCTCTAATCCTGCCCTGAGGGCCGTGAGCATGAGCGTTGCGGTAACGGGGTTGGGGCCGGGTGTCACCGATGAAGGCGACACTGAGCAAGATGGTGCTGGAGCCGGACCAGCCACCGAGCACGCCAGCGATACAGTGCCGGCGAAACCTCCCAGAGAGGTAAAGGTGAGCACGTCCATTTTCGATGCTCCCGGCTGCATTGTCAGACTCGGGCTCGCGGGAGTCACGACGAAATCAGGGGCCTGGGCGACGTCAATATTCAGGTTAGTCTGGTTGTTGTAGCTGTCCGGGTCAGGCTCGGTGGCGGAAACGCTTGCGCTATTCGTCCATTGCCCGACGTCGGTAAAGGTAACGGGAATTGTCACCGTTGCGGTTGCGGAGGGGGCCAGCGATCCTAGACCGCAGGTGACCTGGCCACCTGAGGGCGGACCGCATGACCCCTGACTCGCAGTCGCCGAACCCAGTGTCCCGCCCACTGGCTGCAAATCCGTCACGGCCACGTTGTTTGCGGTCGCGGGTCCCTTGTTGACCAGGTTGAGAGTGATGGTCACTTGAGATCCCGTTACTACACTCACCGCGGAGGCCGTCTGCGTGACTGCCAGGTCCGCCGGGTTGACCACCACTGTCAAGATTGCGTTGTTGTTGTCTCCAAGCAGGTCGGGCTGGTCCGATCCTACACTCAAATTGTTGGCAAAAAATTCGGCGGTAGCCATCGTGACTGCGAAGCTCAGGGTGGCGCTGGCTCCGGGCGGGAGGGTGCCGATCGAGCAGGTAATCAGCGAAGGACAGCTTCCCTGGCTGATCGTGAGCGAAGTCACGGGAAGTGCATCGCTGAGGGAATCGGTCAAGACGACATTAGTCGCCGTGGCCGGGCCAAGGTTGGTGACGGTGATGTTAAATGTGACTTGATCGCCGATCCTCGCGGTGGTCTCGGATGCAGTGCCGGAAACGGCAAGGTCCGCGGGCAAGACTGCCGTGATCGTCATCGAAGCGGAATTGTTTTTCGAGTTCAGGTCGGGCTCGGTGGCCGTGATGTGAAGGCCGTCAGTGAAGATTCCCGCTGCGGTCGGCGTAACTGTGAAATCCACCGTGGCTAAGGATGGATCCGCCATGGCGCCCAGATCGCAGGTAATCGTGGTCGTGCCTGAACATGTTCCCTGGCTGGGCTGTGTAGAGACCAAGGTGAAGCTGGCGGGCAGCGTTTCCTTCAGAGTAACTCCGGTTGCATCTTGAGGGCCCGTGTTCAATACCGTTGCTCGATAGCCGAGGTCGCCGCCGCCAACGACCACATTCTGTGTCGCGGGCTCAGTCACGGACAGGTCAGCCCCGGAGGTTGGGCTGGTGTTCAGAAAGACGACAACATTGTTGTTGGTGGTGTCGGTAACGGCCAGGTCGGATAAATTGTCGCCATTCAAGTCTGCCGCGGCCACAAAAGTTCCCAACCTAGACCAGAGTGGAGGAAGGGACAAGAAAGTCGTATTGTTGCGTCCAAGATACAAAATCCCCGCCCCACCACGCGACAGGATCAAGTCCAACTTGCTGTCCGCATTGAAATCACCCGCAGCGAGGTTACCTGGGCTGCTGTTCAATGTGGTCACCGAGGTTGCGGGATTGAACGTTCCGTCGCCGTTGCCGGTGAAAACCTGGAAGCGGTCGGACGAAAAGCAGGGCGGCCTCCTGCAGGTGGGAGGTCGTGGCGTTTCGATTCGCAGCACGAGATCGAGCTTGCCGTCGGCGTCGAAGTTGCCCGCCAGAAGATGAAGGGAGGTCGAGACCGTGGTGATCTGCACCGGGGCAAGAAAACTTCCGTCTCCGTTACCTAACAGGATGAAGACCGGCCCGGGTGAAATGGCAGCGACGATGTCTACTTTGTTGTCCGCGTTGAAGTCATTCACCACCAACGCCGCTACGGACCCGCTGCTTGCGAGCGTTATAGTCGCAGGCTTCTGGAAAGTTCCGTCCCCCTTCCCCAGGAGAATGGTCAGGGTGCCACGGGCCGCGTCTCCAAGGATCAGGTCGGGTTTACCGTCAGCGTTCAGATCGGCGACGGCAACGCTCACTGGAAATTGATTGGCCTCAATCTGTACCGGCGCCTGGAACGTACCGTCGTTGTTGCCTGGCAAAAGAAAGATCGCGCCGCTCGTCCCGCTCGTCGGGCTGCCTTGGTTGATTAGTACGACGTCGAGTTTTCCGTCACCGTTGAAATCGCCAGCCGCCATTGCCTGGGGCGCAGTACCGGCCGGGGAGGTCGCTGCGGCTTGGAACGTGCCGTCGCCTTTGTTGACCAGGATGCTTACGTTGCTGCTCCCAAAGTTCGCGACGGCTAGGTCAGACTTGCCGTCACCGTTGAAATCGCCTACGACGATTGCTGAAGGGGAAGTGCCAACCGGGTAGGGCGTTGCCGGCGCGAAGTCAACGGCGCGACTGTTGTATGGAAGGCCAAGGGTAATGAAGAGCAGCAAAGCGACCGCCGAGTATTGACCCATTCCGCGCATAGCTAGGGCTCCTCTCACGGCTCGTATCCCACGAGCAATCAAGGTTTCCAGGGTTCTGCCCTGGAAGGCACCACAGCCAGTACTAGGTTCGTTCGGCCCGACGAATTAAGAGGCCCGAGACTGCTGGGGGGAAGTCGCAGAAAATCGACTGCGGAATGAAAAGAACGGGCGCAATTGTGCTCCCGGGAGGCCACCCGCGTCAACCCCAAAAATGCAGTTCCCAATTTGGGGATTACGACGGTTTACTGAAGGACACCCACGCAGGGCACGTTTATCAACCATGCCGTGCGTAACTGATCGAGAGCTGCCCTCGACCGTGACACTTCATGTGACAGCCGAATCGCCTTAGGTCTGTTCCGCGCCGGCGGAGCGGTCCAGGGGAGGACGAACCTCTATAGCATCGACGTAGGGGCGGACGAGTCAGATTACTGGTGAAATACGAGCGCCGCAACCGCAGACCGGACAGACCACAAGCTCTGCAGCGTAGTACAGTTTGCAATTCACGCAGGGAAGACCGTAGAAAATCGAGCCTGACCCCAGCCGCCTGCGTGGGTGGCCGCCTTGTGATGCTGTGCTCCCCGTTGGACTCGTAATTCCAGAGTTCGTGATTTCGCTGTGCATGGCTCATATCCTCTCGATTCGCAATCCAATTCTCAATGGCGCGGTCAGGCGCTGCTTCTGTGTTAATTACAGGGGAACGGCTCGTATTCAATCTATCTTGGGCGCAATACCCGTCTACCACCGATTAACTTCCTCCGACAGTGCTTAGCCTTGACCAGTGGGCGTCGCACGCGAAGATATTCGTCTGATCAGCACTTCCGTTGGTTCTCGGCAATAGCGGACCAGAGAAAGCCACGCCCGTCTTAGCTCTTGCAGGCATGAAGTATCATTGCGTTGATCCGGCCCTTGATCCTCGGCGGGCTTTAGTTGATCGTAAAGTTCTTGGGGTTGGACGTCGCGGGTGCCGTACCGCCTGCACCGTATATGCCTCCGGCGGCATGACCGGGATTGGTTACGGTAACTGCCAGAGTGCCAGGTGTAGCAATGGCCGACGCCGGGATTGTGGCCGTAAGTTGGTTCGCGGTCATGAAGGTGGTGGTTTGCTTTTCGCCGTTCAAGTTGATGACCGCGTCCTGATTGAAGGCGTTGCCGTTGACCGTTAACGTGAACCTTGGGTCCCCTGAATTTGCGGTATTCGGCACAAGTTGCATAACAGCGGGAACAGCTCCAGGCTGTTGAGAGGCAGCCATAGGGGATTTATAGCCGCATCCTAAACACAGTAGTGTGAGTACGAGTGTTGCCCCAAAATACTTTTTCATGATTTCTCCTTTAATTAACCGTTGCTGCTCGGTCTTGATTTCTTCAGTGCGTTTGAGAGGTTTTGATTCGGCGCCGATAAACATGGATGCGCGGACCGTGTCATTTGTTTGTCAAAAGTGTCTTGCAACTGCCGACGCAGCCTAGTGACTAAGCCGAACAGAGAATTTCGCCTGCGGTGTTCTTAGGGTGTGAAATGTGCGCGCGGAAGATTACTGCGGGCTTTGTTTACTGGCGAGCGCAGGCTTGATGTCTCGGTGAACGATGCCCTGCGAATGTGCGGCATCGAGGGCATCCGCAATTTGAATCGCTAGAGGGAGAATCGTGTCGACCTCCTTGGGACCCTTGGCAATCAGGTGTTTCAGCGTGACGCCGTCCAGGTACTCCATCGCGATAAATGCTTTTCCATCGTGCTCGCCAATGTCATAGATCATGCAAATGTTGGGGTGATTCAGAGCTGAGGCAGCCTGGGCCTCGCGTTGAAATCGGGCAAGTGCCTGCGCGTCTTGCGCGAGGTCTTCGGGAAGGAACTTCAGAGCTACGAAGCGATGCAGACGCGTGTCCTCGGCCTTGTAGACAACCCCCATCCCACCACCGGCAAGCCTTTCGAGGATGCGGTAGTGCGAGATGGTTTGGCCGACCATTCGCCGATGCTAGTACCTGCCCAAGAGTCCGTCAAACGTGTCTGGTGTTGAGACCGACCTTCGCGCCTGTTTGTCTCATAGTCGAGGTCTGGGGAGGGCTGATGAATAAAGCAGACACGCTCTAAACTAATTTGATCTACCCGGCTCGTGCTCGCCAAGTACCGGGTCGCACGATTGGACTGACTCCCGGAATTGCAGTTGTGCCTCCAAGGAATCCAGCCAAGCCGCAAAACCTGGACGACAGAACAGCTCAATACGGAGGAAGCGTAATCCCATCACAAAAGCGTCATTCCAGACCGCATCCGCCTTTGCCTCGAAGATTTGAGGGTTCGAGCTGGGCAGCTCGAACCGCACTGTAACGACTCCCTCGACCTGGGACGGACCAAAGCGAGTAAGGGCAAGTCCACCCTCGCTCACGTTCATGATCTTTCCAGCGAAGGCCTCACCCGTCTGGCACAACAACTGAATGGTTACTCAAAGCGATATTCGGATTCCTGGAAATCTCTACCACTCTTGAAAGTGTTGAGCGTTGGCAATTCGTCGCCCCGGCCTTCTCGATAGACCTCAGTTTATTTTACGTTTCAGACCAAACACACGGGTTGACAGATGATTCTTTCCAGGATTCACCTCTGTTATGCTGGACCCGGAATGGACCCACAAAATCGAAGCGACATTCTTGTCGGAAAATTGATCACCGGCCTAGGGATGCTCGTGATGGCAGGTGCCTTGTGGGCGATCCACGGTCGATACGTCATCTTCACCTCCTGGCCGACGATGGAGGCAGAAGTTACAAAAAGCGAGGTCAGCGGTCCAATCCAGCTGGCGCGTGGTGGTGCCGCCAACTCGGTGTATTACACCAGAATTCAATTCCAGTTTGTCGCCGACGGGAGGCAATTCACCGCATCGGCCAGAGACAAGAGCGATAACTGGAGCGGCGCGAAAATGGTCGCCGATACTTACTCCCCCGGAACTCACCACACAATTCATTACAATCCCGCAAACCCCAACGATATTCGTTTCGATAGAGTGAATGCTTTTGAAACTCCAGTCGCGGTCGGAATTTTCGGCGTGGCTATGCTGGTTATCGGTTTGCGGTGGCTCTTCAGGTGTCGGCGAGGTGAACACGTTCCGGCGTAGGAGTTGTGCAGCGCGTTCACAGAGATTGTCCCCGGCATAACCGCCATCACTGCGTTTGGGCACTCACCAGGCCAAATCGCACTCGAAATTTCGTCGACCGAACAGCACCTTCTTTTTGTTGCCGACGCCATCGTCCACCCTCTTCATCTTGCATATCCGGAAACCATCGGTGCAACCAAAACCCATAGTTTCCTGTCTGCCGACAATACATCCGGAACAAAAGAGAGAGCACCGAACTGTTGTGCACTGATGTTGTTTCCCTATAGCAGTCCCAGATGGTCCGGGTATTTGGCCTGCAAAGCAGTGATCAGAAGTTCGAACTCAGGAAGGCTGCGCAAACTCGCAAGGCAAGGATCCTTCAAGAAGAAAGGCCAGCAGGCGAACCCCGTGCTGACGCTCCTTTCAAGCCACTCAAAGGCAGTTTCGCGCCTTCCCGTCAAGGCGAGGGTGCAAGCGATCTGATGATACGTATGGTGTGCGTGTCCAAAGGATTTCGGACTCGAACAGGCTCTGGTCACACAAGCGATTGCTGCTTCTCCGTTTCCCATCAAGGCATGGAGCAGACCTTGTAAGCTGATGATGAGGGGATCGTCCGGCACAAGCTGCAATGCTTCATCCATCAGGCGGCTGGCCCCTTTCCAATCCCCAGTCATCATTGCAGGATATGGAGCAAAATAAAGCGGGTACTTGTTACCGGGGCTCTCCGCCCGCCAGATTTGAATCTGCTGGCGCGCTAGGTCGTATTCCTGGCCCCACACATAGACTTGCACGATGCTTGGGCTCACCGCCATCTTAGGTTGAAAAGGCCGTCCTCTTTCGAACATCTCACGCGCGTGATCGAGCAGCCCGATATGTGCCAGGATTGTGCCAAGGCGATTGTAAGCATGAGGCAGGTTGTTCTGCAGGGCCAGAGCGCGTTTGAGATCGGCAATCGCCTCCAGGTGCTGGAAGTTCTTCGACGGTCCCCAGAGCAGAAAGGCGCGGGCAACGTGTCCCTCGGGAAGATTCGCGTCAATTTCAAGCGCGCGCCGGCAGTGGAATTCGGCTTTCTCCAGCCACACGCTGGCTGGGTCGAATTCGAAATGACGGGTTGTGCACGCCAACGAGAGGGTCGCGTGAGCAAGAGCGAAGGTCGGATCGCGAGTCACAGCATTGGTGAGATGATGGCTCGCTTTGTCCATCATCGACGCATCGCCGGACGCCGTGATCCGATAGCCGCGCATGAATTCTGCATACGCCATCGGATCCCTGCTATAGCGTGGGCGCTGTTCGACCATCGCTGGCCCATGCGGCCGGTTCAGCGCGCGGCTGATCTGCTTCGCAATATCGCCTTCGAGACTCGCAAGGCGGTCCATGTAGATGTCGCACTTCTTTGTGAAGCTTGGGCGCTGCAGGTAGGTGTCAAACATCTCCAGCGAGAGACGCCACTGCTCTTTTGACATCTGAATGGCGCCGTGTACAACAAATCGGACCCCCAGACGAGAAGCGATTTCCGAAGGCGTTAGTTCAAGAGGCAGGTTCAGGACTGCCGAAGTGGGCAGCACGTCCACGCCCGATAGATTGCCGAGAAGGGACACGAGTGCGTCCGCAAAACCGAGACACAAGCCTTGGTCGTCCGTCGCTTTCTCCAGCAGCAACAGCGGAAGAACGGCGAGGGAGGACCGCTCGCCCGATTCGCTCCCATCTTTCCGGACGTTGCTGCGGACAGAGCTTCGACCAGAATCGGAGAGCGGAAATTTCGCGTCGATAACCCGAACCGGGCCGACGAATCGGTATCCTTTGCCGACTACCGTTTCGAGAAAGCGTGGTGTATCGGCGCTGTCGCCCAGCGCGGTGCGAAGCTTCCGCACAACGTTGTTGACGTTTTTCTCGGTATCGATGAACAGATCGGAGCGCCAGAGCTTCTTGACGATGTCCTCGCGGGACACCATCTGCTCGCGGCGCTCGAGCAGAAAGATCAGCAACTCCATGGGCTTCTTCTCCAGCTTGATCCGCCGCCCGAAACGCCGCAGTTCGTAGCGCCCTAAGTCGACTTCGACTTCGCCAGTGCTCTGCTTCGAATGCCCCATGGAGAACCCTTGGTCAGCATTATCCAATAAAAATCAATAACTTGCGACGATATAAGAAAGATATCTTAAGGCTATATGCGCTGCATTGTGAAGCGCTCCACCTCACGAGATCATGCCCCCTCAAGAATCTCGGAGGAGATCTTATGAAAAGAAAGCCGTTCATCACCCTGTCAATCGCTGCGATCTTGTGCATCGCAGGCCAGTTCTTCACCACCGCCGCACATCCCGGCGCTCACGAAAAGAACGCATTCACCCCGGACACAATTCAGTGGGGTCCGCCGCCGCCTTTCATCGCACCCGGTGCTCAAGTCGCGGTCGTTGAAGGTAACCCCGCCGGAACCACCGGTGACTATACCGTGCGAGTGAAAATGCCCGATGGCTACCGCATCGCTCCTCACTGGCATCCGCTGCGCGAAAACGTAACGGTCATCTCAGGGACGTTCAAGGTCGGGATGGGAGACACCTTTGATAAAGACAAGATGGCGACCTTCCCCGCCGGTAGCTTCGCCTACCTCGATCCTGACATGCACCACTACGCGATGGCCTCCGGCGAGGTCATCGTCCAGATTCACGGCGTCGCACCGATGCAGTTCAACTACATCCATCCCGAAGACGACCCGAGCAAGAAGTAGATTCTCGGCACTTTAAATCGATTTGGAGGAAACCATGACTGTGGATACAAAGAAGCTGGAGCAATTCTTAGGACAGTTTGTCAACGATCTGGGAGCCACCGTTCACGCCGGTATGGTCGTGATCGGGGAACGCCTTGGCCTTTACAAAGCCCTCGCAGCCAGTCCACTAACGCCCGCGGAACTGGCGGCCATAACGCGCACCGACGAGCGCTACGTGCGCGAGTGGCTGGCTTCTCAGGCGGCGGGCGGCTATATCACGTACAACCCGCAAACCCACAAATTCGGTATGACCGAAGAGCAAGCGCTCACCTTGGCGAACGAAGATGGTCCAGCGTACTTGCCGGGCGCCTTTGAACTCGCTCTTGGATCATTGACAGCCGTTCCCCGCATCACAGAGGCGTTCCGCTCCGGCGCCGGCATGGGGTGGGGCGAGCACGAAGATCGGGTGTTTCACGGATGCGAGAAGTTCTTTCGTCCGGGCTACGCCGCGAACTTGGTCAGTTCCTGGATCCCCGCTCTGGATGGCGTCCACGACAAACTCGTGCGCGGTGCTAAGGTCGCCGACGTTGGTTGCGGGAAAGGGGCTTCGAGCATCCTGATGGCAAAGGCATTCCCCAATTCCCACATCTTCGGGTTTGACTACCATGACAAATCCATTCAAGAGGCGCGAGAATCAGCCAAGCGTCAAGGCGTGGCCAGCCGGGTCACGTTCGAAGTCGCGAAAGCCAAGGAATTCCCTGGGAAAGACTACGACTTCGTGGCGGTCTTCGACTGCCTCCACGACATGGGGGATCCCGTCGGCGCCGCGGCTCACGTCCGCGCCGCCCTAACCGACGATGGTTCTTGGATGATTGTCGAACCGTTCGCCAATGACGACCTTCAGGACAATCTCAATCCCGTGGGCCGCGTCTACTATTCATTCTCGACTTTGCTGTGCACGCCCTGTTCCCGATCGCAGGAGGTGGGGATGTGTCTGGGCGCTCAGGCCGGCGAGAAGCAAATGCAGAAAGTCGTCACCTCTGCCGGCTTCAGCCGCTTCCGGCGGGCCACACAGACGCCATTCAATCTGGTCTATGAGGCTAGGCCATAACTGGGATAGACCATCAACCCGCTACGGGGGTGGGCCGAACGACTCAATGGACTGCTATCGTGTCGGCTCCTTCCCAAGTGTTCCTATTCGCCTACACACGCGCCGACAGGACTGTGACTCGTCCCGCCCGTTGTGACCGGCTGACGGGCAACCCTGAAACTATCGTCATGGAACTACTTCGATCATTGACCGATGGCAAGGAGGCCATCGGTCATGAAGGGAAAGTCGCATACACGAACCAAACGCACCACGACAAAATCCGTTCTGCGCCTGCCTGACCTGGAGCATGCGACAACCGCAGTCTTGAGCAGTCTCACCAGCCCGGATGCCCAACGGGGTTATCGTCACGCAATCAATGAGCTCGTTGACTGGTATTGTTCCGAACCCCGCTTGGCCTTCAATCGAGCTGTGGTTTTGCGTTACCGCTCTCATCTCGAATCGCGCCAACTGGCGCCGGGCACGATCAACCTACGTCTTGGCGCAGTACGACGCCTCGCATACGAAGCAGCCGATTGCGGTCTCCTGAGTGCCGATCTGGCCGCCGGCATTCGCCGAGTGAAAGGGGTCAAAAAGCTGGGCGTGCGTCTCGGGAACTGGCTCACAGCAGAGCAGGGCCATGCGCTTTGGCAAGCACCCGATCATCAACGGCTGAAAGGAAAACGCGACCGCGCGTTGCTTGCGCTGCTGCTGGCACGCGGATTAAGAAGGCATGAGGCGGTGGCTTTGAGATTGGATGATTTTCAGCAGCGCGAGGAGCACTCGGCGATTGTCGATCTTGTCGGTAAGGGAGGCCACGTCCGAACTGTTCCGGTGCCTGACTGGGTGAGCAACGAATTGAACGAGTGGCTGATTGCGGCTGCGATTGATCGGGGGAAACTGTTCCGCAGAGTCAACAAGGTCGGGAGGGCATGGGGAGAGGGGATCACAGAAAAAGCGGTGTGGCACATCGTGAAGGAGTCCGCAAAGACCGTTGGCGTAGCCAAATTAGCGCCGCATGATCTGCGCCGAACCTGTGCTCGGCTCTGCCATGCTTCGGGAGGTGAGTTGGAGCAGATCCAGTTCCTTTTGGGACACGTATCGGTGCAAACGACCGAGCGCTACCTCGGCTGCAAGCAGCGGATTCGTTCAGCAGTCAATGATCGAATCGGTATCGAACCTAGCCCCTAAGCCGTTTAGCGGTTCTGGAAGGTTTGCTGACTACACGTCCAGAGTCAAGGCTTTCGGATGCGGCATGATCTACCAAATGGATCCCTCGGGTGTGTTTGTTAATCTGCATAACTTCGAGGGCGAAGTTCCAAACTTCACAAACCTGCCGTTGCCGCCAACGGTCGACGGCGCCAGCCCAACGACTCCCTTCGTGCAGACGGACGACGGTTACCGCAGGCTCTTTTCCAGAAGAGAGATGCCGCAGCAAATCTGATCCGCGCCGGCCGAGTGTAAAATCGCTGTCGTTCTTGTGAGTCAAAAAGGAAGCTTCGTTTGATTAGCATTTACCACTAATTCCGTGCGACAGGAGGCCCTGATGTCGAGGTCTAGAACGTTGTTGATTCTGTGCGTGATTGCGGTTTTCGCCGAGTCTCTGCTTCGGCCGCAAACTTTGACCGCGCAGGCTGCGTCGCCTCAACTCTCGGATGCCCACACCGCGTGTGCCTCCGACGTGCAGAAGCTTTGCCCTAGTGTACCTCCCGGCGGTGGGCGAATCCTTGCCTGCCTCAAACAGCACAAAGACGAAGTTTCGGACGGCTGTAAACGGGCCATCCTTAGCGCCATGGGGAAATCGAGCGGCGATGCGAGTTCTGCCGACAGTCCGGCTCCTGCGGCTTCCAATCCTGCTCCTCCAGCCGCCAATTCGGCTCCCGCAGCGGCCAGTCCCGCTCCGCCTGCGGCTCCGCTTGAGCACCACAACGACGCCGGTTCTGCGTCAACCGCCGCATCAAGTTCGCCAAGTAAATCGAGTTTGCCGAGTAAACAGAAGAGCCACGCTTCCTCAACTGCTTCAGCCGTCTCGGGAGAGCATTACTTCTTGATGAAGCAGGTCAAGATCATCGACCAGGGCCTGGGTCAGGGAAAACCCGCCTATGACCTGATGATCCCGAAAGACTGGGAATTCAAGGGCTGGGTGAATGTGGGCGTGGCCGAGGGCGGATGTTTGGGCCAGCGCCAATAATTGAATCCAACCCCAAGGAGCAAAACAGGCAACTACGAACCGATGCAATAGCGATCACGGCCAGGAGTGTTCGATCCCAGACGTTTCTAGCAAGAAAAGAATCAACAACCAGTGCGTAATCCTCGCAAGCGGAGGACGGGGTCCCGGCGCCAAATCGCGTGACTTTTGTAATTTCTAGATTCGATAAATTTAGGAGGAAACATGTCGAATGAAGGACTCAAAGAACTCTACCTGGCCGAACTGAGGGACTTATACAGCGCCGAGAATCAACTCGTGAAGGCGCTGCCCAAGATGGCAAAAGCCGCCGACTCCGACGAACTCAGACAGGGATTTGAAGAACACCTCGAA
>JAIQFF010000102.1 GCA_020073395.1 Terriglobia bacterium
GGGGTCCCTCGACTTGCTCTCACCGCGCAAGCGCGGCTCGAGCCGCGCTCGGGATGACAAACATCTTGGGCTAGTTCTGGTCCCCGGCTCCGTGTTTCCGACGACAGAGCTTGCAATACGTTGGCGGCAGGCTGTTGTCCACCCTGTGTTTCACCGGAGGGACGCTTCGCAGATAGGCGAACACCGCCTTCAGGTCGTCGTCGTTAAGGTTGGTGAACTCGCCGAAGGGCATGATCGATGACAGCTTTCTCGCCTTCACATACCCGGTGCGTAGGGCCTGGATAAATAGTGCCTCGTCGTAGTAGCCGATGCCGGATGCGTCCGGAGTGATGTTGGCGCTGGTGACCTCTCCCCACGGTCCTTTCAAAAACTCCCCGCCGCCATATTCCAGGCCGCGAATCGGACCCTTCTGATCGGTAGGAATATGGCACCCGCAACCAATAACGGTTAGATATTTCCCCCGTTCCACGGGACTGGCTTGCGGACCGGGCCCGCTGACTGCGCTGGTCAAGGGCTGGGGGACACCGCGAATCAGATACTTGACCGGAAATGCCACCTGGGTCGGAGGCAGTGGATTTCGCACGGGAGCGACCGACCGAATGTAAACCACCATGGCAGCCAGATCCTCATCCGAAGTCGACCGGTAAGCGGCGTAGGGCATGATGGGGAAAATGGTGCGCCCGTCGTGTCCGATGCCTTCGCGAATGGCGCGCGCCATTTCGTCATCGCTCCATTTGGCCGCGCCGGTTTCCGGATCCGGCGTAAGGTTCGAAGCTACGATTGTCCCCGGCAGATCGGGCAACGGCAGTATCTGTCCGGCGAGTTCCATACCCGGGAGGTTGGGAGCCCCGTGGGTTTTCCAGTCCTTGGGCGTATGGCAGCTCTCGCAGCCCGCCAATCCGATCACCAGATAGCGGCCGCGAGCTAACCGTTCAGGCGTACGCTCGAACTGGCGGCTGGTAGTGGCTCTGGCCCTGGGGCCGATGAAGGGACGCCAGCCGATGGTGAAAGTGATCGCCGCGGCGAGCAGCAGGCAAAGTGCAAGCAGAATCTTTCCGAGTGTCTTCATCTCTCACCCGAGCTTAGGAATTCTGGAACGCTGAAAAGCATTTACGCAACCAAACTCGAGTTGGTACGACAGGTACGGCGCGGGGTTTAGCGTTTCTTTTTGCTCTTATCGTTCTTAGTCGGCGGCTTACTCGGGGCGGCAAGCGCCTTCTTCGCAACCTTGGCCTTCTCCGGCTTCTGCTGAGGGGCAGCCTTCGCCGCTTCCACTTTGGGTGCAGGTGGGGCCGCAGACTTGGCGGCCTGCCCTTTTCCCTTCTTCTTCCCGGCTGCTGGCGCAGCGGCTGCGGCGGCTGCGGCCGCGGCAGCGGCTTCCGCGGCAGCCCTGGCCGCCCTTCCCCGCTTGGGTGGAGGCGGTGGAGGAGGCGGAGGAGGCGGTGGCGCCAGCGGCTTCAGGTACTTCAGGGTCTCTGTCCTCGATCGCAGCTTGCCGTCGAGCAGTAGCATGAAGACGTCATGGGCGATTTTGGGATACTCAGGCAACTGCGGCGTGATGTGCAGCTCCGTCATCTCCGGCAACGGAATTTTCTGCTGCACCTGCCGCCACTTGGTGAAAAAGTTCTTGATCTTCTGCGCTACCGCCTGTTGGCGCGCGGTAACCGCCAGAAACAGGATCATCTCCGGCCGAGCTTCGGAGAGCAGCTTCCAGGCGCGGGAGGGCGTGGCGGCTTCCTTGCCAACCAGCCGCTTCGCCAGCTCCTTGGCGTGGTCCTCCAGATCGCGCCAGGCCTCGACCAGATCTTTGCGCGGAATCTGTTTGCGCATGTCCGCGATGTCCTTGTCCGCGAGCCGGGCGGTCAGGAAATACATCACGGCCGGTGCCGGATCCGGAGCGTATCCCAGCTCCGTCATCTGCTGACGCGTCTTCAGGAGTTGGCCCAGCTGCGCCGTATCCACCTTGGCGCTGGTCCAATGCGGATTGAGTACCTTAAGCCAGCCTTCCTTCTCCAGCACCCGCAAAATGTGCAGCGGGTCCTCTTCGTAGGCCAACTGCGCAATCTCGTAGCCCACTGCCTTATTGGTGATGTACTCGATGTAATTGTTTTCTTTGGCGGACTCGAAGCGGGCCTGGGTACGTTCCTCGAGCGGCCAGTGAAAGCGCGCGGCGAAGCGACTGGCCCGGATCAGCCGGGAAGGGTCTTCGACAAAAGCATAGTTATGCAGGACGCGTAGAAGTTTGGCCTCGATGTCGGCGGCACCATTGAACGGATCCATTAGCAGGCCGCGCGACCCCGGGTTCAGCGACAAGGCCATGGCATTGACGGTGAAATCCCTGCGGCGCAGGTCCTCGATGAGGGTGGCGGGAGAAATTACCGGTGGCTTGCCGGCTTTCTCATAGTGCTCCAGGCGCGCCATGCTGATTTCGGCGCGAACGTTGCCCGGCAGGCCCAGGTACAACGCCTTCACGTCGTCATCCACGCCGGCAATCCGCACGCCGGCTTTCTCCAGATCCTTTTGCAGTTTGAACGGATTGCCCTGGACCGAAAAATCGAGATCGCGGATGGGAAAACCGCTGATGATGTCACGGACCGCGCCTCCGGTCAGGTAAATGTTCATGCCGGCGGCACGCGCGATGTCTTGTACCAGGGTGACGCCGCGCTGCTGGTCCGGCGTCAGCCGGATCTCCATGGTGTAAATGTAATCAGCCATGCTTGCTTAAGGACGCGGCTCCGCGACCCGGTTCGCCACGGCAGAAGGTAGGTTTTCCACAGGCTCCACCCCGGGAAAACACACCGCTCCGGTCGCTTTTATGTAAGTCACTCTATCCAATAGGCTTAGAGTACATGAGATGGGACGCCGCAAGCTACAGAAAATAACACAAGGTTAACGGTTTGGCTACAAGGAACGTACAAGGCGTCCGTTTTTTACCGTAAAAGTGCGAGAATCGCCTGAAAACAGTCGTCGGTCATCAGTCGTCAGGGCCAGCTGGCGGCTGGGCTGAAGTTCGAAGACTGACGACTGACAAGTGACCTTCCCATGCCCTCAACCCATAAAAAAGTCGTGGTTCGCAAGATGGACCGGGATTCGATCAACGGACACGTTGCCCCGGCCAACTTCGTCCGCGAAGGCAAACTTGAACTTCTGAACACCTCGGGCAACGTGGTGGCGATTGATCTGAAGGACATCAAGGCGGTGTACTTTGTCCGCGAATTCGGGGATTTCGAATCGCCCAGCCGCAAGACCTTCACCAGCCGGCCGCGCACCGAAGGACTGTGGGTCCGGCTCAAATTCAAAGACAACGAAGTGCTGGAAGGCATGATGCCCAACGACCTCAGCCTGACCACGGCCGAGGGCTTTTTGATCAATCCGCCCGACCTGCGCTCGAACACGCAGAGGATCTTCGTGCCTCGCACTGCCCTGGATTCATTGACCGTACTGGCCGTGATCGGGGCAACCCACCGCCGCCGCAAAGGCGCACCGACGGACACCCGGCAGGTGCCGATGTTCGGAGAGTGACAAAGCAGGCGTCGAACCTCAGACTTCAGACCTCGGGACCTAGATGCCCGACGCCTTGCAACAGTCTGACGCCTGACGCCCGAGGTCAGGGTTTTACCACCTGCAGATTGTTGGTCACGGAGAACACTCCCGAAACCCCTTTGGCGCGGATGTTGGCGATGTTCTTGTCACCTTCGTTGTCCACGACGCCTTCAAGGGTCACATTTCCATTCTTCACGATAATCCGGATCGGTTGTTGCACCCCCATGGCATACTTTTGCAACGGTCCGTAGCCATAGATGGCTCGATAGAGCTGACGCCGGATACGGTCGTCATTGGGGGAAACAGGCAGGACTTCAATCTGATTGTCCACGTGCTCAACGCCTTCAATTCTCTTGACTACGTTCTCGGCGTCGGACTTCAAGGTCGGTCGGGTGACCTGTCCCATCAGGGTGACGTTGTAACCGTCCACTTTGTAGGCGATATTGTCGAACACACCGAGATAAGGCAGCATCAGCAGTTCGTGCCTTACTTCCCTTGTAATGCGTTCGGTGGCGCGCGCGGAGTCAGCAGCCTGACGGGCCAAAACCGCGGAGCTTAATGCTAGAATTGTGCAAGCGACGAATAGGGTACGCAGTTTCATTTGCATTCTCCGTTACTGGATTGATGCAGATGGTATGGGGCCGGTTTCGGTTGCACATATTAACAGGGAAAATTTAATTTGTCGCAGGTTATGCGCTAGCAATTGTGCGGTGTGTGCGGCAGCGCACGCCGAGCTGATGACGATTCGTAACCGGGCTTTCCGGTTGGGCTCGTCAGCAGGAGTAATCGAGATCGGTTTCATATCAAACTATGGCCAGCCCTGAGGAGAATCACGAACTGAATCTTTTGCTTCCGCCGAGTGTCACAGGCCCGCTGTGGAAGTCGCTGATGCGCAATCTTCGCGATCGCTTCTTCCCGGAAAAGCTTCCGCCGCTACAACTCACTTCACGGCCGGTAAACACCGGAATGCTGATCGGCGACGCGGTCAGCCTGCCCTGGTACCGCACCGTGTTCACGAATCTGGGGAACGTGATCAATCCCGAGGTCCTGCCGCCGCTGGAACTGGAATCGCGGCCGGTGGATGTCGGTGAGCTGATCAGCGACCAGATGGGACACATGTGGTGGAGTTCCCTGCTGCGCAATCTGGCCGACCGTGTCGCGCCCGAACGTTTGCCCCCGCTACAGTTGACTTCCGCGCCGGTAGATGCCGACCTGAAATCGGGGTCCATACAGTTGGCGCGCTGGTCTTCCCTGATCACCCTGCCCAAGGTTCCGCTGGCGGAGCGCAAGTACTTTACTGCCGTGCCGCCCAGGCCGGGCGCGGTGCGAGTCGGGCAAGCGCCGCCCTTTGCCGGGTTTGCGGGAGGTTCAGCGGCCCTGTTCGAAGGAGCCCCCGCGCATGCCCATCCTGGTAAATTGCAGACTGCACTGTCGCGTTCGCGGCTTCGGGAGGCCCTGCTGATCTCCCTGGCAGTTCTCGAAGCGGTGTACCTGGTGGGCTCACTCCTCGGGCTAGTGTGATCCCTGCGGTAAACCTGTCATCCTGAGCGGAGGCGCGATTTCGCTTCGCGAAGTCGCGGCGGAGTCGAAGGACCCCTACCCGTCCAGGTTCGCGTTGAGGCCGAGAATCTTGCACCATGATGACTTCGTTACGCTGCTAGGCGTCCTTCGACCCGTCGGCCCATTCGTAACGAAGGGGCCGACTCCGCTCGGGATGACAGCGCCACAGGGTCAGGCAAGCACCCCTTCGTCTGCCTCCGTTACAATCACGGGTCTGCCCATGGGCTCAGGACAAAACCTATGAAACTCGCTCAGATTGCTTCTGCTCTCAACGCCCGTCTGGAGAATGGTTCGCCGGACATCGAAATTACCGGCGTTGCCGGCATTAAAGACGCGGGCCCGGGACAGCTTACTTTCGTGGCCAATCCAAAATATGCCGGCGCGGCGCGGACTACCCGGGCTTCCGCCGTGATCGTGACCGAGGAATTCCCTGCCGTTCCGGCGGCCCTGTTGCGCAGCAAGAATCCTTACCTGGCTTTCGCGCACGCCCTCGAACTTTTCTCCAAGGCGCCGGGCTTTACACCGGGCATACATCCGACCGCGGTGGTGCATCCTTCAGCGAAAATCGGCCCAGGCGCGCATATAGGGCCTTATGTGGTGATCGACCAGGGTGTCGAAATTGGCCGGGACGCGGTGCTGCTGGCGCACGTGGTTATCTATCGCGAGGTCAGGATCGGCGACAACTTCTTTGCCCACGCCCATGCCGTGGTGCGGGAAGGCTGCTGGCTCGGCAACCGCGTACTGCTTCAGAACGGCGCCATCATCGGGGCCGATGGCTTCGGCTTCGCCAAGGACGACTCGGGCCACTGGTACAAGATTCTTCAGCCCATGCCAGTCATCATCGAAGACGACGTAGAAATCCAGGCCAACTCCTGTGTGGACCGGGCCAGCGTGGAGAAAACCCGTATCGGTCGCGGCACCAAGATCGACAACCTGGTGCAGGTCGGTCATGGCTCTCGTATCGGTGAGCATTCGCTGCTGGCTTCACAAGTAGGACTCGCGGGCTCGACCGACGTGGGCAACAACGTGATTCTGACCGGGCAGGTGGGCGTGGTCGGTCATTGCAAGATCGGCGATGGAGCCATTGTGACCCCCCAGAGCGGAGTGGCTGGAGACATTGAGGCTGGAGCGATTGTCAGCGGCGCGCCGGCGGTTGATCACAAATTGTGGCTGAAGTATTCGGCGCTGCTGAGCAGGCTGCCCGAAATCGCACGGGCAGTGCGGGCTAAGGCGTCAAAGGATTGACCACAGGTGACACCGAGGAAGCAGGGGGAACTCGTTCTTCCTGCATATCCTCCGGCAAGCCACTGTCGATAACTCTTCTGACTCTCTCCATCAATTGCTCGCGGCTGCCAAAATCTTCCGGTTCGATGGGCGGGTGGAAGATCAGAGTGACCGTCCCTGGTTTGATGGCGAACCTCCCTTTCGGCATGACGTAATGCGAGCCTGAAATGGTTACCGGCACGACCGGCACGCCGCACTCCTTGGCCAGATAGAACGGGCCTTTCTTGAAAGGCAGCAATTTGCCGTCGAACGAACGATGGCCTTCGACATAAATGGTCATGTTGATGCCCTGCCTCAGCACCGCGGCTGCGGCCCGCACCGCCGAGATGCCGGCGTCTCGATTTCCGCGATCGACCGGCACCAGCGAACCGATCCTCATGGTTTTCCCCAGCAGGGGATATTCAAACAACTCCTTCTTTGCCATCACGGATGTGCGGCGCGGAATCAAAGGCAGCATGATGGGCGGATCGATGTTGGAGACGTGGTTAGACATGAACACATAAGTGCGTTTGGGATCGAGCCGGTCAAGACCTATGGTTTGCACCCGTATTCCAGCCAGGCGCGCACCCATCGAGGCAGCCCCCATGGCTACGCGATATAGGAAGCGAATGTCCCCGGTAAGAAAAGTCCAGGGAAAACAAATCAGTGCCGCCAGCGGAAGTGCCAGACCCCAGAACGCCAGCATTACGATGGTACGAATCATAGGCGGGTCGCTCCCACCGCCTGGGGTTCGCCTTTCAGCCACGCCATCCGGCGAGCTTTCTGCTCCGCTGTAATCTTGTCCAGATCGGTCAGCTCCAGTTCAATTTCCTGCCGGCTGCCCATCTTCCAGCGCAGCTCGCGCTGACCCGCTGAATTGCGCACGCGGAGGCGGAGCATATCGCCGGGTCGAACTTCTGCCGAGTGTCCGGCGAACCCGCGGTCAGCTTTCTGCCCGTTGATCTCCAGAATGGAATCTCCTACGGACAGGCCGGCAGCTTCGGCCGCGCTTCCGGGAGTGACTGCAGAAACCACCAGCGTCGCGTCGAAGTTCCGCGTGGCCACGAATCCAGGATCGGCGACCGAGATTGCCCGCCGCGCCAGGCGTAGCCCTACAGTTTTGAAAAAATTGTCCCACGGAATCTCGCCCGTGCCGGCAACATATTTCTGAAAGAACCATCCCAG
Organism: Terriglobia bacterium; assembly: GCA_020073395.1. GTDB lineage: Bacteria > Acidobacteriota > Terriglobia > Terriglobales > Acidobacteriaceae > JAIQFF01. The sequence continues at coordinate 7,552 of JAIQFF010000102.1, forward strand.
ATCGCTGTGGCTGACTGCCTCGGCGGCGCGACGCACTCCCTCCGTGTCGGGAAAGAACTGTCCTTTCCGTGCGTAGTTTTCATTCATCCATTGAAAGACATCGCGAATCGAGGCGGTGCCGTCGGTGGCCTCGCGCACTTGCAGATCGAGCAGGACGCCGAGCAGATTGCCCTTGTTGTAGTAAGAGATGCTGCGCGTCGGTAGCCGGTAGTAGTCGTATTTTTCCAGCCACGCATCCAGGCTGGATTCTTCCACCGACTGAGTGAGATGAGCGGGACGCCGCTCCAGTTCGCTAATATCAGCCGCCAGGCCCTTGAGGTAGCGGGTTTCATCCAGCAGACCGGCGCGCAGCAGGATAATGTTCGCAGCCGTGGTGGTCGCGCCCTCGCTGAACCACAGAGTGCGAGTGTAGTTTTCCTTGGTGTAGTCAACGGGCTCGAGGGACTGTGGCCGGATTCGCTTCACGTTCCATAAGTGGAAAAATTCATGAGCGGTCAGGCCCGCGAATGCCTGGGGATTGTTCGCCAGGGTTTCCAGGCTGAGATCAATAGCGGTGCCGTTGGCGTGCTCCATGCCGTTGCCGGGCGCGGCGGGCGGGAAGTGATAGAAAAACAGATAGGTCTGGAAGGGCCGATCTTCCATCCAGACTGTGGCCGAGGAGACGAGGCGCCGCAGCACAGTGACGATTTTCGGCATGTCGTAAGCCGAAGGATCGCAGTCTATGATGACGCGATAGTGTCCGCCGGCTTCGTCAAAATCAGATTCCTGGAAGGTAGAGATTTCAACCGGAGCGTCCACCATACGATCGTAGTCCGGCGCCGCAAAGCCATCGCCTGAAGGCGGCAGAGCGGTAGCGATGTGCCACTCCGAAGGCAGATTGGTGAACGAGACTTCCACGGGAGAGTTGCGGCGGTCGACGGGATACATCAGGATCTCCGCCAGATTGAAAAATGCGTGCTGCGGATTCAGCTGCGCGCCAAAGGGACCGGATTGATCAGCAAAGATTTCGTAATCGATTTCAACGCCCTGCGCGGCGCCACCGAGATGCCACGTCATCTTGTCAATCTTGCGCACCGGAAGCGGTTGCCCATCGCCAGTTGTGGCTCGGACCCAGTTCACATACTGGGAGAAATCGCGCACCTGGTAGAGAGCATTCCACGCCGGCAGTTGGAGATCGCGTTCGGATGCGCCTGGGCCGAGGAGAATTCTGACTCCGACCAAGTGCTCCAACCGGTTGGCCAACGACACGATGTATCGCACCGCTGCGGGCTGGGACGAAGGCTGGGAGTTCTGTGCTTTCGCCGGTATCGCCACAAGCGCGGCGAACCAGATCAAAATAAGAGCGAGTCGCGATCGGGGCGAGCAATTCACGCTTTGGCAGACGCCTTCAGCGATTGGTTGCCCGAAGCGCCTCCGGCAATCGATTTCAGACGTTGTGGCAGCTTCTCGTAAATGCCACCAAAGCCGCCGTTGGAAAGAATAGCCACGACGTCCCCCGGCCGCATTTCGGGTGCGACAGTCTGTACGATGGCGTCGGCGTCAGGCACGATGCGCGCGTGCCGCCCCTGCCTTTGCACATCGGCCACCAGCGCGGCCACGTCCATGCGCTCACTCTCCGGGATGGATTCCGACCTAAATACGTTCGCCACGACGACTTCATCCGCCACCGCCAGGCTGCGCGCCAGTTCGTTTTGAAAAACATTGCGCCGGAGCGTGTTGGACCGCGGCTCGAGAATCGCCCAAAGCCGGGCCCCGGGATAGCGCGCATGCAGCGCCTTGAGCGTGCCCGCTATCGCCGTGGGATGATGCGCGAAGTCATCGATGATAGTGATGCCGTTCACCTGCGCCCGCACTTCCAGCCGACGCTTCACGCTCTTGAAGGTCTTCAAGGCAGCAGCAATTTGTTCCTTCGAAATCCCGCATCCCGAAGCCAGCGCGGCCGCCGCGGTCGCGTTCAGCACGTTATATTCTCCGGCGAGAGCAAACTCAAAATCCGACCAAGGTGTGCCGTTGCGCAACACTGTCCACGACGTGCGAGCTGGATCCAGCCGAAGATTTTTCACCTGCCAAGTGGCACCTTGGCTGCTTCCGTAATGCTCCACCGGACAAAAGGCCTTAGCCAGGCAGCGTCCAATACTCTCGCCGGTGTCGAGGGCGACGATCCGGCCGCGCCCCGGCACCAGGTTGACCAGGCGCTTGAAGGCCGTTTCGACAGCGTCGAGGTCCTTGTATATGTCGGCGTGATCGAACTCCACCGAGGTCAGGATGATGGCATCGGGAAAATAGTGCAGAAATTTCGGGCCCTTGTCGAAGAACGCGGTGTCGTACTCATCGCCCTCAAGGATAAAGTGCTTGCCCTCACCCAACTGGAAGCTGCTGCCGAAATTCTCCGCGATCCCTCCTATCAGGAACGAAGGCTGCACGCCGGCGCTGTGGAAGATCCAGGCCAGCATCGAAGTGGTGGTGGTCTTGCCGTGCGTCCCGGCTACCACCAGCACTTCTTTGCCGCGCAGGAATTCATCGTGCAGAATTTGCGGCAGCGAGCAGAACGGAATGCGCTGGTCGAGAATGTGCTCCAGTTCGACATTGCCGCGCGAGATGGCATTCCCCACCACCACCACGTCTGGGCGCGGATTGAGATTGGCAGCCGCAAAGGGCTGGGCGAGCGGGATATTCAGAGAGGCCAGAAAATCTGACATAGGCGGATAGGCTGCGGCGTCAGAACCAGTCACGCGAAAGCCGCGCTGCTTGAGCATGCCAGCCAGTGATGCCATGGCGGTGCCACAGATACCGATCAGGTGTATATGCCGTTTATCGCTCATAGTTCGTGCCGTCGTGTGGGGACACTCAGTGTCCTCCGTGTCCTGCGTAGTTATTTTCGTTTTGGCTTCATCCCGCAGACCGGGATGAAACCGCCGCCGTCGTGGCTGCTTCCAGTATTTTAAGGTTGACCCCACTGGCCGCGACGTCCAACGCTGCATGCACACCGAACGGCAGAGTGATGTTGCGACGCGAAACATGTCCGGAGCGCAAGCCATAAGCCACGGGCACGCCCAGATCGCCGACCACGCGCATCACAACTTCCTCCAGCGTATAGCTTTGGTCTTTATTGCTGTTCTGCGTGCAGTCCACCATTTCACCGAAGATGATGCCTCTAACATCGGCCAGTTTTCCTGCCAGCTTCAAGTGCATGAGCATGCGGTCGATCTGGTACGGCTTGGCGGCGATGTCTTCGATAAACAGGATCGTGCCCGCGGTGCGAATTTCATAGGGCGTGCCCAAGGAAGCCACCAGAATGGAGAGGCACCCTCCGTAAAGAATTCCTTCCACAGACCCCGCGACCAGCGATTTCACGTCTGCATCCAGGTCCAGGTCCCACTCTGAAGACCCGTGCAACGCGCGCTCCCACGAAGCCTGATCGACGCCGTCGGCGTGCGCAAAATCCTTGGCCACCATGGGGCCCTGAAAGGTAATCAGCCCGGCCGCGTCCGCGAAGTAAGTCAGAAGAGTGGTCAGATCGCTGTAGCCGACAAAAATCTTGGGATGTGCCTTGATCTTTTTCAGATCGAGAATATCCAGCAGGTAGTTTGCGCCGTATCCGCCCCGGGCGCAGATTATCGCACGCACTTCATCGCGGACGAACATGTCTTCCAGTTCTCGCGCCCGCCGCGTGGCCGAGCCGGCAAAATGGAGATCGCGCTCGAAGATGGAATCAAAATAGAAGGGCTTGTATCCCAAGTCACGCAAAACCGCGCAGCCTGCTTCCAGCAATTCAGGGTTGACGTTGCTGGCCGGGGCCACGATGCCCACGGTGTCACCGGGCCGGAGCGCCGGCGGCTTGATGCGCGTAACTTTTGGCAGCGAAGGCATCTGTGTCCCATCTTAAACGTGAGCACCAAAACGGACCCTAAACGAAAAACTCGCCGCGGCAGACCAGTTCCGCCGGGCCCCGCAGAAAAACCTGGCCCTCCCAACGGACCGTTTGAACTCCGCCGGGGGCGTGAACCCGCACTGGCGAACGGACGCGTTTGGTGGCAATGGCGGCTACCGCGGAAGCACACGAACCGGTCCCAGAAGACTGGGTCTCGCCGACTCCACGCTCGAAAAACCTGACCTCAACATTGCCCTCATCCTTAATGATAACCAGCTCAACATTGACTCCCTGCGTGAAGCTCTGATTGCGCCCGATTTCGGCCGCTTCGGCCTGCCATTCCTTAACGAATTGCGGCACAAACACAACGTAGTGCGGATTCCCCATCGAGATAGGAATGCCGCGCACCTCTCCAGATGCCAGGCGGATAGCTAGTTCCTCTCCGACCTGCGCCTCGCCCATGGCGATCTCGAACTCATACCGGGATTCGCTCCGACTGATAAGTTCACAGAGCTTGACCCCGGCGCCGGTGCGTACCGCAAACCTTTCCCCGGCCCTCTCCGAGCAGAGATAGGCGGCAACGCAACGGGTACCGTTGCCGGAAATTTCTGCTTCCGAGCCATCGGCATTGAACAGTTGCGCGCGCACATCCGCGTCCGGGGCGGGAAACAACCACTCTACCCCGTCCGCGCCGACGCCGTGATGGCGGTCGCAGACGCGTTTGCTGAACTCCGCGATATCGGCCGGAACGTACAAGCCATCAATAATCAGGAAATCATTTCCGCAAGCATTCGCCTTTACGAAAGGAATGACTCCCTCCGACGACGTCATTCGATCTGCACCGGGCCCAGAGGGACGACACTCTCGAGCACGGAAGAATGCTTCAGGGCGTGCAGCACTTTTTCCTGCTCCTTGCGGGTTCCTTCCAGCTCAAACTGAAGACGCACATGATTCCGGGTCTCGGCCATCCGGACGTTCGCCATCATGGCGTGGATGCTCTCTAGCGCGGCATTGATTTCTGCCTTCATGTCGTCGGCGTTGCGACCGGTCACCTCGTAGCAGTTCATGGTCAGCTTCAGATTGAGTTTCTGCTCGGCATTTCCCAGCAGGAACAGGCAAACCAGAATGAGCGCAGTGGCAAAAATCGCAGTGACATAAAGCCCGCCGCCCACTGCCATGCCGACTGAGGCGACCACGAACAGGGTAGCCGCCGACGTGAGCCCGGTGATCAGGCTACCCCGACTGTGCAGGATGGAACCTGCCCCGATAAATCCGATGCCAGGAATGATCTGGGCCGCGATACGGGTGTGGTCGCCGAGGTAGCGGACCGCCAGCGCATCCGAGAGCAGAGTAAACATCGCGGCGCCGACACAGATTAAGAGGTTCGTACGCAGACCGGCGGGACGATGCTTGCTCTCGCGTTCCAGCCCGATCACGCCTCCCAGCACCGCGGCCAGCATCAGGCGCAACAAGTACACCCCGGCCGAGGACATCTCGTTCATCAGGACGTCGTGGACATATTGGACGAGTGGCATGGAAGCTTGGGTGGGTGGATTTTATCACCGGAAAACTTCGCCTCCGTAGGCTTCCGTCCCCGCAAGTTAACCCAGATGATTACCGGGCTGGGGCCCGAGTCCTGTAGATCGTCGCCTTCGGCGCTCCCGAAGCGCGAATCACAGCCAGCGGCGTGAGGCCCTGCTTCTGCACTCCTGTAAACACCGCATCGCCCTCGAAGGCAATCACAAAGTCGGCGTACCTCGAGGGATTGGCCAGGGTCCGTTCCCACAATCCGTCCGGATCGTCGGGCTGCTTCCAGGTGCGGTGGTTGCCTTCGTTGATCGCTCGTCGCAGGGGGATGCCGGCCTGCTGCAACGCCCCTACGTGGTCGCCCAGGTACATGAGCAACATCGAATCCGGCGGCAGAGCCTTTATGTAATCGGCAAGTTCGCGTTCCACGGCGATGCGAGCTCGCGAGTTGATTCGGGCTTCGCCAAGACAGATTGGGGCTGACCAGATAGAACCGTAGCTCGCTCCAACAAAGATCACGGCTGCCGCGGCCGCTGAAAGCCTGAAGGCGCGACGTCGCATCAGCCCAGCCGCGAAGTAAACGGCCAGAGCTACAAAAACCGCAAACGCCGGAAGCAGTTCCAGTCCATAACGTACGTTGTAGTAGGAAAACGGCCACCACACCGGCATGAAAATAGGCACACCGCTGTAGGCGACGGAAAGGGCGTAGAACGGTACCGGGACCCAGAGCAGGAGCAGCGGCCACCGCTGACCCCGAAACTGCCTCCGGGCCAGGCCGGCGATCACTCCCGCCAGCGCCAGCAGTATCCAGAGTTTCTGCCAGCCTTCCGCCGCGAGGTTCAGCTCCGCCGACTTCAGAAAGTAGCTAAATGCGGTTCGAAGGTCATGGCTACCGGGATGAAACGCGCCTGGCATCCTTTGTTCGATGGCCTTCGCGGAATACGGGCCGTTGGCGAATTCCAGCGGATTGCGGTAGACGACCGCGTTGTAGGCCAGCCAGAGCACAGGGGCGGCTGCCGCCAGCAGAACGAACTTTGTGATTCTGCGAATGAGGGTGCGCCCAGACGGTTTCGCGCGAAGTGCCGCGGCCAGCGCAGCGACACACATCGCAACCGCGAGAAACCACCCGTCGTAGCGGGTCAAGCATGCGGCAGCCAGGCAAATCCCGCACTTGACCAGGGCGGACGATGCGGGGAGCAGAGCATCCTTAGTGGGCTTGTCCCAGGGGGGCTTGCCGCACTCCTGCACGAATTCGCTGAAGTACACCACTGCCCAGATGAACAGGGCCAGGTAAAGCGGCTCGGTCATGGCCGTCGCTTGCAGGTAGATCAGGTTCGGGTTGGCAGCGTAGATGATCGCAGCCAGCCACGCCGTGAATCCGATAATCGGACTGGATTGCGAGGCCGAGCCCAAGACGCCGCGCACCAGGCGGAAAGTTCCGACCGTTCCGAAGATATAGGCGGCCATCGACGGAATCGATCCGCCCACTCCCGTCTTCCACATCCAGTTTGAAAGCAGAAACGGCATCATGAGCAGATGCGGCAGCGGCAGCCAGACTGTCCCCAATTGCAGCAAGCCGGGAGTGCGGGAATCGAAAACGCGGCGCGCAATGTTGATGTGCGCCACCGCGTCGCCATAGAGCAGGATTTCGCCTTGCCGCAGGTAAAACAGAAAGGAGAGGATAGAAACGCACGTGGTGAGCCATGCCAGCAGGGCGGTCTCGCGGTCCCAGCGCCGGATCGGCTGCGCACTCATTCCAGGTGGGTCAGTTCGCGGAAGATTTGAAAGCGGGCGTCAATTTCTTCGCGGGTGAGCGACTGCAGACGCTCGGTGCCAAAACGCTCCACCGCAAACGATCCCATTACTCCCCCGTAAAAGAGAGCGCGTTTCAGGACTTCGCGACTCAGCTCTCCTTGTGAGGCAATGTACCCCATGAAACCGCCGGCAAAGGAGTCGCCCGCCCCCGTGGGATCCTTAACTTCTTCAATGGGCAGTGCGGGCGCGCGAAAGGGATGGCGGCCGATGCCGTACGCGCCTTCACGGAAGAAGATGGTGGCGCCGTATTCACCATGCTTGATGACCAGAGCCTGCGGCCCCATGGCTAGAACCTTCAGGGCGGCCCGCGGCAAGTTGGTCTCTCCTGCCAGGCTCTTGGCCTCGGTATCGTTGATCAACAGCACGTCCACCAGTTTCAGAGTTTCAGCCAACTGCTTGCGCGCATTGTTGATCCAGTAGTTCATGGTGTCGCCGCCGGTCAGGCGCACTGTCTTCATCTCTCGCCGAACCATGGCCTGCAGGTCGGGCTGGATATTGGCCAGAAACAGAAACTGTGAGTCCTGATAGTGGGAGGGAATGTGGGGCTGAAAATTCTGAAACACGTTGAGGTCGGTAAAGTCAGTCTTGGCCTCATTCAGATTGCCGAGATACTGCCCGCCCCAGCGAAACGTCTTCCCTTTCGCATGTTCAATGCCGCGCGTGTCCACTCCGCGCTTCTTCAGAACGTTTTCGTGCTCAGCGGTGAAGTCCTCGCCCACAATCGCGACCACGCGCACGTCGGTGAAATAGCTGGCGGCCAGAGCGAAATATGTGGCTGCGCCGCCCAGAACGCCTTCCACTTTTCCCGACGGACTGGCAATGGTATCGAACGCCACTGAACCGACTGCGACTATGCTCATGCTTTCTTGGCTTTCAAGTATTTATCGAGGATGAATTTCAACTTATGACGGGTGGCCGCAGGAATTTTGCTACGGTCGGTGAGAATGGCGTGGGCCAGGGCTGAGCCGCACTTGCACGCTCGCTCTCGGGGCATGGCAGATACGGTCTCGCGCACCACCCGGGTCGCATTCTCGGCATTTTTCAGCAGCACGGACACGATCTGGTCCACGGTCACCGAGTCGTGGTGCGGATGCCAGCAGTCGTAATCGGTGACCATCGCCACCGTCACGTAGCAGATTTCCGCCTCGCGGGCCAGCTTGGCCTCCTGCAGGTTGGTCATGCCGATCACGTCCATGCCCCAGCTACGATAGACGTTGGATTCGGCTTTGGTGGAAAACTGCGGCCCTTCCATGCACACGTACGTGCCGCCGCGCTTAACAGTGACTCCCGCCTTTCTGCACGCGCCTTCGACGGCCTGGGCGAGTTGAGAGCAGATGGGGTCGGCAAAGGCAATGTGGGCCACGATGCCGTTTCCGAAAAACGTATCTACACGGTGGCGGGTGCGGTCGAAAAACTGGTCCGGGATTACGAACTCGAGCGGCTTATGCTCTTCCTTCAGCGACCCCACGGCGGAGACAGAAACGATACGCTCCACACCTAACTGCTTGAAGCCGTATATGTTGGCCCGGAAATTCAGCTCGGTCGGGAGAATGCGGTGTCCCCGCCCGTGACGGGCCAAGAATGCGACTTTGCGGCCCTCCAGCGAGCCCAGGACGTAAGCATCCGAGGGTTTCCCGAACGGCGTCTTCAGGCGTAGCTCTTTGACCTTGGTAAGGCCGGGCATCGAGTACAGCCCGCTACCGCCAATAATCCCAATTTCGGCTTGTGGCAATGGTCTCCTCGGAGTTAAATGAGTGAGCGACAAAACGGCGATTATACAGGGGGATGGCCGAGTGTGTGGGACCGGGTCGAAGACCCGGTCCCACACACTCTACGAACTATCTGGCCGCTGCGGCCATTCCAAATACTTCCTGCTCCAGCTTGTCCGTCGTGGCCTGATCCAGGCTCTCGGTGACTAAGACCGTGTCGCCCTGCACATCGATGACGACGGGCCCGTCCTCGGTAAGCCAGCCTCGCTTGCCGGTCAAATGGTCCAACGCGGCCGTCTCGACCGCTGGTTTCTTGCCATCGTCCAGCACCTCGTGCACATGCAAGTATCGTTTGCTTAACCCCAAAGCATAGATCGCCGCAAAATTGGCGGCTTTTTCAGGAGTTGACCAGCGCGAGGTGTAGAGCAGCGCCAACGGTGCGGCGGGATCGCTCTTGGGACGCACCGCGTAGTAATAGCCTCCTCGCCAGTGCGGATACAGGTTCTTCGAAATTGGAGCTCCGGCATATTGGTCAATCAGTACGGCCACGTCGAACTCCCCCACCGCGCCCACATCGAAGCGATCATAGTTCCGGAAAACCTGCCGCAGGTCGGGCACGTGCATCGGCTCCAGACGCTCACCTGCAAGGTAGGTCTCGGGCTCCATAATCTGCCGCGTGGTTCGCGGAGGGTTGCGAAAAAGCTCGGCGAAGGCTTTGTCTTTCCCGCCCTTGATCAGCACTTCGGCGATGAAGTCGATGCCATAGCGATAGGGGAAGGTCAACGCCTCTTTCATGTAAATCGGAGCATTGCGGAACTGCACCGAGTCCGCCGTGCCCACCAGCATGCCGTCCTTCAGGGATTGAACCACTTGCGGCGAGTTCTTCAGCGACAGGCCCATCGGCTCCAGCATGTAGTCCACGAGCACGACCATGGCCTGGCCCTCGACCACGGCTTGCCGGGTGGTGCTGACCTCGTCATTCTCGATGTCCTGTGCAGTGATCTCCTTCTTCTTCGCCAGATCGGCGTCAACCGGCTTCATGTATTTTTCAAGATTGAAAGACTGGTCCTGCAGCGCATGGGTCAGTTCGTGCGCCAGAACCGGCTTCTGCTGGTCCGCGCCCAGCCAGTCGAGAAGATTTACCGTCTTGGTCTTGGGATCGTAGTATCCCGCTACCTGCTCCTTTAGCAGCAGCGGCAAGAATTTTCCCAGGTCGAAGTCTCGCGGCAGCAGTCCGAATTTCTTGAGCACCAGCTCGGAGCGGCGCAGACGCTTGGCGTCTTCGTCCTCGCTGGTGTGCTTGCTGACGTAGCCTTCCACCTGGTCGCGGCTGACCAGTTGCCGCTTGACCTCATGCTTGATGGGAAGCAATGTATCTTTGCTGGCAAACTGAAGAATCTCGTCCACCGAGCGAAAGAGCCTCTCCGCCTCCTGCGGCGAGATCTTGGGCTCTTCAGCGGCGGCCTGCGTGGTGACTTTTGTGGTGGCGAGGGTGGTGGCGGACGACTCGCCTGCGCCTTTTTCCGCTCCCGCCGGCAGTCCCGCCCGGGCCTGCCCGGAAAACGTGAACAGCAGAAGAAGGAAAACAACTTCAAAAATCGATGCCTGACGGCGCTTGGCACCCATCTTCAATTTAGTCATTGGATATGAGTTTATACTTTTTCGATGAACGTTAATCTCTGGACCTCAGCGGACCACGCGCTGGACTACCTGGGCCGGGCAGACTCGATCCCGCACCGGGTCGAAGGCGAATCCACCCTTCTGGAACTGGTCCCTGAGTCAGCTCACCGCATCCTCGATCTCGGTACCGGAGACGGACGCCTGCTGGCCCTGGTCAAATTGGACCACCCCGGCGCGACCGCTGTAGCGATTGATTTTTCGCCCGCCATGCTGGACGCCGCACACAAGCGCTTTGCCGGCGATCGTTCGGTTGAGATCGTGCCTCACAACCTGGAGGAACCCCTTCCCGAGTTAGGCACCTTTGACGCGGTGGTATCCAGTTTCGCGATCCATCATCTTATCCATGAACGCAAGCGGTCACTTTACGCTGAGATTTATGCCAGGCTGAACCCCGGCGGTGTGTTCTGCAATCTGGAGCACGTGGCGTCTCCTACGTCCGAGCTTCATGAGGAGTTCTTGCACCGCATCGGATGCACGCTGGAAAGCGAAGACCCTTCCAACAAGTTGCTGGATCTGGAAACCCAGTTGCAGTGGCTGCGGACGATTGGCTTCACTCACGTCGACTGCCACTGGAAATGGCGCGAACTCGCCTTGCTGGCAGGTCGGCGCACGTAACTTGCAGATGGCTGACACCGACCCTCGCCAAACCGCCGCCGAGTACTTTCGAAAAGGCTATGAGCAGCAGATGGCCGGCGAATACCAGCAGGCGATCGATCTGTACACTCGCTCCATCGCAGCCTTCCCCACCGCCGAGGCTTACACCTTCCGCGGCTGGACATATTCCT
>JAIQFF010000283.1 GCA_020073395.1 Terriglobia bacterium
TGCAAACCTCTCGCGCCGACCTTGTGAATGCAGGCTCCTGTGGCCTCAGATTCTCCACGGCGTCAGAAAGGAAGGGCGGGGGGCCAATCTTCACGTCAGGCTGCGAATAGCTGCGCCTCAGGCGATTTCCGGCCTCCCGCCGAAACCCTATCCGGTTACTCAACTACCACCGTTGCTGCGGATCGGGGAGATGTAAGGAAGATACAAGGCGATTTATAACGCTACCGCGTGACCGCTATCACTGCCGAAAACCTCAACCAGCACTACCTTTTACTTAGCTTCGGGAGCGAGTCGGGGCTGGCTGCGCTGAAGAGGCCGCCCATGGAAGCTGCACTGTCTCACTACCGCATCCTGGAACAGATCGGGCAAGGGGGGATGGGTGTGGTTTACCGCGCTCATGACGAGCACCTGGACTGCGATGTTGCACTCAAGGTTCTTCCCGCCGGGAAACTCGCCGACGATGCCGCTCGCAAGCGCTTTCGCAAGGAAGCCCTCGCACTCTCGAAGCTGAACCACCCCAACATCGCGGTCGTTCACGATTTTGACACCCAGGACGGCAATGACTTTCTCGTCGAGGAACTAATTCCCGGTCTGTCTTTGAACGAGATGCTGCTCTCCGCTCCGCTGCCCGAGCGCGAGATCATCCATCTCGGCTCGCAGCTTGCCGAAGGCCTGGAAGCGGCACACCACCATGGCATCATGCACTGTGATTTGAAGCCGAGCAACATCCGAGTCACCCCCGACGCCCGCCTAAAGATCCTGGACTTCGGTCTGGCTAAGGTGCTGCACTCGGATGCAACCGCCGGCACGGATGCAACCGCCTCGGTCACGGAAACCCAGCAGGTCATCGGCACCCTCCCCTACATGGCACCTGAGCAGCTGCTGAACCAGAAGCTGGACGCCCGCACCGACATCTGGGCCGCAGGCTGCGTGCTCTACGAGATGGCCACCGGGCAGCGTCCATTCCTCGGGTCCGGTCCCGCGCTTACGGATAGCATTCTTCATCAGCCGCCCGTGCCACCCTCGAGGCTTAACCGAAAGCTGAACCCAGGCTTGGAAGCAATCGTCCTCAAGTGCTTGGAGAAAGATCCCGAACTGCGCTACGCTTCCGCCCGCGACATGGCCGTGGACTTTCGCCGTCTTGCCTCAGGTCCACCCACGATTAGGGTTGAGCAGCTGCGCCGGCGCGTGCCCACTCGCAACATTGTTTTACTCTCGGCCCTCGTAGCAGTGCTGATCCTGGCTTCAATTGTTGTCTTGCGATTCATTCGGCGACCCTCGAGCGGCAGGGTCCCACAATCCGCGCAGGTGGCACCGTCGCTCGCTGTGCTTCCTTTTGTAGACATGAGCCCAGGAAAAGACCAGGAGTACTTCTCCGATGGCTTAGCCGAGGAATTGCTTAACGCGTTGACCAAGATCCCGGAACTACGGGTCACAGCTCGCACTTCCTCCTTCCGGCTGAAGAACGCGGACCTCCGCACCATCGGCGAGAAGCTGAACGTGGCCACGGTTCTGGAGGGCAGCGTCCGCAAGCAGGGCAACCGGGTACGGATCACCGCCCAACTCATCAAGGTCTCGGACGGCTTTCACCTTTGGTCCGAGACCTACGACCGGGACCTGACGGACATATTCGCGGTGCAGGAAGAGATTGCGCGATCAGTGGCCGGGTCGCTGAAGGTAACCCTGCTAGGAGCAAAGGCAGCCTCGTCACAGGTGACCACCTCCGAGGCTTATACTTCCTACCTTCACGGAAGGTACTTCAGCCGTCCATTCACCAAAGAAAGACTGGAAGAAGCTGTTAGGTATTACCAGGAAGCGATTGGACTGGACCCGGGGTATGCGCCGGCTTGGGCGGGACTGTCTCAAGTCCGCAGCACTCAGGCCGGCCTCGCCTATATTCCTTCACGCGAAGGGTTCCGGAAAGCGCGCCAGGAAGCGGAGCGGGCTCTGGCTTTGAACCCAAACCTGGCCGAAGCCCATGCGGCTCTGGGCTCTATCAAGAGAACCCACGACTGGGACTGGGCGGGCGCGGATGCCAGCTACCGCCGAGCGCTGGTCCTGGAGCCGGGGAACTCGGGGATAGTCCAGGATGCAGTGGCGATGGCTAGCACACTGGGCCGCTGGGACGACGCCCTGCGATTGGCGCATCGGGCCGTAGAACTCGACCCGCTCCGGCCGGGAACGCACCAAATCCTCGGAACAGTCGAGTTGTATATGGGGCGGCTCGACGAAGCCGCAGCGGCGCTACAGAAAACATTAGAGCTCAACCGAGAGCAGCCGTTCGTACACATGGGCCTCGGCCTCGTGTACCTAGCGAAGTCCCGTCCTCAAGATGCGCTGGCGGAGGCGGGACAAGACCAGCACCCGATTTTCCGTCTGCAAGGATTGGCACTGGCGTACCACGCACTGGGTCGAAAGCAGGAATCCGATCAAGCTCTGGCAGAACTGATGACGAAGTACCGGGCGGATGGCGCCTTTCAGATTGCGGAAGTTTATGCCTTTCGCGGAGAAGCCGACCGCGCATTCGAGTGGCTGGAGCGGGCCTACGTCCAGCGTGACGGCGGACTCTCCCAGATGAAAGGCGACCTGCTGCTGAAGAACATAGAACACGACTCCCGCTACGCCGCTTTGCTCAAGAAGTTGCGCCTGCCGCTCAATTGAGCTTCACCCCGGCATCCCCGCGCAAACTGCGCGTGTCCAGCGTCAACTGGCGATAACAGCCGTTCACGTAAACTACACCGGAACGGACAGAGTTTGACGCGTTTCCGATAATCCTTTGCTGCGGCGTGGAGGCCGCCAGCATGAGGAAGAAACCGTCAAAGCCGCGCCGGACCGTGCTCCGGCTCCGCGATCTGGACCATTCCAAAGCCACTGTCCTCAACAGCCTCGGCTCTGCTGCTTCCCGCCGCGCTTACGAGTTCGCCATGGACGAATTTATCGCCTGGTACTGCTCTGAGCCTCGCCTGGCCTTCGGCCGCATCGTCGTGACCCGATTCCGTATGAGCCTGGAAGGGCGCGGTCTTGCCTCGTCCAGCATCAATCAGAGGCTCGCCGCCGTGCGCCGGCTGGCATATGAGGCTGCCGATTGCGGGCTGCTGAGCCCGGAGCTTGCCGCTGGCATTCGGCGCGTAAAAGGCGTCAAGCAACTCGGCCGCCGCTCCGGCAATTGGCTGACCCTGGAACAATGTTCGGCGATGTTGAATTGTGCCAGCGGTGACGATCTTCGCGCCCGGCGAGACTACGCCATGATCAGCATCCTGATCGGTTGCGGACTGCGCCGCGCCGAACTCGCCGCACTGGACATCGAGCATGTCCAAACACGGCAGGGACACTGGGCCATCGTCGACCTGGTCGGCAAAGGCGGGCACATCCGGACTGTTCCCATGCCGCAATGGGTCAAAGACGCACTTGACGGTTGGACCTCCGCGGCTGGCGTCACAACAGGGAGAGTCTTCCGCGCCATCAGCAGTGCCGGGAAAATCTGGGGACGCTTCACATTGCCGACGTCCGCGTGCAGGACGATTTTCCAAGATTGGGTGTTCTCGGCGGATGGCGTACCCTATTGGTAGTTCCCTTGCGCCAGCAGTCGGAACTCATCGGAGGATTGTACGCGCGTCGCAACGAAGTACAACCGTTTAATCCGGCGCAGATCAAGCTGCTCGAAACTTTCGCCGAT
>JAIQFF010000103.1 GCA_020073395.1 Terriglobia bacterium
GAATCGAAAGTCCACTTCACGTCGCGAGCGGTTAGGGCGCGGCCGTCGTGAAACTTGACGCCGCGATGCAGGTGGAAGACGTAGGTCAGAGGATCGGGAATGTCCCAACGTTCGGCCAGGCCGGGGGCGACGTCGAGGTTGCCGCCGCGGGTAAGCAGGTCGTCGAAGATGAGGTCGTCGATACGCTCCGATTGTGCGTCCAGACCGATGCGCGGATCGAGGTTGGTTGGGCTGCTCTCGATGATCATTACCACAGTGTTGGGATCAGGTGTGCTGGAGCAGCAGAGCGTAAGGGCGAGGCACACTGCGCAGGTGAGAGCTCGGAGTGTTTTCAGAGAAGGCAAAGGCAAGCAGCAGGTCCCTCGACTCGTTTCGGCGCGCGAGCGCGCCTTCACCTTCGCTCGGGATGACAGTTCTTCTTGATGCCGGTCACGCATACGAGATCTTCCCCAGGATCGCCGGCCGCTTGGCTCCGGTGGCGGAGGGAACATTTGACGGGCGATGGTTCCAGGTTTCGTATGCCATAAGTGCGAAGGCGGCGGCTTCTTTGGCTGCGGAGGGTAATCCAAATTCGTCGGAGGCACGAATCGTCAGATGCAACGGCCGAAGTTCATTGGCCAGCATGGCCATCAGGGTGGGATTGTTGGCGCCGCCGCCTGAAACCACGAACTCTCGGAAACGTCCGCGACACGGCAGAACGAAGCGCCGTACGGCATCTGCGATCGAGCGCGCCGTCAAAGCTGTGGCGGTGGCGACGACATCCGCCTTACTCGCGCGTCCACAGCGTTTGATGAATTGCTGCGCGAACTCGCGTCCGAACTCTTCGCGGCCCGCGGTCTTAGGCGGCTGGCGGCGGACAAATGGCTGGCGCAGGAGAGCAGAAATAACCGGTTCGAGGACTGCGCCCGACGCCGCGATTCGGCCGTCGCGGTCGTAAGGCTGGCCGAAGAGGCGATCGGTAACCGCATCAATCACCATGTTGCCGGGCCCGGTGTCGAAAGCGGTAACGTGTTCCGCGGATGCCGCCGCTGGGATCGCTGTCAGGTTGGCGATCCCACCGATGTTTTGGACGATGCGCCCGACCTGCTGGTCGCGATAGAGCAGGTAATCGAGAAAGGGAACCAGGGGCGCGCCTTTGCCTCCCGCGGCCATGTCGGCCGGGCGGAAATCAGACACGACGGGGACGCCGACCCGGGCCGCGATCACGGCGCCCTCTCCGGTCTGCCAGGTAACTGCCAGCTTGCGACCCATGAATTTCCCGGACTCGCCCTGGTGATAGAGAGTCTGGCCATGGCAACCGATGAGTTCTACTTTCGTGTGGAAACGGCGTTGGGTGGCGAGCACGGCTTCGGCGTAGAGTTCGGCGAGCAGAAAATTCAAGCGCGCCAGATCGGCGACGCTGGCTTGAGTGGCGTTCATGGCTTGCAGCACGGCCCGACGGACTGCTTTCGGGTACGGGTACTCGGCTTGGGCCACGAATTTGAAAGTTAGTCTAGAGGGGTCAACAACTCGCGGGCGAGTCGCCCGCGACCACATGGGCTGGGATGAGCCAAGCCTTACCAGGGCTACGTTGATGCCATCGGCGGAGGTGCCGCTCATGACGCCGGCGACGATCATGAAGCTGCCGTTCCCAGTTTAGCCAGGCTGACCTGCTCGCTGAGTTCCCAGACTTGACGGGACAGTTTTTCGAGTTTTGCCGGAGTAGGCGCCGGCGGCCTGCGTTTTAATTCTGGTGATTTTTTCTTGAAGGCCAGCACGCGCGCCGCGGATTCCGTTACCCGTTGGGCAAATTTGCGATTGCTCTCCGCTTCCCGGATCAGTGCAGCGTAGGAACGCGTGACGTATTCCTCGATGTGACAGATCAGGCAGAGGTCGCCGCCGGCGCGGATGTGCTCGACAGCGGCCTGCTCGATGGGCGCCGCTTTCAGCACACCTCCCATTTCCAGGTCGTCGGACACCACCAGGCCGCGGTACCCGATCTTCTTGCGAAGGATGTCAGTGATCCATTTCTTGGACAACGATGCCGGACTCTGGTCGTGCGTGATCGCGGGATAATTTGCGTGCCCGATCAGGACCATGGGCAATTCGCGGCGCAAAGTCCGGTAGGGATACAGGTCTTCGGCCCAGAGCTTCTTCCACGACTTGTTGATCGACGGTAGTTCCTGGTGAGTGTCGAGGTTCGCTTCGCCGAGTCCGGGAAAGTGTTTGGCTGAACCGATGACCTTGGCTGCGCGCAATCCCTTTAGAAATTCCCGGGCATATAGGACAGCTTGTTTCGGGTCTGCGGAAACCGCGCGGGAGCTCATGACCGTTTTTGAAGGCTCAAGGGCGAGGTCCACGATGGGCGCGAAGTCGGTGTTGAATCCCAATGTGCGGCAGGATTCGCCGATGACCCTGCCGTGTTTGCGGAAAAGCCTGCGGTCGCCAGTGGCGAAGACGTCGGAGGCGGAAGGGCTGCGGCCGGTGATGTTTCGGAAGCGGTCGACCTGCCCTCCTTCCATGTCCACGGCGGTGAACAGGGGTCTGGAAACGCAGGTCTGGCAGTCTTTCAGCAGCTTGTAGGTTTGTTCTCCGCTGGTAATGTTCCGGGCGAACAGGATGACACCGGCAGGTTGAAGACGAGTCAGCAGGGCGGCCAGGCCGGGGGACATCTCAGTGCCGTCGAAGCCGATGATGAGGAGCTGTCCGATGCTGCGGTGCAGGTCGGAGGGCTTTTTTCGTCTGGGCATTATGATTAATTATTCAACCACTGGTTGAAATCATGCTGTTTTGCGACTGGCACCTTCATTCCACCTGCTTTTTCAGTTGCGCCAGCAGATTCAGCGCCTCCAGCGGAGTCAGCGAGTTCAAATCGACCTCGCGCAACTTGTCCAGCACCGGTTGCGACAGCGGGGTGAAGATGGTGAGCTGCGCAGCCGGAGGATCCGCGCCGGGCGAGAGATGTCCCATCAGTTGCCTTTCGGCATTCTCGTGCTCGGCCAGGACTTCGCGCGCACGCACGATTACTTCGTGAGGAAGTCCGGCCAGCTTCGCCACTTCGATTCCGTAGCTGCGATCGGCAGCGCCGGGCGCGACTTTACGCAGGAATGCGATGCCACCGCCGGTCTCTTTCACGGTCACGTGATAGTTCTTTACGCCGGAGAGCTGTTCGGCCAATTCCGTTAATTCGAAGTAGTGGGTGGCGAAAAGCGTCTTGGCCCGGGTGCGGGCGTGGATGTATTCGACGGCGGCCCAGGCGATGGCCAGGCCATCGTAGGTGGCAGTGCCGCGGCCCACCTCGTCGAGCAGGATCAGCGACCGCGGAGTTGCGGTATGCAGGATGGCGGCGGTTTCCGTCATCTCAATCAGGAAGGTGGAGCGGCCGCGGGCCAGGTTGTCGCTGGCGCCGATGCGGGTGAACACGCGATCGACCAATCCTAGCCGGGCGGAACGCGCGGGCACGAACGACCCTGCCTGCGCCATGATCACGGTCAAGGCGGCCTGCCTCAGATAGGTGGACTTGCCGCCCATGTTGGGGCCGGTCAGCACCATGATGGCGTTGGTGGTTGAGTTCAGAAAAAGATCGTTGGGCACAAACCGGTCGCCGCTGCCCAGTTCCAGTTGCTCGATGACGGGATGGCGTCCGGCGACGATCTCAAGGTCGGCGGATTCGTCAAACTTCGGGCGACAATAGTTTCGCAGGGCCGCAATCTGCGCCAGGGCCGCCAGAACATCTACCTCGGCCAGTGCCAGCGCGGTCTGCCGGATCCTGCGGGCCTCTCCGGCAATGGCCGATCGCAATTCGGCAAACAACCGGCGTTCGATATCGACGATCTTTTCCTGGGCATCGAGAATCTTTGATTCGTATTCCTTCAACTCCGGAGTGGTAAAGCGCTCAGCATTGACCAGGGTTTGCTTGCGTTCGTAATCGGGTGGAGCCAGGTGCGAATTCGCTTTTGAGATCTCGAGATAGTACCCAAAGATGGAGTTGAACTTTACCTTCAGGCTGGCAATACCGGTGCGCTGACGCTCGCGCTGTTCAATCTGGGCCAGGAATTGTTTGCTGTTGCGGCTGAGGTCGCGGAGTTGATCTAGTTCTGTGTCAACGCCCGGTTGAATGACGCCGCCGTCGCTGAGTGAGATTGGGGGCTCCGGGACGATTGTGGCTTCGATGCGCTGGCGGAGATCGGTGAGTTCGTCAACTGAGGAATGGAGTGCGGTCAGCCGCCCGCCGTGGGAGGACGGCGCAACGTGTGCGGCCGCGGCCACACGTGCGCCGCCCACACCCGCCAAAGCATGGCGAACCGCTGGCAGCTTTGCCAGGGAAGCGGCCAGCGCCAGGACATCGCGCGGGTTGGCGGTTTCCAGCGTGACTCGGCTGAGCAGACGTTCCAGATCGAGGATTCCATCGAGCGCGCGGCGGAGTTCTTCGCGAGCAATGGTTTCCTTTACCTGGGCCTCGACGGCATCCAGGCGGGCGTTGATTTCCGCGATGTCGATGGACGGACGCAGCAGCCAGGAGCGCAGCAGGCGCTTGCCCATGGGGGTGACGGTGGCGTCGATCGAGCGGAACAAAGTAACGCCGGCGTCGCTGCCGGCGAAGAGCGGTTCGATCAGTTCCAGGTTGCGCACGGTGACGGTGTCGAGCACCAGGCAGGTTTGCCGTTCGTAGAATCCAATTCGGTCCACGTGGCTTAGGGTTCCGCGCTGGGTGGAGCGAACGTAGTAGAGGATGGCGCCGGCGGCGGCCGCGGCCGCGGGTTTGCCAGAGAGGCCAAAGCCTTCGAGCGAGAGCACTCCGAAATGATTTTCCAGGAGCGGGATGGAGTGGTCGGGGGCAAAGATCCAATCGTCAAGAGGAGTTTCGGCGTAGCCCGAGGTAGTTAAAACCGTCGCGGGCGAGGGTGCCCGCGCCACGCTAGAGCCCTCAAACAGCGGCGTCGATGACGCGTACAGAACTTCCTTGGGACGTAACTGCTGGATTTCTTCGTGAATTCTTTTGCTGGCGTCTTCTCCCTGGAATTCGGTGGCGCGAAATTCGCCGGTGGAGAGGTCGAGGGCGGCGAAACCGACGCGCGCGCCCGTCTGCGCGATGGCGGCCAGGAAATTGTTTTCTTCGGAACTTAAAGAAGAATCTGCCGCCGTGCCCGGTGTGACTACTCTTGTGACTTCGCGACGAACCAGTTTCTTGGCCAGGCGCGGGTCCTCAACCTGCTCACAGATTGCGACTTTGAAGCCCTTCCGGATCAGCTTCGAGATATAGCCTTCGGCAGCATGGTGAGGGACGCCACACATGGGGATGGCGACGCCCTTCTCCTTGTTGCGCGAGGTGAGTGTGATCTGCAGTTCTTTGGCGGCCAGGACGGCGTCATCGAAGAAAAGCTCGTAGAAATCTCCCAGGCGGAAGAACAGCAGGGCAGTGGGGTGCTCCTTCTTGATGGCGGCATACTGCCGCATCAACGGGGTGGACGGCTCGGTCATTTCAGCGGGCTTCGTGCGCGGATTATAACAAACGTAGTGTTGTTCTCCCGGTGATGGAAATCACAGCCCGATTCCGCAAAGAAAAGTGCATCAAACACTACGGCGCCAGATCGCAGTTGACGCGCCATCCACGCCGATGTTTTCCTTACAGCCATGGAATTGCGTAAGGATCCCATTACCCGCTCGTGGGTCATCACCGGCGACGATGTTCCGGATAGCACTCCGCGCCCGGAAGCCTTTTGCCAGTTTTGTCCCAACTCACCCGTAGCGGCCCAACTGGTTTCCAACATGCCGGGGATCTCGGGCGGCCCCTGGTCGGCGCGCGCGGTGGTCCATCCCGCGCCGTTGTATCACGTTGAAGGCGAGCCGACCCGACGCGGGGACGGCATTTATGATCGCATGTCCGCGGTGGGTGCGCACGAGGTGCTGATCGAGAATGTGCGGCACGACCGGCAGCTGTGGAACGCCAGCGATGCTGAGATCGAGCAGTTCCTGCTGCTGGTGGCGCACCGCATTCAGGACTTGAAACGCGATGCTCGCTTCAAGTATGTCAGCATCTTCAAGAATTACGGAGTCAACGCCGGCCAGGAATTCGAGCATCCCAATTCGCAGCTTACCGCGACCACATTTGTGCCCCGCCGGGTGCTGTATGAATTGCGTGCCGCTCGGGACTATTTCAAGGCCAAGGAACGCTGCGTCTTCTGCGACATCATTTCCCAGGAACTGCGGCAGAACCAACGGGTAATCGAAGTGCGCGGCGACTTCATCGCGCTCTGCCCTTATGCGCCGCGCGCGCCCTATGAGACCTGGATCCTTCCTCGGATCCACGATGCGGCTTTCGAGCGCTTCGGACTTGCCCGGCCCGCCAGTATGCTCGACTTCGGCGCCCTGCTGCGGCGTACCCTGCAAAGGATTCGCACCCTGACCGGGGAGTTTCATCTAGTGCTGCACACTTCTCCCAACAGCCTGTTTCGATCGAAGAGTCTGGAATACTGGAAAACTATAGACGACGACTACCACTGGCACATTGAAATCCTGCCGTTGATCGCCGGCAAGGCGAAGTCGTACACCTTCAAAGAAGTTTATTACTCGCCCGTGACTTCTGAGACCGCAGTCAAACGGCTGCGGGGGGCGACAATCGAGGGGTGAGTGTGGAGATAAGTTGTCATCTTGAGCGGAGTCGAAGGATCCCTATTTCCGCAGTGCCGAGGTGAGGTAGAGGTGCTTCGACTCCTTCACCCTCTTTGCGAGGCGAAGAGGGTTCAGTCGCTCAGCATGACAGTGACTATAATGGCTGGTTTATGGGGGGGGCGGACTCTTGAAAGGTTTCTTCGTCCTGTTTCTGTTGGTCGGCATCACTTCAGCCCAAACCGCACCCGCCAAGCAGGAAGTCCTCTGGCAGAAACTCGAATCCAACATTAACGACGTTGATCGCGGCCTGGACGGCGTGCTGGGCGTTGCCATTCTTGACCTGGGCAGCGCACAGAAATTCCTGCTGCACGGCGACGATGTTTTTCCCCAGGCCAGCTCGATCAAGATCGCCGTCCTGGCGGAGCTCTACCGTCAGGCGCAAGCCGGCAAGCTCAAACTCACCGACCTGTACACCGTGCAGGCTGCGGACCTGGTTCCGGACAGCGACATCATGGGCGGACTCACCCCGGGAGTGACCCGGATTACTTTACGTGATTTGGCCACCATGATGGTTGCGGTGAGCGACAACAGCGCGACCAACGTTTTGATCGATCGGGTTGGCATGGAGAACGTCAATACGCTGATGGATTCGCTGGGCCTTGCCCATACACGGCTACGCCGGAGAATGATGGACCTGAAGGCGGCCAGCGAGGGCAGAGAAAACATTTCGACGCCCACAGAAATGATGACTCTGCTCCGGAACCTCTATCTCGGCAAAATCTTGAACAAGGAAATGACTGCCGATTTCTTCAACATGCTCAGCACCCATAAGAACAGTTTCATTCCGCGGGACTTGCCCGAAGGCTTGAAGATCGCCAACAAGCCGGGCGAGCTCGAAGGCGTGCGTAACGATTCGGGCGTCGTCTTTGTCGAGAATCGTCCTTACGTGATCTGCGTGATGACGACGTACCTGCACCGCGAGCGGGACGGCGAGGACGCCATCGCGAGAATTTCTGGCGCCACCTATCACATGTTTGACCGGCTGGCCCGGGCGAGCGAATATGGACGCGTGGTCTCGCCAGGAAATGGTAAATAGGGGTCGTCAGTCCTCAGTCGTCGGCAAGACCGCAGGCTAGCTGCTGAGGACTGACGACCGACAACCGGCGACTGATTTTTATGACTCTCCGTCGCATGAAGACCTACACCGGTGGCCAGGGATATGTCTATCAGTACTATTTTGTGGGAAAGCGCATGGCTTTGGAGGATGCTCCTGAGGCTCCGGCCAGCGAGTACATTTTCGACGTCACCTCGGATCGCAAGACTACTTTTGCCGTGAGCGTTTTCCTGCCCGACGAATCTTTGCGTACCTGGGCGACGGCGCATGGGCGTGAGCTGACTGACGCCGAGCAATATGGAGCGGTCAAGCTCAGGTTGTTTCAGGCCTTCGACGAAATTGCAGACATGATGGCTGATGGACGGCGGCTCAACGTAGTTTCCGACAGTCTTGAAAAGGCCCTCGATGCGTTGGGAGTGCAGTAACGGGTTACCGTAGCGCCGGCGTCTCGCCGACCCGATAGGCGGGCAGAGCCCGCCATGTTCTTGCGGTCTTGGATCATACTCACAGGCGGAGGGCGAGACGCCCTCCGGACTGCCGCGAGACGCCGGCGCAACCCGGCCGGTGGTGCCCTTGTTACTCTTCTGCCCTGGCGGCGGTGCAGACTATAATCACGACAGCGGACTGGCCCGGTGTCAGTTCGATGTTTGTTCGAAACTTATCTCTTATGCCAATACTGTGGCTCCGAGTGGCGCTGGCCTGCTACGCGGTGGGATTGCTCTACGCGCTCTTGGCTCTGACTCGCACCAGTTCACTATTGAACCGGGTAGCGCTGCCCGCCATGAGCCTGGGAATGGTGTTTCAATTTGTGTCTCTGAGCGAAGCTGTGCTGCTTTCAGGGCAGCTGACGCTTTCCTCCGTGCACAATTCGGAATCGCTGCTGGCCCTGGTGGTTATGGCGGCGTTCATGGTTGTGTATCTGGTGTATCGCACCACCTCGCCTGGCATCGTGGTGTTTCCACTGGTTTTTGTTTTGACCTTTGTCGCGGCGACTACGCAACAGCCATTTCTGGAGGTTTCGCCAGTCATGCGCCGGGGGTGGCTCTTCGCCCACATTGCCATGATCTTCATTGGTTACGCGGCGTTGTTCCTGAGCTTTGCCGCCAGCCTGCTTTACCTTCTGCAGGAACGCAGTCTGAAATCGAAAAAGCCGGCCGCGATTCTGCAGCGCCTGCCCGCTCTCGAGGTGATTGACCAGATCGGCTATCGATCGCTGCTGCTCGGCTTTCCTTTTATGACCCTGGGACTGGTGGCGGGCAGCATCGTGGCCCAGGCCACCTACGGGCGGCTGGACTTCCTCGATCCCAAGATTTTTCTGTCGTTGCTGATGTGGGCGGTTTACATGGTCATAGTATTTACCCGCTGGAATGCGGGATGGCGGGGGCGGCGGGCTGCGTATCTGGCCACAGGCGCTATGATCGCGGCGGTCATTGCCTGGTCGGCGAATTATTACAGTACGATTCACAGGTTCGTCCAATCATGAAGTTTCAACTCATCGGGGTGAACCACAGGACGGCGCCGGTGGAAGTGCGGGAACGCCTGGCCATTCCCGAGTCGCAGCTGCCCGAGGCATTGAGGCACCTGGCGGGGCATCCGGGGGTGGACGAAGGCATCATCCTGTCCACCTGCAACCGGGTGGAAGTGCTGGCGCAAACCAAAAATGGCACAGTGGATCTGCGCGCCTTTCTGCGCGACTACTTTCAACTGAATCCGTCCGACTACGAGCCTCACCTTTATGAATACAGCGAAAGCGACGCGGTCCGGCACCTGTTTCGCGTGACTTCGAGCCTGGACTCGATGGTGGTGGGCGAGCCGCAGATTCTGGGGCAGGTGAAGGAAGCTTATGCCTCGGCCCGCGCCGTGGGCGCGGTGCACTCGCACCTTGACCTGCTTCTGACCCGGGCGTTCGCTGTGGCCAAGCGGGTGCGAACGGAAACTGCGGTGGGCTCCTCCGCAGTTTCGGTGGCCTCAGTCGCAGTGGAACTGGCCAAGAAGATCTTTGGGTCGTTGCAAGGCAAACATGTTTATCTTGTCGGCGCGGGCAAGATGAGCGAACTGGCGGCGCGCCACCTGATAGCACACGGCGCGGAGTCTATCTTTGTGGCCAATCGCACCTATGATCGTGCCGAGCAGATGGCGGCCCGCTTCGGCGGGAAGGCAATCCTGTTTGAGCAGCTTTACGAGACCTGCGACCGCGCCGATATCGTGATTACCTCGACGGGCGCGCCCCATGCCATCTTCCGGCGCGAACATGGAGAGCTGTTTCTGGCGCGGCGCAAGAACCGGCCCATGTTTTTTATCGATATCGCCGTGCCCCGGGATGTCGATCCCGAGATGAACCGGCTGGACGGCATCTTCGTTTACGACATTGACGATTTGCAGCAGGCCGTCTCTTCGCACGTTGCCGACCGCAGGAAAGAAGCGGAGCGTGCGGAAGCCATCATCACAGTCGAGGTGGAGCGTTTTCAGGTCCGGCTGCAGACGCTGGATGTGGTTCCTACCATCGTCTCGTTGCAGGACCACCTGGAAACGATTCGTCAGGCAGAAATTGACCGGGTGCGCGGCCGCCTGGGGGCTCTCTCACCGGAGCAGGAGCTGGCGGTGGATGCGCTTACCCGCGGCATCATCAGCAAGATCATGCATACACCGATCAGCACCCTGAAGACAGCGGTGCGGGAGGCGGAAGCCACTACCGTGGTCGATGTCGTGCGGCGGCTATTCGATCTCCATGACACGAGTCCGCAAGAGAAGGAGCTGCAAGGCAGAAGGAAAGAAGACAAGAAAGCGGCGAAGTTGGGCGGCGGAGAATCCGGAGCGGAAACGTAGTGGCCCGGCTACGCATCGGCTCCCGCGGATCGCAACTTGCGCTGTGGCAGGCCAGTCACGTCAAGGCCCTGCTCGAACAACGCGGGCACAACGTCGAAATTGAGATCATCAAGACCACCGGTGACAGGATCACCGATGTCGCCCTCGCCCAGGTCGGCACCAAGGGCATGTTCACCAAGGAAATTGAGGAAGCCCTGGCGGAAAAGCGGGTCGATCTCGCAGTGCACAGCCTGAAGGACCTGCCCACCGAAATTCCGGCGGGTTTTGAGATCGCCGCCATCACAGCTCGCGAAGACGCCCGCGATGTTTTCTGCTCGCGCAAATTCAACAGTATTAAAGAACTGCCCAACCGGGCCAAAGTCGGCACCAGCAGCCTGAGGCGGCAGGCGCAATTGAAGGCGCTGCGGCCCGATCTCGACATCCATCCTTTACGCGGAAATGTGGACACACGCCTGCGGAAACTTGAGGCCGGCGACTACGATGCTGTGATCCTGGCCGCCGCCGGACTGAATCGCCTGGGCAAGCGGGAGTCGATACGGCAGGTGCTGCCGGCGAAGTTGATGTGTCCCGCTGCGGGCCAGGGCGCGCTGGCGGTGGAGATTCGCACCCAGGATTCGGCCGTGCAACGCCACGTTGTCTTTCTGGATGACAACGCCGCCCGCCTTACGACCGCGTGCGAACGCGCTTTGCTGAACAAAATGGGTGGAGGCTGCCAGGTGCCGATCGGGGCGCTGGCGGAGGTCGTTAATGGCCGGCTGTACCTTGAAGCGGTGGTTGCGCGTCCGGATGGAACCAAAGTGCTAAGAGAGTCCGGCGACGGAGACGATCCCGTGCAGTTAGGGGAAACCGTAGGCGAAGCGCTGCTGCGTCGCGGCGGAGATGCGATTCTGCGCGAAGTGTACGGCAAAGCGGCGGCGGCACCACAGCAGCCGTGAACGTGTGGTCTGCTGGATCTAGTGTGGTCGCGGGCGAATCGCCCGCGCTGAAGTGGCCATTTCTTTTCGCGATATGAGATCAAGCAAGAAATCGAAAACACCCAGACTAGCCGGAGCGCGCATTGTAGTGGGTCGCGCCCGCCATCAGGCGAGTGCGCTTTCGTCCGGCCTGCGCGATCTGGGGGCTGAAGTCCTTGAGATTCCTTTCATTGAAATCCGCAAACCGAGGTCTTACAAAGCATTGGACGGTGCCCTGAAGGATCTTTCCAGGTATGACTGGCTCATCCTGACCAGCGTGAACGGAGTTGACGCCCTGTGGGAGAGGCTGCGGAAGCTGCGGCTGGGCGGGACGCCGATGCGTCATCTGAAGGTGGCTGCGATCGGGCCGTCTACCCGGCAAGCCATCGAGCAGCACGGCGTGAAAGTGAACGTTGTGCCCCGGGAGTATGTGGCGGAGGCGGTGGTGGCGAGCTTGCGGCGAAAGGTAAAAGGGAAGCGGGTACTGCTGGCGCGGGCGAAAGTCGCTCGTGATGTAATTCCGCGTGAACTGCGCAAGCTGGGAGCGCGGGTGGACGTGGTCGAGGCATACGAAACCGTGATTCCGCAGTCTTCACGGCAACGGCTTCGTGCCGCACTGAAATCTCCGAATCGGCGCCCTGATTGGATTACGTTTACCAGTTCTTCCACGGTCAGGAATTTCGTGGCGCTGCTTGCCGAAAGCCGCAGGCGACGGCACCCGCGCCACATAGGCAAAGAACCTAAGCGGGTGCGGTTTGCTTCCATTGGGCCGATTACTTCGTCTACTCTGCGGGAGTTTGGGTTGCCGGTGGACGTCGAGGCCGCGCAATATACAATTCCAGGACTCATCAAAGCCATTGTTCGGTGCGGCCTCTAGGACGCATACGGGCGTTTCTCATGGGAGGCAGGACTTGTCGCTAAGGCGTCTTCTTGTACCGCTTGGTCTGGCACTGGCGGTTTCTTTTGTGTTTGGCCAGACTACTTCTTCCGATTTCCCTCCCAACGAGTTATTGCAACGCATCACTGCTGAAGGCCTGCGGGCACACATGGCTTTTCTGGCAGACGATCTGCTGGAGGGGCGGGGAACGGGCACGCGCGGCTATCAGCTGGCGGCAAATTACGTGCGGGCGCAATTCGAGGAAATGGGTTTGAAGCCGGCGGGAGTAAACGGGACATATCTCCAAAATGTTCGCTTCCGAAAGATTGAACTCCTGCAGGACAAGAGTTCGTTGACCGTGAAACACAACGGCTCGACCAGGACGCTGATGCTCGACAAGGATTACGTGATGGGAGGCGACCCGCTTTCCAGCGACACCAAGGCGGAGGGCGAGGTGGTGTTTGTCGGTTTCGGCGTAAGCGCACCGGAGTTTGGCTATGACGATTACGCGGGCGTCGACGTCCGGGGCAAGATTGTGGCCGCGTTGTATGGCGCTCCGTCCCGGCTTCCGTCCGCTCCCGGCGCCCATTTTTCTTCCTCGGAACAGAAACTGCGCGTGGCCGTGGAGCATGGGGCGATTGGCTTTCTCTCCATCTGGGCGGGCAAGGCGGAACAGCGTACTCCGTTTTCAGAGTACGTTCGCTTTTCGAAGGGACCCGCGCTGCGCTGGCTGGATGACAAGGGCGTACCGAATGACGTCCAACCGAAAATCAAGGGTTATGCGAGGATAAATTCCGTCACGGCCGCCGCCCTGTTCGAGGGCGCACCGAAATCGTGGAAAGATACTTTGCAGGCGGCAGAAGCCAGCCAGCCCCAGGCCTTTCCGCTGGCGACAAACGTCTCCATGCACGTGGTCAGCCGCTACTCGGAGTTGGAGAGTCCTAACGTGGCGGCCATTCTGCCCGGCTCCGATCCCCAGCTCAAGACTGAATACGTGGTTTTCACCGCGCATCTCGATCACCTTGGCATCGGAGATCCGATCAAAGGAGACAGCATTTACAACGGTGCGGCCGACAATGCGTCGGGCACGGCGGCGCTGCTGGAAATGGCACGGGCGTTTTCCGAAATGAAGACCGCTCCGCGGCGCTCGCTTCTTTTTCTTGCTGTCACCGGTGAAGAAGAGGGTTTGCTGGGCTCCGATTACTACGCGCACAGTCCGACGGTACCGATGGCGCAGATCGCGGCCAACATCAACATGGATGAAGTCTCGTTCCTGTATGACTTCAAGGACATCGTGCCGCTGGGTGGCGAACATTCCAGCCTGGGCGCGGTGGCGGACGACGTAGCCCGGCACATGGGTCTCACCGTGAGCCCGGATCCCATGCCCGAAGAGGTTTACTTCATACGCAGCGATCAGTATTCCTTCATTCTGCAGGGGGTCCCGGCTTTGTACATCGAAGAAGGACTGCAAACCGTGAATCCGGACCTTGATGGCAAGAAGATGCAGTTCGATTGGGAGACCCAGCGCTACCATCAGCCCAGTGACGACATGAATCAACCCTTCGACTTCAATGCGACCGTCAAGTGCACCCGCGTGGATTTGGCTGTGGGCTATGAGATCGCGCAGCAGGCCGAGCGTCCGCATTGGAATGCCGGAGATTTCTTCGGCAAGTTCACTAAGAAGTAACGTGGGCGCGAGCGTCCCGCTCGTGCGGCTTCATGGTAGTCCCGGCACGTGCGGGACGCTCGCGCTTACATATTGCGTCACTCGGTGAGCGAGCATCCGCAGTTCGCCGGCGGGACATGTGCTTTAAGGAACTGTGACACGCGCTGATAGGCGTCAATCTGGTTCTCCACCCGGGCGAAGCCGTGGCCTTCGTTTTCGTACACCTTGTACTCGGCCACGCCGCCGCGCTTCTTTACCGCATCCACCACCTGCTGGGCCTCTTCTTTGGGACATCGCGGGTCATTACCGCCGGCCAGCAACAGCAGCGGCGCCTTGATCTGATCCACAAAGAAAATCGGCGAGCGATCGTGGAAGAGGTCCTTATTTGTCTCCAGATCGCCCATGGTGGCGAGATCGGATTGTTGCAGCACCGGATCCTCGTTGGCGATTTCGGTGAACCAGTTGACGAAGGGCACGATGGGAACACCCGCCGCCCACACGTCCGGCGCTTTGGTCACGCCCATCATGGTCATGTAACCACCGTAGCTTCCGCCCATCAGGACTAACTTCTTGGGGTCGAGATAGCCGGTCTGCTTGATCCAGTCGGCGGCCGCGAGAACATCCTGCAGATCGCCTCCGCCCATGTCGAAGAGATTGGCGTGCTGAAATTCCTTGCCGTAGCCGGTGGACCCGCGATAGTTGGGCGCAATCACCATGTAGCCCTGGCTGACCATGTGCTGAATGATGCGGCTGAACGAATTCACGCTTTGCGAGGTGGGGCCGCCGTGAACGTACACTACAGCCGCGTTCTGGCCGCTCCGGGCCATGTTGTAGGGCACGTACAGGAAGGCGGAGATGGTCCACTTGCCATCGCGGCTGGGGTAGTGCACGAGGAACGGCTCGACCATGTCCTCGGAGCGCACGCCGCCCACCAACGAATTCGTAATTTGCTGCGACTTGCCATCGCCCACGGAATAGACCCAGACATCTTTGGGTGACGTGGAACCATTGTGGGAATAAAGCAGACGTGAGCCATCGCGAGTGAAGGCAGACTCCGCGCCGGCCGGCCGGTTTACCCCTTTGGGCAGCGGCATGGAAGTGGTTCTTCCCGATGCCAGATCGTGGACGTAGATGTCGGTGTTGCCATCAACATTGGCGGTCCAGGTGACAGACTTGCCGTCCGGCGAGAAATTGCCGCCTTCGATTTCCCATTTGTCCTGGGTGAGCCAAGCGATCTTCCTAGTAGCGAGGTCGAGCAGGCCGACGTTGTCATAGCCGTTGCCGGCATTCGCGGTGATCAGCAGGCGCTTTCCATCGGGAGAGAAATCGTTGGCGGTGTAGAGTTGTTCGCCCTGGTGCGGCGTCAGCAGGGTGCTCTTGCCGGTCGCGACTTCGGCGACGAAGACATTGGAATCGGTTCCCTTGGCCTGCGGTTGGGTGTAAGCGATCCACTTGTTATCGGCGGACCAGATGGGATTGACATTCATCTTGTCCTTGGGCGTGCCGGTAGTCAGGTGTTTGGTGTCGCGCATCAGCGTGTCGAAGATGTCGATTTCGAACACCGACGATGTCTTCGGCTTCACCGTGTAAGCCAGATAGCGGCCATTGGGCGACCAGGTCGGACTCTCCTCTGAGATCTCGCGCGTGTTAGTGATGTTCACTACCTGTCCGGTCTTCGGGGAGACGAAGAAAATGTCCCACTGCTCGTCGCCGTCGTAGTCGGAGATATAAGCAATCCACTTGCCGTCGGGCGACCAGGTGGGCGAGGTCTGGCGCTGGTCGCTGACCGTGAGCTGCGTGGGCCAACCGCCCGCGGCGGGCACCAGCCAGATATTGTCTCGGCCGCTGATGTTGGAAATGAACGCGATGGTCTTACCGTCGGGCGACCAGGCAGATGCCCCGACCCAGCGCGTCATGTACAGGCGCTCGATGGAAAGGCTCTGCTGGTTCTGTTCCACATTCGCGTTGGGCTTGCTGGTAATCAGCTTGGGATCGGTGATCGCCTGAGGCGCCGGGAGCTTTTGAGGCAGGGCAAGAGTGCTCATAGAGATCAAGAGTGTCAACAGGATAAGCGTGCGCATACGGTGATCGGAAAAGTGTAGCAGTTGTCATCCTGAGCGCAGGAACTTCTTCGCGTAGCGAAGAAGTTGCGGAGTCGAACGATCCCTATGGTCTTTTCGAAGGCGCGATCCTTTGGAGCCCTCGATCATCAGCAATGGTTGGCCGCCACAAGATCGCGGGAGTTCCAGTAATGCTATAGGGGTCCTTCGACTCCACCGGTACATTCGCAAGCGAATGTACCGGTTCCGCTCAGGATGACACTACGGGAAGTTATTGACATTACTTGGCGTTCTTGTGGATCTCGACCGTGCTCCAGGTCTTGTCGGCGGCATGGCAGATGTTTTCGAGGGGGCACTCGGCGCATTTGGGACGGCGAGCGATGCATAGTTTGCGGCCATGCCAGATGATCTGGTGGGAGAACAGGGTCCACGTCTCGCGTGGAATGATCTGCATCAGGTCTTGTTCGATCTTCTTCGGATCCTCATTGCGGGTGAGTTCGAGGCGGCGGCTGATGCGGTGGACGTGTGTATCCACGACCACGCCCTCGTTTTTCTTGAACCATGTGCCCAGAACGACGTTGGCCGTCTTGCGCGCGACACCGGGCAGGCTCAGGAGTTCGTTCATTTGATCGGGTACCTGGCCGCCGAAATCACTCACGATTTTTTTCGCCGCTCCGACTACGGACTTCGACTTGTTCCGGAAAAAGCCCGTGGAGCGGACGTCAGGCTGGACCTGCTCGGGGGTGAGCGCCGCGAAGTCCTGCACGGTGGGATATTTTCTGAACAGCTCGGGCGTCACCATGTTCACCCGAACGTCAGTGGACTGGGCGGAGAGAATCGTCGCTACCAGCAGCTCCCATGCACTCTGGTGGTGCAAGGCGCAGGTCACGTCGGGATAGAGAGCATTGAGCCGCTGAAGAATTTCCTGGATACGCTCGGGAGCAGTGGGATTGTAGCCAGTCTTGCCTCGCTTGTTGGCGGCAGGGACGAGGGGTGCGGCGGAATAGTCGGTATGGGGACGGGCACTCTTGCCCGTCCGGGGCGCCCGAAGGGCACCGGGCCTTTGCCGGGGAGCGGCCTTGCGGATGCCTTCATGGCGTCCGGTACGGGCAGGTTGGCGCGGGGTGATGCCGCGGGGCATGAGAGCTCCTAAGAATCGAGGATCAATCTTAGCAAATAGCCGACGAAACTGTGGGGACAGTGACAGGAGCTAGCTGTCCTCGGACAACCTGGACGGGCAAGAGTGTCCGTTCCCACAAGTTCTTCGTCCGTCCCCACACGGTCTTTGCCAGACCTTTCGTAATGCGGCGGAACCACCGGCCTAATTGACGCCATGTGCCTGTCCCGGTACCCTGAAAGAGACTTCCAGCGAACGCAGGAGTTTTGACGTGGCGGTGAAATCCATTCAGCTCGGTCAGGTCTGGCGGAACGACAGCGATGGCAAGGACTATCTTGTCACCAAGATGTACAGCGAAGTGTTCACCCAATACGCGGTGCTGCGTCCGGCGGGTCTGTCGGCGCCCGATGTAGCCACAGTCCGGGTAAAAGTGAACAAGAACGCCAGCGGCGCTTCGTTGCCCGGATACACATTTACTCAGGAAGGCGCATTCTGAGCCGGGCCGTCCGTGGGACGGCTCGGGTGGGTCCCTTGCACTCCGCTCAAACGAGTTTCCGACCCGCTTCCAAAGCAGCGTTCCCGTTTATCATGTTCTCTACATGACCGAAAAAATTCTTGCCATTCTGTTTGTCTTCATCAAGTCGGTGATGGCAGCCACGGGCTATTCCGGGATTGCGCTGCTGATGGCGATCGAGTCGGCCTGTATTCCTCTGCCTTCTGAATTGATCATGCCCTTCGCGGGGTATCTGGTGTTCGAAGGTTCGATGAAACTGCTGTGGGTGGCTACCGCGGGAGCCATCGGCTGCAATCTGGGATCGCTCGTGGCCTACGAAGTCGGCTACTACGGCGGCCGGCCGGTGGTGGAGAAATACGGCCGCTGGATCCTGATGGGCCGGCGCGAACTGGATTGGGCCGACCGATTCTTTCTCCGCTGGGGATACCTGGCAGTGCTGATCGCGCGCCTGCTGCCGGTGATCCGCACATTTATTGCGTTGCCGGCGGGCATTGCCCGCATGCCCCGCGGCCGCTTCCACATCTACACTTTCCTGGGGTCGTGGCCGTGGTGTTTTGGGCTGGCCTGGCTGGGCCTGAAGCTGGGAGAGAACTGGCGTGAACTGGGAAAATACTTCCATCAGTTCGACCTGGTAATTGGAGTGGCGCTGGCCGCCGGCATCATCTGGTTTGTGTGGTCACACTGGCAGAACCGGATACGGCCAGAGTAAGCTCCAAAATCATTCCAGAATTCAGATTGCAGATCTTGTCTCTGGAGGTCTCAGGCGCTCTGTCCCTACGGACGGCGTCATGCTGAGCTTGCGAAGCATCTGGCGTGAAGCGGCTATGCGCTTGGCCCAGCGGCGGGAACGGTGTG
>JAIQFF010000284.1 GCA_020073395.1 Terriglobia bacterium
GATACTTTGCTTCTTAAACGGAAAACGGAGCTTATGGCAGGTCGCGTACCTATAAGACAATCGCTGACGCTGACCGTCAACGAACTTCTGAATTCCTACATAATGCAAATTGAGCATCCGGCGACCCAAAAACGGTATCGACTATCGCAGAGGGCTCTGTCGCCCCATTACGGAGCATGTCGCATCGACAAGGTTGATGCTCTCACGTTAGAGGACACAGTGACCGTGGCCGTGGCAGTGGCGGTGAACGCGTGACCCCGGTAAAGGTGAAGCCACCGATAGAAGAGATGCTTCGTAATGACACGATGACCGACAAGCAGTGGATCGCAGAATTGCATCCTGACCTGCGTTCGTACGTCTACTACCCTCCCGTCTTTGGCTGTATAGGGATTTCTCACCCTTTGGAACATGACCCGGGTGCTGGCGGTATGAGTCCCGCAGTGATCAATTGGCGATACGCTGCTATGCAGGCGCAGGCAGCACAGGCAATTAAAGAAAGAGACTGGAGCAGCTACATCTTCACCCACTCGAAGCCATACCGCGTCGGCGCGTTCATGGACGTCATGGACGATATGACGGATCGGGAATACTGGAGCGAACTCGCCGCGGTCTGGATCGGCAGCGAGAACACGCACCAGAATCACTGGGACTGGAGGAGACTGTTCGCCAGCACTCGTGGAGAGCGCGAGTACTTCATGAATGCGGGAGAGCGGGAGTTCTTCGCCGCGCTACGTGAGAAGATCACAATCTATCGAGGACATCACCGCGGCAATAAAGTTGGATGGGCGTGGACGCTGTCCGAAGAGAAGGCGAAATTCTTTGCAAATCGTCTTGGGGCGCGACTCAAGGGCGGCAAGATTCGAGAGATCACGATCAACAAGTCAGACGCCATCGGTTATCTCAACGGCCGGGAAGAGCAAGAGATCGTACTTGCGAGGGCACGATGACCACGATGCTGCACAGCCATCGGTGGACCATCACAGGCACGACTTGGAAGGCGGCTGCACCGTATGCGTATGACGTTTGGGCCTACTTGTTCGGTATGCCTGCGCCTACCTGGAAAGAATGGAATGATTCCGAGCGCAAGTACGAATTCGATGCCGAGGGATTGGCGACGTTGGTTGCACAAACTCTGTGTGCACAAGGGAAGGATGGCGGATTAGGAACTGTTGACATTTTCTAGCGCCGAAGGCTGGGCCAAAAAAACCAAATGTTCGCGAGTCGGAAGGATGCGATTTTCAAACATTGCTGCGGATTAAACCAATGGGCACTCTCTACAAACGTGCGAAAGGAAGCCGAAAGTGGATGATGGCAGTGACCATCAACGGTCGGCAAGTGTGCAGGAGCACACACACATCGAACAAGCGGCTAGCCGATCAGCTGCTCTCACGATGGGAGACTGAGGTATTCGAAGGACGTTTTCATCTGCCGAAATCTACTCCCCCTCCCTTCGCGGAGTGGGCCGACGAGTTCCTCGCACGAGTGGCGCACCCGAATACTCACAAGCGATACGGGTCTTCCGTCAGGAAATTGAAAGCAGCATTCGCTCGGGCAAAATTGTCGGACGTCTCCGCTGAGCGTATTGACGAGTACAAAGAGGCGCGGTTGGCCGAGGGTGTAGAGCCAGCTACAATCAACCACGACCTTCGAGTCCTCAGGCGCATGATGCGACTTGCTGAGCGCAAGCGTCTAATCCCCCGGAACCCTTTCCTCGAGGTGGATTTCCTCAAGCAGGGGAATCTGCGGATGCCCCATATCCTCACTTTTGAAGAAGAGGAGAAGATCTTGGCTGTTGCGCCTCCCTTCCTCCGTGTACTGGTAATCTTGATTCTGGAAACTGGGATGCGGTCCCACCGCGAGGCGCTGGCTCTGATGTGGGAAGCAATCAACTTTGCAAATGATTCGATTCGAGTGCGAGAATCGAAAACCCGAGCGGGCATCAGAAACGTCCCGCTTACGGCCAGGTGCAAAACTGAACTCTTGCGTTGGCGTAAGATGCTCGGCCCAGAGTTCTCACCTTTCGTGTTCCCTAACATGCGAGCCCCAGCGAGGCCACGGAATGACATTCGGCATGGCTGGGCGAAAGCTTTGCAAGACGCTGGCCTAGACTACTTCTGGATCTACAATCTCCGCCACACGTTTGCCAGTCGCTTGAGCGCAGCAGGTGTGTCCGATCTCTTCGTTGCTCAGATGATTGGCCACTCCTCACCGGGCATTTTGCAAAGGTACGCCAAAGCCATTGACGAGTATCGACGCGATGCGGTCCGCAAACTTGAGGAAATGCGGGCCGAACACGCACCGTCGCGGCATGCCCCCTCTACATTCATCAACTCAGAGAACCCGCTTTAGGCAATCCTATTTTCGTGAATCTAAGTCTCTTGAGCCGCCCCAAAATTACTACAGTTTTACTACAGTTGAGAGATTTCCACAGGACATCAGGTGCCCGCGCACCCACTCTATACACCCGCAGCTCTCTCAAAACAAAAGGGAATTTGTGGTGCCGGGAGGGGGAGTTGAACCCCCAAGGTACTAAGTACCGGCGGATTTTGAGTCCGCTGCGTCTGCCAGTTCCGCCATCCCGGCCCGTTTAGAATCAACTAGCTAGCAAGTCCAGCCTTCGCTGTGGTGGGCAATTGTATCTCAACTGTATCTATTCTCTCAGGTTCCAGTTTGCATGCCGCATCGGGCAAATCTTCTTCGGAAACGATGGCATTGCGCCGGAAGACTGATTCCGTGCGGTGCCCGCTGATCTTCATGGCTGTGGCCTGTGCAATACCTCGCCGGATCATCCGCTTGATCGCAGAGCGGCGCAGATCATGAACCAAGAAATCTGGGCAGCCTGCTGCCGCTGTTCACCTTCGCCCATGTGCCTCGGAAGTCCGCAATCTTCTTCCCATTCCAATGCGTGAACACGAAGCCATCCGGCTGTTTGCCCATGACGCACGCCTTCAGCAGATCATAAACACGAGTAGTCATTATAGCAGTCCGATCTTTGCCGCTCTTTGTCTCGCCGGGGTTCAGGTCAATTGATTTATTGCTCAAGTCCACCTGTTGCACACGCAAATTCAGAGCCTCACTGACACGGAAAGTCACGCGGGCCGATCAAACTGTGCCGCAGTTGTCTTGAAGGACCGCTGCGTGAGTTCGTCGAGTGGTTTTGCTCGCAGCTCTTGCGAAAGCACTTCAATCCCCCAGGGACCTTGATAACCTGTCTTTTGAATACGCTTAATGAAACTCCTGATGTCGAATTCTCCTTCGCCGCACAGTCGGCGGTGGTTGATGGTGTCTTCGTGCAGGCTCCAGGGAGCTTCGAACGTGCCGTCGTTTAGCTCCACGCTCACCAGGAACTTCAAAGGGATGCGGCCGACTTCGTCGTAAGGGATCTTCAGTTTCACGATATGCCAGAGATCCAGGATGATGCCCCCGTTGCTTGCGCCTGCGCCCTCGATCATGGCGAGCGAACTCTGGAGAGTGTCCAGCATGGCGAAGGGCATCAATTCGAAACCAATTCTGGTGCCATGTTCCGCCGCTTCCGCGCATAGCGAAGAGAACGCTTCAATCAGCCGAGGCATGGGAGTTTTCTCGCGGAAAAAATCGCCGACTTTCAGGTGGCGCGCCTGCAGTGCT
>JAIQFF010000285.1 GCA_020073395.1 Terriglobia bacterium
ATGCGCAGCGCCGACTCGATGGTCTCCAGGTCGCGCATTTCGCCGATCAGCACCACGTCCGGGTCTTCGCGGAGCGCGGCCCGCAACGCGTCCGAGAAACTCTTGGTATCGGCATGCAGTTCGCGCTGGTTGACCACGCAATTCTTGTTCATGTGCACGAATTCGATCGGGTCCTCGATGGTGAGGATGTGATCGTGCCGCTCGCTGTTGATCTTGTCGATCATGGCGGCCAGAGTGGTGGATTTCCCCGATCCCGTGGGGCCCGTCACCAGCACCAGCCCGCGCGGCTTGTCGCACAGCTTGCTGACCACCGCCGGCAGTCCCAACTGGTTGAACGACTTGATTTCAAAAGGAATCAAGCGGAACACCGCTGCCGTGGCGCCGCGCTGGTTGAAGGTGTTGGCACGGAAGCGGGCCAGCCCCTTCAGGCCGAAGGAGAAATCCAGTTCGAAATTCTCTTCGAAGCGGTGCTTCTGCGAATCGGTCATCACGCTGTAGGCCAATTGCTTGGTTTCAGCCGGCGTCAGTTGCGGCAGGTCCAGCGGCACCAGGTGTCCGTGCACCCGGATTTGCGGCGGCGAGTTGGTGGTGATGTGGAGATCGCTGCCATTCATCTCCAGCATTCGCTTCAAGAGATCGCTTAACGATAGCGCCATAGTGTCTCTTCCCTTTCCTCTTCCCCTGAACCTAGTGAATGGTCTCGCGGGCTACTTCTTCCAACGTAGTCATGCCCGCGGCCACCTTGATCAGTCCGCTGCGGCGCAGCGTAATCATCCCCCGCTCAATAGCTTTCTTCTTCAGTTCCACCGCCGAGGCCCCCACCAGCACCAGTTCCCTGATCTCGTCGTCCACTTCCATCACTTCGTACAAGCCGGTGCGGCCTTTGTACCCGGTGTTATTGCAGGTTCCACAGCCCTTGCCTTTCTGGATCTTTACCGTCTTGGCTTCTTCCGGCGAGTAACCCTCTTCAATCAGCGCCTGCACCGGCATCTCCACCACCTCGGTACACTCCTTGCAGATTCGCCGCACCAGCCGCTGGGCGCAGATCAGGTGGACCGACGTTGCCACCAGGAAGGGCTCGATACCCATGTTCATCAGTCGCGTGATGGTTTCCGGCGCACCGTTGGTGTGCAGCGTGGAAAGCACCAGGTGTCCGGTGAGCGCCGCCTTGATGGCAATTTCTGCGGTCTCGAAATCGCGGATCTCGCCCACCAGGATGATGTTTGGGTCCTGCCGCAGGAAGGCGCGCAGCGCCGCCGCGAAGTTCAACCCGATCTGCTCTTTCATTTGCACCTGGTTCACGCCCTGCAACTGGAACTCGACCGGGTCCTCTGCCGTCATGATGTTGGTATCCGGAGTGTTCAGCCGCGAAATCGACGAATACAGCGTGTTGGTCTTGCCCGACCCCGTCGGCCCCGTTACCAGCACCATCCCGTACGGCTTCAAGATTGCCTTCTCGAACTTGACCAGCGATTCGGGCTCGAAACCCAGCTTGGTCATGTCCAACCGCAGGTTTTCCTTGTCCAGCAGGCGGAGCACGATCTTCTCGCCCCACAGCGTGGGTAGCGTGCTGACCCGGAAGTCGAGTTGCTTCTTGCGTCCGCCGATGTTCATCTTCAGCATGATGCGGCCGTCTTGCGGCAACCGCTTCTCGCTGATATCGAGTTTCGACATAATCTTCAGTCGCGAAATGATGGCGTCTTTCAACTTAAGCGGCGGCGTCATGATGCTTTGCAACACACCGTCAATACGAAAGCGCACCCGGAATTCTCTTTCGTACGGCTCCATGTGGATGTCGCTGGCCCCCCGCTTCACGGCGTCGGTTAGCACCAGGTTCACCAGCTTGACAATCGGAGCTTCATCGGCGGCGCGCTCCAAGTCCGCCAGTCCCAGCTCGGCCTGATCCGCCTGCAATTCGACGTCTGATTCATCCATCTCCGACATCGACAGCATGACCTGCTCGAGATCTTCTTCCTTGGTAGAGCCGTACGCCTTGTCGATGCCCTCGAGAATCGAGCTTTCCGACGCGACCACGGGCTCGATATTGAAGCCGGTCATGAACTTGATATCGTCCATGGCGAACACGTTGGTGGGATCCACCATCGCAATCGTCAGGGAAGCGCCAACCCGGCTCAGCGGTAGAATTTGGTAGCGTTTCGCGGTTTCAAACGGAATCAGCTTGACCACTGCAGGATCAATTTCGAAATAGGAGAGATTGATGGCAGGGACGCCGTACTGCCGCGAAAGGAAGTTGGTGACATCCTCATCGGTCAGGAACCCCAGCTTCACCAGAGCCGCGCCCAGGCGAACGTTGGTTTCCTTCTGAGTCTTCGTTGCTTGTTCCAACTGCTCTGGGGTAATGACCTTCTCTTTGACAAGAAGATCACCCAGCCGTTGAGACATACCTCGATCTCCTATCTGAGCGG
This sequence comes from Terriglobia bacterium, assembly GCA_020073395.1. Classification (GTDB taxonomy): domain Bacteria; phylum Acidobacteriota; class Terriglobia; order Terriglobales; family Acidobacteriaceae; genus JAIQFF01. The sequence continues at coordinate 2,427 of JAIQFF010000285.1, forward strand.
CAGAGGGATAACGTCGACATCGCGTGCTCGCGCGATACCGCTGCTTTCAGGGGACAAATTGCAGCCTATCGCGTTGACACAAATTGTCACAGCAGATGCGTTACTTCACCAGTAACTTTGGTACTTGTACCGCACGACGGGCAATACCTAAGGCGTTTGGTATTCGTGAAATGCCCGTCATATGTGCTTTTGGACAGCCGCAGGATTCAGAGGGGCGTGAACTTCGGTAACTCAGGCAGTCATGCCCGCAACCCCTTTTTCAATGTCCAGAGTAGTGGAGTTTAAAAGATTCCGACTTGGAACCCTTTACACTGGACACGGTAAGCCATGACTCCTGCCTCCAGCAGAGCACAAATTCGCGCGTACTACGAAGCGCTCTACTCTGCTTGGGGACCTCAGCACTGGTGGCCAGCTCGCACCCGCTTTGAAGTCATTGTTGGCGCCTATCTCACACAGAACACGTCATGGAAGAATGTCGAGATTGCCTTGCGCCGTCTGCACGCCGCGGGTCTACTGAATCTCGCAGCCATTCGGGCCATGCCTCTGAGGCAACTAGAGGCGTTGGTTCGCCCGGCTGGATATTTTCGGCAGAAAGCAGCTCGACTAAAAACTTTTGTCGCATTTGTCGAACGCCGCCACCGGGGATCGCTCCAACGCCTGTTTGAGCAGCCCACACAAGAGGTGCGGCAGGAATTGCTTTCGCTGAACGGAGTCGGTCCGGAGACTGCGGACTCCATTCTCCTTTACGCAGGCCAGCATCCTGTTTTCGTGGTGGATACCTACACACGTCGCATTCTGGAACGCCATGGGATTGTGCTCGCAAACGCAAAGTACGAGGAGTTGCGGGAGCTCGTTGAGCTGGCCTTGACGGACGTGACTCTGAAACCTTCACTCGGGACACTGAGAACTCAGAACCAAGAACTGAAAGCCGACTTTCGACCAGTTCCCCACCCTCCTTCGCCCATGAGTCTGGCCCAACGCTCACCGCTTGCCCAGGTATACAACGAGATGCACGGACTGATGGTTGCTGTGGGAAAGCACTACTGCTTCAGGTCAGAACCAAATTGTGCGCTGTGTCCACTGCGGAAATACCTGCCCTAAGGCCTAGAACCCAGGCGATTGCCCAGCAATGAAACGGCCCTTTCTCCACGGCCACTACATGTTCATCGCCTTCCTTCCGCTTTCGAGGTGCAT
>JAIQFF010000104.1 GCA_020073395.1 Terriglobia bacterium
AAGTGAGCAGGTCGGAAGGAGGTTTTCGAGCCATCCAATTGCGCATCAGTGGCGGCGCGATCAATTTTGAGCGCGTCGTTGTCCGGTACGGAAACGGCACGCAGGAAGAGATTCCAATACGCGCTCGCATCCCTGACGGCGGAAAAACGCGTGTCATCGACCTGCCAGGTGAGCGCCGCATAATCGAGAGTGTTGACCTCTGGTACAGCAAGGACCACTGGAGAAGGGGGCCCAAAGTCAGCCTGTACGGAATCCGCTGAACGCAAACCAGTGGCTGGGCCAAGTTGCCTGAAGGGCAAAGTCGGGCGGAACGCCGGGCGGGGACTGGCTGAACTCAGGAAATTTCTGTTTTCAGAGTCGGCCGGGCGTTCCCTCGAGGAGCGTCGCGAATCGTTGCCCGGCGGCGCTACTACTTCGCCAGGTTCTTGGGCGATCTCTTTCTCAGCGTGGCCAGCAACACACTGGCAGACTTAGGAGCAGGCACGGCCTTGTTAAACACAATATCTTTTGCGCTCACCTCTTTACCGTAGAGCTTCTTGTTGGCGTCGTTGTCGGGCCGGAGAGTTGACCCGGCCAGCGATATTCCTGCGAACAAGCCCCGGGCGCGGGAGTAGGAGAGAATTTCCGCCCGCAGGCTGACATCAGTCTCCGCCGAAGCATTCCGCCCCACCGGCCCAGCCGCAGCCGAAACATCACCGCCCAGCTTCACTTTGCTGCCCAGGATACTCGAGGCCGATCTCGGACTCATGAGGAGCAGAACAAAGTCCGTCGCCTGCCCGCCCAGTTGCAATCCGAAGCTGCCCCCTTCGAGCGCCATCATGGTGGGGGCGCTCCAGGGGCCGTGGAAATTCTTGCCGCTACGGCATGTCATCACGCCCCGGCCGTAGCTGCCCCCAATCCCGAAGGCAAATTTGAGCACCGAAGGTAAGACCACGACACAGTCCGCTTTATCAATTACGTCCTGTGGGACATTGTCGGGAATGTTCATGATCTCTCTGATCACTTTTCCCGCGTTCTCTACCCGCTCCTCTTCCTTCTCCTGACCCAGGGCGGGCATTGCCACCAGAGCCAGCAAACTGAAAACTATGATGATCTTCTTCATATGCTTTCCTCAATTCAAGTTTCTCACCTGGCGGTAACTTCTATGCACACGGCCTGCTACCGCCGAAAGAACGCCGCCAATGATAGCAAACTTCTGCCGGTGGAATCGGCCGGCACAGAGCTAAGGGGCGCATGCTGGGCGTCGGCAAGCCGATGAGCGAGCAGTCACGCTATGTCGCGATCCGCGACAGCATGCTCAACCACATCGAGCATCATCGTGGACAGTTGACGGTGTACCTGAGGTTGAACCAGGAAAAGGTGCCCGCGATCTAGCCTCCGTCAGCCGATGAAGGCAAACCATGATCGAACCCCAGAAAAGCGACGTTTCGCGAATCTACCGCAATCCGACGGCCGGGCGTGCCACGAAACAGTTGCGCCCGCCCCACGAAGCGCTGCCCCGCTTACGGAGCGCTGTGACCAGCACACTGGAGCACTCCCAGATAGGCGCTCCACGGACCGACTGCGTCACGATACTGGTGGGCCATCACGCGGGACATCTGATGCACATGGGTAAGATCGTGCACGGCCCATGTCGCCAGCAGTTCCGAGAGCGTCACCACTCCCAGCGCCGGATGCCTTCCTCGCCGTGCCAAGTCTTCGTCCTGTAAATTCAGCGCCTGCAGCGCTGCTAGGTTCTCCCTTCGCAGGCGGGCGAAATCATCCAGCAGCTGTTCCAGCGACCTGTCTTGACTCTCCCTCAACTGCGCCAACCGGTCGAAGGGATCAAACGGCCGGGCTTCGCCGTTCTCCAGCAGGATGCGCACCCGCGGCATCCAGTCGGTACGCTCCCCGACGATTAGATGACCCACGATGTCGAATGCGCTCCAGGTATTCTTTCCTTCATTGCCGCGCACCCAGACGTTGGGCAGCCCGCGCAACAGTGCATCAAGGCTGGCGGGAGTACGGGTGAGAATTGCGATGGAGTCGGCCAGGCTGAATTCCGTCAAGTTTGCCATGTCTGTCTAGATGCATGCCCGGTGCTTTGGACTCAAGCGACGGAACGGCGACCTGCTGAAGATCCGCACCGTCGATCGCTTATCAGGATGAACCGCAGGCGGAGCACTCGAGATACCCGTGCGCTCTCATCAGCCTCACCCCGAGGAGTGGGCGGCGTACATCAGAGAGTCGCATGCTTCAGTACAGCACTTCTTCTTCACCCTTTTCAGAGATCATCTTCTGGAACTGGGTCACGATCTTATCCCGTCGCGCCATCACAGCCTTCACTTCATCCTTGGAAAGATAACCCTTGGTTTTTGTCGCCAGTTCGTTCGGGTCCAGTGCTTTCAGTTTCTCGAACAACTGCCGGTCGCAGCGCACCAAGTCTTTAGCGTTTCTCAGGTCCTTGTAGGGGCGAAATGCGCGGCTGAAATCAACCCTCCAAATCTTGAAGTCCTGACCGATCAGCACGTTCGTGAGATTGGGGTCGTCATCGTAGACCAATTGGTCGAAGACCCGTACCTTGTACATCTGATTGTTCCATGCAACCGGATCGGGAGGCGCTATGTTCTGTTTGATGCGGTCGGCTTCATCCATCTTTACCGGCAACCACCAGCTCAGCGAGCCGGCATTGCCATGCCATGATCGTTCCACATACACCGGGAGCAGGTCGTCCACACCGACCAGTTCGGCCAACGCACAGGCGGCGAGGTTGTACTTGTATGAATCTACGAAGTTCATTTCAACTCGGCCGCCCGCCATCGTCTTGTTGGTCTTGTGTTCGTCAACAGCCTGGAAAGAAGCGTCATGGGTAAACGTGCCGTCGCTCAAGGTAAGCCGCCAGGGCTGAGTGACGCCTTTGTTGGATTGCTTGCTGCCGACGATCTCAGCGGTGAGAAGGAATTGCTTGATCTGTTCCCTGGTCAGAATCGTCTCATTCGCTGCGCTGACAAGGTATGGAGAGATCAAACACACCGCTGCTATGAGGAGCCTCCCCCACGGTCGATGAAGTGTGGACATAGCAGTACCTCTCGCGAATTGAATGCCTTCTTCTGCCGCTCGAAATTTCAATCCTTCGAGACCAGCGCCTCGAGGCGCAGTTTGGCTGCCCTGGCGGTCTCCCGCAGCAGCGGGTCGGAATCGTTCAGGCATCGATTCAATTGATCTTCCAAAGATCTCAGGCCAAACGCTCCCACGGCATAAGCACCGCAGGACCTAAGCCAGGGATCGTCGCTGGCGACCAGGGCCGCGACCGCCTGTTCCTGGTTTTCGATTTTGCTGCGCACTACCCGTTGTGCGAGGTGAGCGCGCTCACGCACCGTGACCTTGCTATCCAGCAGAGGCACCAGCATTTCCCGCAACCGAGGTTTCAAGACGTTATCCAGGAATTCCAGCGCGTTATCGTGAACGGCTACGTTTTTGGATTGCAGACCCAGATGAGCGCTGTGCACATCAAGATGGGGATACAGCAGTCCCAGCACGCGAAAGACGCGCTCCAATTCCTGCTGCATGGACTCGGACAATGCGCGTGCCACGGGATTTTCTCCTTCAACGGCTCCTAGTTGGTCGAGAATCTGGTAGGAACGATAGTGTCCAAGGATTTCGGCGGCCAACACCGTCTCCAACATCTGGGTGTCAGTTTCGATCTCAGGGTGTAGGCGTTGGAGCTTATTCAGGGAGCTGATAATGCGGAAGCGCAGAGTGGTATCTCTTTCCAGAAGGTTTTCCATGAGCACCCGCGCCGCCGCCGGCGTGCCAACGCTTACCATGATGCCCGGGATTTCCCGTCGCACCTCGATTGCCAACGAAGTGTCAGCGAGATGGTCTCGCAACGCTCCGACGATCGAGTCCCCGAACTCTCCCAGGGCCTTAGCGGCTTCGGCACGCAGCTCGTGATGGGCCAGCCGGTCGAGGAGGTCGGGCACCAGCCGCCGCTTGCGCAGCTTTCCCGCGGAGTGGATGGCTTCGCGCGCGACCAGGGGGTCGGGGTCGGCCAGCAGGTTCGAGAGCAGGGGATCAAAGCAGTCCGGGAGCTCGCCCAGCAAGCGGGCAGCCTCCACTCGGTGGCGCTGCCGCTCCGGAGCTGGTTCGCCGACCATGTTGGTCAGAATCTGCTGCGCAGCCTCCAGGATCTGAGTCTCGCCCGGCCGCGCTAGAAATGCCACCACCGCCGAGCTAACCGAGAAGTCGGCAAAGTCGCCCTCGTCCTGCATCAACTCCAGCGGGTCAACGTGCGCATGGTGCGTAAGGTAAAGCAAGGCCTCGGTGCGCACATTGAGATCCGGATCCCGCAGCAAGGCTTCGATTTCCGGCCGCACCGTCTTGTCACCTGTCTCGGACAGGATGGCGATCGCCTTCTGCCGGACCTGCGGCGATGAGTGGTACAACAAACTCCGGATTACCGGGTGCGCGGCCCTTTGCCGCTCCACTTCAAACAGGCTGAGGGCATAGAGGATCTCATTGGGATCCGAGGCCGAAAGATTGGTCGCCAGCAACTCCGCGGTCGAACGGTCCAGTACGGAGTGGGAGGTGTGCTCGACGTCCACTCGATGTTGGGAAATACTCTCCTTCAGGGTAGCGACATACTGTCGGCGAGCAACGGCAACCGCCACCAGCCAACCGCTGACAAACAGCAGCGCAATCCAGCTAATCTGGCGTGCCGGCCAATGCAGAGTGGTGGCGAAAATCAGAACCACCAATCCCGACAAGCCGTCACCCAGCCGCCAGATTACGGTATCGATAAACCACTTAACCTGTAACTTGATCCGGCTAGGGAGCGGAAGATAAAGCAATTCGGTGGTGGACTTGTCCAGGGAATAGCGCTGCACCTGGTCGCCAGCTTTCAGCGCAACTACCGCGCTCAGCGTACCAAAAACCAGGAGCCCGGCTGAACCCAGCCATACCGTGACGGGAAGCATGAACAGCGCTGTACCAATGCCAAACCTGCGCAGAAATCTACTGGTGAACAGCAACTGGAACAACAACGATAGTATGCCGGCGTAAAAGTTGAAGTCGCCGTAGAAAGCGGCTATCACATCCTTCTTTACCAGGAACTGTTGCATCAGGGCGAGGAACTGCCAGCCCGTCAGTGTGGTCACCAGGGACGAAATGCAGATGACGGCGGCGATGGCCCTCAAGTAGGACGAAGAGAACACCACGCGCATGCTGGAAAAAATGTTCCGTGGGCCGGATTCGGCGGATCCCTCTGTCATGCCATGCGCCCCGCCGACGGCGACTTGCCCGCTGCGCCAGATGAAGACGATCAGCCCGGTACAAATCAAAAGGAACAGGGCCATGCCGAGCAGAAGACTTTCCGTACCGAACGTCTTGGCGATCGCTTTGGAGAAATAGCCGGCAAAGATCCAGCCCGCGATGGCGCCTCCGCCCACCATTCCGAAAACTCGCTTGGCCTCCCGGGTGGTAAGAACATAGTTGGCCAGAGTCCAGATCTGGGTCGGCGCCAGCACGCCAAAGACTTTTACCCAGATGTAGAACACCGGAAACAGCCAGGCCAGGTGGGGGCGATAGTGGGCCAGGGCCCAGAATATCGTGCAATTGCTGGCGAAAAATATCGTGCTGCCGATCAGCAAGCCCTGCAAAGCGAGTCGCCGCGCCACGAGCACGTACCCCGCCACCACCAGGGCCACGATTACAGAACTGGAAATATCGGCGTAGGCGAGCTGCTTGGCCTGGAAGCGCGATAGGAAGAGTGCGGCACCCGCCACTTTGCCGATGACGTAGCTGCTGATCACCAGGAACAAGCAGGCGCATAGCAGGGTGCCACGCTCCAAATCGCCGGAGTGGATGTTCAGCGCGCGTTCGATCCACTTCTTCATTGGTGGAAGACTCTCTCTGCTCACCGCCCCTACTGTGGCGGGGGCGCCGTTGCCCGACAATTGCCACCGACCGCTGGTAAGATGTCAGGCTTTTTCGAAGTCCCGGTATCATTCTCAACCCCGGCGGTAGCCCCGGAAGCTGGCTTTCCGGGCGAAGCGGCGGGGTCGATCAGTACGAGCTGCTGGTCCATGTACTTGGCGGTAAATCTGGTGTCGCCGCAGATTTCCAGGGCTGACGCCCTGCCGCCCGGGTAGTAGCTGCTGAGCATCCCGGTGTCGATCAGGAACACCTTGTCTCCAAAACGGGGCCGGATACGCCCACTCCTCTGAACCGTATGTCCTACGACAATGTGCGCTACCTTGTAGGCGTCCAGGATCTTGTCTATCTGCGCCGTGCCCTCTGCGTCGCTCCACTGGTCGTATCCGCGAAACCACAAGGGTCCATCCGGTTTGACGCTCAACCACTCACCGTACTTTAGAAACTCCAGGATTTTGGCTTGGCGTTCCGGGTTCGCCGGAACACGCGACTTGCGCTCGGCGATGACTTCGGCCTGGGCCGCATAGGTGATTTCCTGCATATTAAAGAACGGCAGGATCACTCCTTCATCCTGCAGATTCTGTTTCACCGCATCAAACTCTTCGATTTCGTCGCGAATCCGCCTATTCAGCGCATCAACTTTCATCTTGGCCAAGTCAGGATGGATGCCCCCGTGCAGGAAGATTTCTCCTCCAATTTGGGCCAGGGCGTTGTGTCCGCGCAGCCACTTGCCGTATTGTCCCTTCGGGCTGTAGGCCTCGCGCTGCTCAACGAAACCCAGCGGATGCCTTGCCATCCACTCTGCTTCAGTCAATTCCATGGGCTGGGAAAGCTCGGCTATTAACTCCGGGTGCTTATCCCGCCATTTCACGTATTCGTCATAGGCGGATTTCTGCCGTTTCTCGGAATTGCCGTCGGCAAAACTGGCATAGTTCACGGGTGTGACATAGCGCAGGTCGCCCATGATATTCATCATCTCGTGATTGCCGAGTAGGCTCACCACCCGGCCGCCGGCCTGGCCGGCTTCTTTCTCCAGTGCCATCAATAGGTCCATGACCTCGCGCGGCTTGGGGCCGCGATCCAGGGTGTCCCCAACCTGGACCAGCGTGGTCTTACCGCCTGTCCAGTGGTTTTGCCTGTCTATGAGACCGATGTGCTGAAGAATGGCGACGAAGTCCTCAAAATCGCCGTGAACATCTCCGATGGCGACCAAGGATTCGGGAGGCTCCACTGAAGTTTGCTTTGGTTTCGCCCCTGCTAACCCGAGCGACAGAAGTACCACAAGGAGAGAAATGCAAGCACGGCGGGAACAAATCCAGACCGGAGGGCTGACCATTCTCCTGCCTCCTACAGCCAAGCCCTGCCAGATTTGAACGAAACCATTGAGTTCCGCAGGACGTCCTCTGTTGCGGTGCATCTTAGGCTGACAAAGTTAAATAAGTCAACAGGTTGAATTGGGTGGTCCCGTAAACCCGGAATCCGCAAATGCGCCGCCGAGTAGGCGGCCGGATACCGGGAGGTCTCGGAGGAAAGCCCGGAACTACCCACGAACTTGCACACTGCCACCATTGCCATTTCGATTCAAATGGCATGGCCTCCTATCAAGTACTGGCTAGCGTGCTCACTACATGCCGGTGAGCCGTTTCGAGATCAGAGTGGCATGGAGCACGCCATCTTTATCCCAAGTGCCGGTACAGATCACCCGGTCGCCGTCCTTCACATCCCCGGAAGTAATGTCGTTGACCTTTTTGCTGCCGTGCTCCTGACTGACCCAGCGCGTCGAGCTGTCGTACTTAACCGTCCGTTCGTCCGATGAACCCACCTTGCGCACGGTCAGGGTGGAGTTATCCGTACTGCTCCGCAATACGTGGCCCTCCCATCGGGCAGCCTTTGCGGCCTTCTCTTTGGCCGGAGCGTCCTGCGCAAACACCGACGTTGCCAGCGGGAAGGTGAGTACCGAGGTGAGCAACAAAACCAGCAGCTTCTTCAGCATGTCTTTCTCCTTTTTGGGAAGATATGGTGCCTGACCGGAAACAATAGCCCTGGGTCCAAAACGGTAAGCGGCCTCAACTTTGCACCTACCCACAATCCTCGCGGCACCCCTGACAAGGGTTGCCCCTGCCAGTGCCTGATCTCCAAAGACGTAGCGCAGTGAGCGGTACAGCCAGACGCAAAAGACGCGTGATTCAGTACAGCACTTCGTTCTCGCCTTTTTCAGCGATCAGCTTCTGGAACCGCTCCACTATCTTGTCCCGTCGCTGCATCAACGCTTTCACTTCCATCTTGTTGAGATAGTGCTTGGTTCGTTCCTGCAGTTCGTTCCCGTCCAGCGCCTTCAGTTTCTCCAGCAAGTGCCGGTCGCAACGCACCAGGTCTTCGGGGCTTTTCACCTTTCCTTGAAGGCGAAAAGCGCGGGAGAAATCAACCCTCCAGATCTTCCAATCCTCACCGATCAGGACGTTGGTCAGGTTGGTGTCGGTATCGGAGACTAGTTGATCGAAGACCCGAATTTTGTACATCTGATTATTCCAGGCGTCCGCATCCGGCGGCGTCAAGTTCTGCCTGTGGCGCTCCACCTCATCCATCTTCACCGGCAACCACCAGCTGAGCGACCCTGTCTCACCTTTCCATTTGCGCTCGACATATACCGGCAGCATATCATCGATGCCGAGCATTTCCGCCAGCTGATAGGCAGCGATGTTGTACTTGTAGGAATCAACGAAATTCAGTTCCGTGCCGGAAGCAAACTCCACGCTTTGCTTGTGTTCCTCTACCGACTGGAAAGAACCGTCGTGGGTCAGGGTGCCGTCCGTGAGCGTGAGCCGCCACGGGTTGGTGATGCCCTTCTTGGACTGGACACTTTTAATCACTTTGGCGGTGAGAAGGAATTGCTTAATCTGGTCCTTGGTCAGGGTTGGTTCATCTGAGGCAAGCAGGAAGAGCTGGTAAGTCAGACACACCACCACAGCCAGAATCAGGCCGCGCCACCGAAGGCGAAGTACGTTCATCGAAGACCTCCTCCGGCCAACCGGGCGAAGTCTACTCCTTTGTGCGCCATTGGACAAACTAAAATAGAACATGCCGCAGCGCCAAGCCCATGGCAACACTATTTCGGAATTTCGGAGCCGAAGGAAACTGGCGAAGGACGTGCGCGAAACTTGTACGCTCGCTCGGGTCGCTGGACACGGCACCGTATCTGAAGTCGATACGTTCATCCCTCGGAAGACGCCGTCTGGCCGCTGTTTCTCGGCTGAGTGGGCACAATTATTGGCACCCAAACGGGATATTTTCAAAGATGCGGGCCCTGCGGATGTATGTCCTAAAGAATCAGAAAAATACATGGTGAGCGCGGATGGACTCGAACCATCGACCCATGCCTTAAAAGGGCATTGCTCTGCCAACTGAGCTACGCGCCCACACTCTTCAATTTATCACAGCCTCTGGCTCAGACTGCGGTCGCATTGCCCCCGAAATTTCCACTCGCCGCGCAGCTTGCATCGACGCATCGCCTTCACGCCGGCTAATCTCCGATGCGAAGCTCGGCCTCCCCGGCGACGTCCGGGATCGTGACGTGGAGCGCGTGCTGGGTTGCGTCGTACGAAGTCTGGAGCGGAGCCGCGTTGCTGGAAAGCTTCGCATTGGCCTGCGCCGACGGCCAGCCGTAGATCACAACCTCCACGGTTTTCCACCAGGGCGCATAAGTTCCCTGGCGTGCGCCGAATTTGATACGCACCGAGTTGTCATCGGACTGACAGGTGAATGCCTGGCGGAGAAACTCGCCGTGTTGGTAGCGGAGAGTGTGGCCGTCATCGAGATACAGCGAGCCGCTGCACGGCTGGCCGGGATAGACGCGGAGTTCCAGCGGACCATTGGGAGTTTCATCCGTGCTCTGGATGAGGGGCTGCAGCGGCAGAATGCTTCCACCCCGGACATACACCGGCAGCGTATCCAGCGTGGGATGAATGAAGGGCCGGTATGGGTACTGGGTTCCCGGTCCGTTTTTGGCGATGTCGTTGGAAATCTGCACAATGGAAGGTTCTGGTGGAGGAATCGCCGCCTTGAGGCCAGTCCAGAAATCGTACCAATCGGCTTTCGGAAACGACACAACGTAGTCGTCCATGGTTTCTGCAAACGGCTGCGGAGCGACCAACAGGCTGGGACCTAACAAAAACTCCGTATCGAGATTACCGAACCCGTTCGAGGGTGGCGTGAAAACCTCGGGGAACTCGAGAAAGATGGGGCGCATCATGGGTATGCCCGTGCGCGAGGATTCGTCGGCCAGGGTGTAGATATAGGGCAGGAGCCGATAACGGGTTTCGACGTAGCGGCGGCGAATCGCCTCGTGCTCCGGGCCATGCACCCAGACTTCCTGCATCAAGGAGCCTTTCGTGGTGTGGTCGCGATAGAGGGGATTGAAAGCTCCGATCTCAATCCAGCGCGTGAGCAGGTCAGGTTCCGGCGAGCCGTTGAATCCGCCGATGTCGTCACCGACAAAAGAAATTCCGCTGAGGCCGAGATTGAGCAGCTGCTGAGTGCCGAGGCGAAGATGGTTCCAGGTGGCGGAATTGTCACCCGTCCAGGTGAAGCCGTAGCGCTGTCCCCCGGCGAATGTCGCGCGGGTAAGGACAAAAGGGCGCTCGTCCGGTCGCAGTCTGAGCAGGCCGTCATAGGTGGCGCGGGCATTCTCCAGTCCAACGATGTTGTGGATCTCAGAGTGGGTTGCGGTACGAGTAGCGAAACCGGGCTCTTCGATGCGATGGACGTTGTCGAGAGGCATCGTCTTGCCCGGTCCGTCGAAGACCGCGGGCTCGTTCATGTCATTCCAGAAGCCGGCCACCCCATCTTGAACGAAGTCTTTGTAAAGACCGCCCCACCAGCTGCGCGTCTGGGCACGAGTGAAATCAGGAAAAACCGCCGGGCCCGGCCAGACGATGCCGACGTACTCACTGCCGTCGGCCTTCTTCACAAAGTGATTGCCCGCCTCGCCCGAGTCGTAGGGGGCGTAGCCCTGGTTGGGAGCATGGGCGATGTGCAGATCGGTAATCAGGACGAGGTGGAAATGCTGCTTGCGCAGGTCCGACACCAGCCCAGAAAAATTGGGGAAGGTTTGGGGATTGACGGTGAAGGGTCGATTTCTGTCCTGATAGTCGATGTCAAGGTAGAGCACGTCAGAGGGTATCTTCTCCGCGCGCATGCGGTCGGCTATCTCCCTGATCTGGGATTCCGGCATGTAGCTGTAGCGCGACTGCTGAAAGCCGAGAGTCCACAGTGGGGGAAGCGGATGCGTCCCGGTGAGGTAGGCGTAGCCTTCGACCACCTGTTTCGGGTTCGCGCCATAGATCAGGTAGTAGTCGAGCGGGCCACCTTCAGCGCCGAAAGAATAGGAGTCACGCGCCTGCTTGCCGAAGTCGAACCAGGTGCGCCAGGTGTTGTCGAGAAACAATCCATAACTGCGGCCCCCGCCGATCCCGAGAAAAAACGGGATACTCTTATAAATAGGATCGATTGACTCCTGGGTGCCACTGTCCGTATTCCAGAGCGAATAGGCCTGGTTTCTGCGGTCGAAAGTGCCTGCCTTGTCGCCGAGGCCGAAATAGTGTTCGTCGCCAGGCATGGTCTTGTGGACGGAGAAGCCCCCCATCCGGAATGTGGTGGGGCGGCCAACCGCGTCGGCTGAGATGACGTTCCCCGCGAGATCGCGAACCACCAGTCGGAGTGGAGTGCGCTCAACTCTCACATCGAGCGCCGCGGTGCGGAAGCCAACGGAAGCGGTATCCTGCGTCGTCTTGACATCGACAGACTTGCTGCGCGGCCCGGGCAGGACTGACCAAGAGGCGTCCTCGGGAAAACTCCTACCCAGGGTTATGCGCACCCGCAGAATATCGTCTCGCAGTGCGGTGATGCGCAAACTCGCCGCGCCCGCCTTAATGTCGATGCCGTCGCGTCGTGGCTGGGAACTGGTGACTGCCTCGAGTGTCATGGCGGGCTGCGACGCCACGCGGGTCTCTGCCTGCGCAAGATTTAGCGAGATGATTGCCCCGATATAGAAAGCAAGAAATTTGCAAGATGAGTGCATCATGGCTCTCTCCGCATAGACTGGCGTTGGCACACAGACTCTAGTGCATCTTGCCCGCGAAATGAATGACGATCTTCTCATGAGGATTCGGTTCAGGCGCATTCGCCGGAATAGTGACATTGATTCTGGCGCTGTCCGCATCAACCTTTACCAGTTCAGCGCCCTCAACCGATGCCACTTGCGCCGAATTCCACATTCCAATCTGGTACCGTCTGCCTTGGGCCCCGGAAACTTCCAGGGTGAGCCTGTCCCGCGACGGAGTCCAGGCCTCCGACAGTACGCGCAAGCCCTGGCTGGCGCTCCCCAGAGGCGGCAATACGGGTGAGATGCTTAGGCCGAAATCGTCCCTGATGCGAAGGCGCAAGGTGTTCTCTCCGCTTGCGACAGGAAATTGCACGGTGACGTGTTGGTCCATCTCACTCTTGTTCATATGGAATGGCACTTTCTTGCCATTCACTTCCGCGCTGAGAATCTTCGCGCGCACGCTCACCGCGGGAGAGAACTCCAAACTACAGTCGCCGCTGCCGCTTCGGGTCGCGGTGAGCGTAATCTCGTTAGCGCGCTTGCGATACGCCAGCCGCAACGAAGCCTGGCCCACGCGCACGTTGTCTAGCGTGAACCAGCTCCAGTCAGCGGGCACGTGCGGCGCGAGCGTGACGCGGCGCGCGCGAGCGTCGGTCTGCAAATCCAAAAGTCCGCGCAGCAGCGGACTGATCACCATGGCAGCGGACCAGATCTGGTGCGGAGAACTGGTGGACAGCGGCTGATAGTAGTCACCCGACAGGACCTCGGTGACGTGTCCCAGCGATCCATCGAGCGTCAGCTGGGAATTGGCCATGAGGTTGGAAAAGCCCGGCAAGGCGCGGTGGTAGCGGTATTCGCCGACTGACGCCCATCCCGTAAAGAGCGGCCACACCGATCCGAAGTGGTAGCCGCCGGCGCTATATTTTGCGGCGCGGGAGGAAATAATCCTCATTCCCCAGTCCGCCTGATGCTCGGGCCCGGCCAGTTGCGCGATCATGGCACCCGCCTTGTCGGAGTCCAGCAGGCCGAACCACATGGGCACCGTGGCCAGCACGCTGGGTTCGTCCACCTGCTGGTTCTTTTGATCGAGAGCAAAGGCGAACCGGTTCTTCTCCGCCGACCAGAAGGTCTTGTTCAACAACGCTTGCTGGCGCGAGAAATCCTCGCCAAGCTTCTTGCTGACGTCTTCCTTTCCTGCGAGATGGGCCAGACTGGAGAGCGCTCGCAAAGCCTCCGCCCCCAGCGCGCTCTGATAAAGCTCAGTATGGACGGGCAGCAGCGGGCCGCCTTCCACCCAGCCGTGACCAATCCCAAAATTTTGCGGCAGCCCCTGCGAATCGTAAGTGGAAAGCAAGAATTGATACGCCTTCCACAGGCTGTCCCACTTCTGCTGAGCAAATGCCACATCGCCACTCGCCACCACGTAATCGTTCATGGTGATGATGTACAGCGGCGTCGCATCGGCGGAAGCGTACGGATACGGATAGTCAGTGAACCAGGGAACAAAGTTTGCGCCCTGGGAAATTTCGTGCGGGACCTTGCCATCAGCGCGCTGGTACGTGCTCAGAAAATCCAGAGCGACGCGCGTATTACCAAAGTCGCCCTCGGCATCGAGTGCCAATGAAGTCCACAGTGCGTCCCGTCCAAAAAACCAGGCGAAGCCCGGGCGCTGGCTGCCGCCCGAGGTGCGATACCCGGCGATCAGCCCGGTTCCCAGGTAGGGATTATTTACCAGTCCCTGCAGCACGCTGACCCGGGCCCAGTCGTAAGACTGCTGCAACAGGCGATCGGGCAGTTCGGCGCTCACAGTGTTATCCAGGTATGCGCGGTAGTAATCCGCCGACTCTTTCAACAACGCTGCGTAGTTGCTTTCGAGGCGATGGTAAGCCGCCTCTGCTTCTGCCTGACCATGAACTGAACCCGCGATCACCACGACCTTGGTCTCTTTACCTTTGCTGGTGACACCCAGGTGGAACGAGCTTTCCTTCGCGCTGGAATAGTTGGTGTCGTATTCCTGGTGGATTTCGCTGGCGGTGGGGGAACCCACTAAAGCGGAGAATTTCTTCTGCTCCTCGCCGAAGTAAAAGGCGCTCAGCTTCTCATCCCATGAAGAATACGTTCCGCCCAACGCCGCTGGCCATTCCAGTTGGAAGTCCCGTTCGAAGGCAACCTGCACGTCCAGGGTACTAGCGGTCTCAATCTCGATGATGATCACAGCTCCCGGTTCGTGCACCGGAACGAAGAAGGTTTCCCGCACCGAGAAGGTGTCCCCGGCGTAGAGAATCGTGCTGGACTCCGGTCGCACCGTGAGGGTGCGAGCCAGCGCTTCCGCCGGAACCACATGGCCATCCACCAGGAATTGCAGGTGGAAGTCGCGCAGAATTTTCAGTGGATAGACCCAGGCCTCAAAGTTTCCCGCTTCGTTTCCCAACAGTCCGGCGCGCTCGCCCACGGACGAAAGGAATTCCCAGGGACGATCCGGGCGCAAGAGTTCAAGGGGGCGCGACGGCTCAATCGCACTTGCCGGAATCGCCAAACTCAACAACAGGACGGCAGCCACCGTCAACCGGGAAGCCATTTCACGGGGCCAACAAAGCGTTGCGCGTATCATATGCAACAATGGATTAGCTACTCGCATGAAGCTCGATTCGTAGAATTTGCGTCCGTGCCTGAACTTGCAAAGTAGCGATGCACTGAATAGAGTAGGGGCGAATTCTAGCACGAGCCAACTCCGGGAAGGTACCGCCCTTTTGTCTTCTTCGCGCCGTACGTTTCTCCAGTCCCTGAGTAAGTCCGCGCTCGTACTCTCACTCGATAGTGTTCTGGCTCTGGCCCGTCCGCTGCGGCCAGGCGCGTTTTTCCCCGCTACTGAAGAGCCGGCCAAACCCGGCTCTGGCTTGGGATTGAGTTTTATCGACGTCGCCCGCGCGTCCGGGCTCAACGCAAAGACCATCTACGGCGGCGAGCACAAGAATAAGTATCTGCTCGAAACCACGGGTTGTGGCGTCGCTTTTTACGATTACGACAACGACGGATGGCTGGATATTTTTCTGGTCAACGGATGGCGACTGGAAGGCTTCCCCACCGGCCAGGAGCCCGCTTCCCATCTGTTCAAAAACAATCGCGACGGCACTTTCACCGACGTCACCGCGAAAGCCGGCGTGGCGCACTCCGGCTGGGGACAGGGCGTCTGCATCGGCGATTATGACAACGATGGTTTCGAGGACCTCTTTGTCACCTACTTCGGCAAGAACGTGCTCTACCACAACAACGGCGATGGCACGTTTTCAGATGTAAGCGGAAAAGCGGGCGTCGCAGGGACGGGCAAGCGCTGGAATACCGGCTGTGCCTTTGTAGACTACGACCGCGATGGCAAACTCGATTTGTTTGTCGCCAACTATATTGACCTGGATCTGGCGACGGCCCCTGTTCCGGAGTCGGGACCTTGTCTCTACAAGAGCGTGATGGTGGCGTGTGGGCCGCCGGGCCTCAAAGGCGGGAAGAATATTCTCTACCACAACAATGGAGACGGCACGTTCACCGATGTCTCCGAATCCTCCGGGATTCTGCAGGCCAATGGCACCTTCGGCCTGGGCGTTTTGACCGCGGATTTCGATAACGATGGCTGGCCTGACATCTATGTCGCCAATGACTCCACTGCCAGCGCCCTCTACCAGAACAAGAAGAATGGGAAGTTTGTGGACATCGCCATGGAAGCCGGCTGCGCGCTGAGCCCGGACGGCAAGCCGCAGGCCGGCATGGGAGTGTCGGCGGCTGACTACGATATGGACGGCTACCTGGATATCGTAAAAACAAACTTTGCCGGCGACACGCCTTCGCTCTATCACAACCTGGGCGACGGCAATTTTGAGGACGCCACGTTTGCCGCCGGCCTGGGCGCGCATACCCAATATCTGGGATGGGGTTGCGGTTTTCTTGACATGGACAATGACGGCTGGCCCGACATTCTGATCTGCAATGGCCACGTCTATCCCGAAGTCGAGCAACTCAAGACCGAGGCAGGTTATCCGCAACGTAAACTGCTCTATCGCAACCTGCGCAATGGCCGGTTTGAAGATGTTTCCACGCAGGCGGGCCCGGGAATCTTGGTGCCGGTGGCCTCGCGGGGATGCGCCTTCGGAGACTTCGACAACGACGGCGATCTCGATCTTGTGGTAAATACGGTAAATGATTATCCGCAACTGCTGCGGTGTGATTTGGCCCCCGGCAACAACTGGATCAAGGTGCGAACCATTGGCACCAAATCAAACCGCAGTGGCATCGGCGCCCGCCTGCGCTGCGTGACCCAGGCGCCGGGCGAAACCAAGCTGCATTCGCAGATCGATGAAGTCCGCAGTGGCGGCAGCTATTTCGCGCAGAACGACTTGCGGGTCCACTTCGGGCTGGGTAAGGCCGACAAAGTCCAGTTGCTAGAAGTCCGCTGGCCCAGCGGGCACGTGGATACTTTGAAGGACGTCAAAGTCAATCAAGTGATTTTCGTGAAGGAAGGCGAAGGGATTGTGCGCACCATGCAGTTCCCTGCCCCGGTGCCGGGTAAGCGAGGGTAGTGGCAAGAGGCTCACTCAGTATGTAGGGCGTCATCATGAGCGCAGCGAAGGATCTGGCGTGTTCGCGAGTGCGCAGTTTGCCTCCGCAGTTGAGCACTGAACCATGTTCTCACCCTGAAACAATGTTGTCACCCTGAGCGGAGTAGCGGCTTCGCTTCGCGAAGCAGCTACGAAGTCGAACGGCCCCTATAGCAAGTTCAGTGCCTGGATACAAGTGGATTTTCTTCTGAAGACGCCACAAAAAGCCCACGAGCCACGCGTCTCCGCATCTAGTAGAGGCCCTTCGACTCCGCGGGGTCGTCCGCAAGCGGACGATCCCAACTCGCTCCGGGTGACATCTCGATTTACTATGGTCAGAAGTTCTCCACCATCCAGACATTGGCGCTGCCGCTGGCTTGCCACATCGCCAAGTAGCGTCCGTCGGGCGAAGGAATCCCCCAACCTACCGCCATCTTGGTCTGCTCCCATACCGGCCGCGCTCGGCCTTGCAGGTCCATGTTCAACAGGGCGTAGGTGCCAGTAGTCGTGGAAGCGCTGACCACATGCTTTTCCCGTCCGCCGCCCAGTCAATGGCGTTGACGGACGACCATTCCTTTAAGGCAACTGTTCGCTCTTTGCCGTCTTTCAGGGTCAGCAGGCGGACGGCCGGCGGGGCCACTATGTCGAGTTTGCTGGCCTTGGCAATGGCCAACGTTGAGCCGTCCGGCGAAAGGCTCCAGTTATAGGCGTAGGGCAGGTCGTCATCGATATGCGCAACCTCTTGCCCCGCGCCGTGCATTGGGTCGAAGCTCATGAAGGTCAGGCGCCTGTTGCCGGAAACACTATAAAGACAGAGAGTGGAGGGCTGGCGTGCGCACTGTTCGTTGGTGAGGCCACGCACTTCCATTACAAGCTGGGGCGGGCCGCCGGTAACGGGAATCCGCATCATGCGAACGCCGTCCGACGAATCGAAGGCCTGATGGTATTGCAGATATACCAACTGCTTTCCGTCTGGCGTCAACCGCGGCAGCATCGATTGCTCATTGCCGCCCACCAGCAACTCTGGCGTGGTTTGATCGGGCGCTTGCCGGAAAATGTGGAACGATCCGTCGCGGTCCGATCCGAAAAGCACTTGCTTGCTGTCGGGCGTCCAGGCCCAGGGGAAGTCCTGTCTCTCATCCAGGGTGAGGCGCCTCGGCGTACTCAGCCTGGTTCCATTCGCTTCCAGCCTGGCGACATAAACATCCGGCTGCCAGCCCTCTTTCACATAGGCCAGCCGCTTTCCGTTCGCGGAGCCGCTGAGGTATTGGATTGCCCCGGCACTGGCGGTAATCCGCGTAGGTGGCCCCAAGGGCTGTCCTGTGCGCAGATCGATTTTCAACGACCATAGATTGGAATCGTTCTGGCTGGGCGAGGTTTCGTTCAACACATACACCATGCGATCTCCAGCCCATGCCAAAGCCTCACCCAGCCGTGCCTGTGACGACGCCATAGCCTCGCCCAGCCTTGCCTGCGACGAAACCACCAGTCGTTGGTTGCTGGCCAAATCGAGAATTTCAATCTGGGGCTGGACCCCATAGGTTCCTGGCCGATACACGCCCCGCAGAAACGCAATTCGCTTGCCGTCCTGGGACCAAACGGGGCAACGGAAAAGATCGCCGGTCTGGCCTGCGAGTTTTCGCGGCTGCTCTCCGTCCGCTCTCATCAGCCAGAGTTCCTGGCTTTGGGCGGTTCCCTTCAGAAACGCGATCTGTGTGCCATCTGGCGAGACCGCCGCTTCGCGACCCTGGTCGGCGAGTTTGCGCGGGCTCCCTCCCAGGGCGGAGATCTGCCACAAGCCAGGCTCCTGGGCCAGTCCCGCAACCGAGGTC
>JAIQFF010000105.1 GCA_020073395.1 Terriglobia bacterium
GACCTGGTGGTACGACCCGATGCGTCTGGACTGCCCAGTATTTCCGCCTTCCGCCCCTGATCGCCTGAGCACGTCGCGGACAGCCAATTCAAACGCTTGGACAAGCTGCGACCTTCTGGCTTTGACCCGTTGCCGCCGACCGTTCCGCTGCCTCGATGACCAGAGACACACGCAGTCCATCCCGGAGATCCGGCTGGATCTGATTGCGGCCATTGGCAATGGCGTTGACGAATGCGGCAAGAGCTGTCTCGTAGGATGGATCTCGCCTGCCCGCAAGAACATCTTTCAAGCGTGACGCTTCATGGCCCAGCGCGCCCGCGATGCGCTGCACTGGCTTGCGTCCGCCAGGAGCAATAATCTGAAGTGTTCTGGCCACATAGTCAACCGCCAGCCGCGCCGACTCCCCATATACTTCAAAGCGGTTCGTATCGGTGCCGTACAGAGAGAAGAAAGACTGCACAACCACGCCGTTCTGCAGGGTCATTCGCAGCCAGGCTGTGTCCTGTTCGGAATGTTTGGAAGCGATCTGAGCTGAGACTTCGGCGACGGAATGCCCCAAAACGTAATGGGCAAGATCGATATGATGTGTGGCCAGGTCAAACAGAACTCCTCCCGCCGTAGCGCGCTGCTTTTTCCAGTCATGCATCCAGGCTCCGCTGGAGGTGAATGAGGATTGCACTCCCAGAATTGTTCCCAGCCTGCCGGAATTTACTATTTCGCGAGCTCTGACAAAGAGCGGGTGCTGGCGATAGTTGAATCCCATCATGCCCAGCAGATTGGACCCGTCCCAGGCTTGCAGTACCGTCTCCGCCTCCGCCGCGCTGGTCGCGAGCGGCTTTTCCAGGTAGACGTGCTTGCCGTGAGCGAAGGCTTGGATGGCACATTCCGCATGATCAGCGGAAGGCGTGCAGATCAGCACGCCCTGGACATCGCCATGCTCCAGCAGTTCTCTCCAGTCGCCGAAGGCGGTGGCCCCACCGCAGCGCGCCGCGGCTTGCCTGCGTCTTTCTTCCACCGGGTCTGCCACCACTGAAACCCTGGCTTGACGGACATGACGGAGCGCGTCGAGATGAATGCAGCTCACGACCTTGCCGCAACCGATGATTCCCAGCCTTACCAGATTCATTCGTCTCACCCGTGCAATGCCCGGTGGCGCTCCCCGAGGCGCCAGAAAACCATCGCCGGACTATGCGCGTGTGCCGGCCATGCTTTCGCGCACGAAGCCGGCCGTTGCCGCCAGCTGGGTGCACACGAGCAGCGCGGCGAGCAGCAAGTTATCCGGAAAACGCCAGGTGCGACAGTGTTGGAGCAGGGCGACGTAAAACTGTCCGTAAAAATGAAACTTCCCCCAGCCCCGTTGCGATCGGAGTCGGTGAAATCGGAATGCTCCCCGTCCGTAATTGAAATGCTGGCGCATGAGCCCGGGAAAATCAAGATCGTGATAATGGTAAACCGCGGCTTCCGGCACGTGGGCCATGGCGCGTCCCTGGTGTACCCAGCGATCGCAAAATTCGCGGTCTTCCGATGTTGTGAAAGACTCCCGGAAGCCGCCAACCTCGTGAAAGGCCGCAGTGGACAAGGCAAAGTTGTTGGTAGCAAAGAACTGGGGAAAATTCACCAGCCCTGACTGCCGGGCATAGACTACATCAATAACGATCTGGCTGGCGGCAGCACATCGATTGTCAGGAAGGCCGTTTAAAGTTTTCCCGCCATAGAGTCTCTCGGGGTCCTGCTCGAACCTCTCTTGCAACCGGGTGAGACAGTCCGTGGCGGGCGCGCAATCATCATCCGTCATGGCGAGAAACCGCCCCTGGGCATGACGCGCGCCGTTGTTCCGTGTCGCGGCTGGGCCTGCCTGCTCCTGCCTGAGCACCTTCAGCGACAACTTATCGCGAAAGGCGTTTTCTATTTCCGCCAGTGAAGCTGTGCCCCCATCATCGACAACGATCACTTCGACGCGATCAACGGGATACTCAAGTTTGGCCAGGGCCTCGATGCAACGCGCCAGCTGCAATGGCCGGTTATGAGTGGGCACGATGACTGTGAAAACCGGAGGTGGCCTCATACACAATGAGTGGACGCGCCCATCCGCCTGTCACTCTTGCGCAAATGCCGTTCACGATGGAATTCGAAATAAAAGGCTTTCTCCGAGGCCACCCCTTCTCCCCTCGCATACCCTGCCATCTGTCCCAGGCCATCCAGCACCAGCCCAAACCACAAAGCAGGCAGCAAAAAAGGAAAGAGTGGAGCCTTCGTTGGCAGACCGCGCCGCTGGCGCAGGATGCGCTGCAGGCGCACCCAAGGGATCAGCGGGCCGGCAAGCGTGAAGCCGGCCCGGCGGACCAGAGTCCAGCGCTCATTGTGGGCCCGATATGCCGCAAACATTCGTCCCGCATAGTATTGGGCGGTGGCCCAGGAAGTGAGCTTGCTGAAATTCACATGCGAGGTCTTGGCCGCGGTTTCGAGATAAAGTTTGTGGCCTCGCTGGCGCAGTTGCCAGTGCAAAACGCTTTCCGCTTCCAGCATACTGGCGAGCGAGTCGCCGTATGCGAGAAGCAGTTCGCGCTTGTACGAGCTGTTATGTCCGGGCAGATGTTCCACCTCGCCCGACATTGCCGATTCGCTCCAGGGACCATACGCAATCAGAAAGTCAGCGGTTGCAACGCTGCTGCCCGGATTGGCATTGCAAACCTGCGGCCCGACCGCAGCCCATGGCTGCTGGTGCGCTGACACCAGCCGCTCGGCCCAGTCCGGGTGCGGAAATGAATGGTCCTCGCCAAGAGCGACGACCGCAGCTGTTGCCGCACAGACGCCCGCGGCGTAGGCGGCACCCACCGAGTGCATCTCGCCGACACTGACCGTCAGCAGATTGGCAAAGCCGTCGAATTCACCCGGGCTCAGGTCGAGCCGGTCAGAGGAAGGCGCGACGACAACGATCTCCAGACGATGAGCGATCGTCTGTTTCCTCAGGCTTCGGATCGTGCGGGACAGAGCCTGACCTTGATCGGGAGTAACCAGAATGACTGAGAGTTGGGGAACACTCGAAGACTGCAGATCAGGTTCGAAACTGTTCAGTTCCATGGCCCCAAGAGACCTGCTGTCCGTCGTTTCATTGTCGCACGGGCCGTGCGCCTCTCGGGGCTGCAGGGTACGCTTTTTTGAATCACTTGTTGCCAAGACAGCAAATCTTTTCCTATCATATGTACTTTACTTCCACTGAGCACTCGCCGCTTCCCCCCAGTGGCACGCAGGACTGACTTTATTCCCACCGTTTCGCAGCTTAGTTGTCTAGAATAGCCACCTATCGCGTGTGGTGCCTGGGGAGCGACCTTGGAAGCCTTGCCTGGTTTGAGTATCGTGATACCGGCGTACAACGCCAAGCGGCAGCTATCCTTGTGCCTGGAAGCGCTCCGATCTTCCCGATTCAGGGATTTTGAAATTCTGGTGGTTGATGACTGCTCCACCGATGACCCGGGGGAAGTTATTCAATCTCATGGCGCCACTTATCTGCGAACGCCGCGCAAACTCGGCCCCGCGGCCGCGCGCAATCTGGGGAGCGAGCACGCTCGCGGTCAGGTCCTGGTGTTTATTGATTCTGACGTAGAGGTCTCGCCCGACACCCTGCAGATCATCGCCGATGACTTCGATCAGGACCCGGAGCTAGCTGCAGTCTTTGGCTCGTACGATCGAGCGCCGGCAGAGCCCGGTTTCTTTTCTCAGTATAAGAACCTCATCCACCACTACGTTCACCAGAACTCGAATCCGCGTGCCGCGACTTTCTGGGCGGGATGCGGTGCCATCCGGACCGGGATTTTTCGCCGCTTCGGGTTTGATGCCGGCAAATATCCCCGCCCTAGCATCGAGGATATCGAGCTCGGCCTGCGACTCCGGCGCGCCGGTCACAACATCCTGCTGGACAAGCGCATTCAGGTCACGCACCTGAAGCGCTGGTCCTTCACCAGTATGTTGAAGTCGGATATCCGTGATCGCGCGATTCCCTGGTCGAAGCTGATTCTTGAAACTGGCGAGATGCCCGCTGATCTGAATCTTGGCCTCAGGTCGCGCCTTAGCGCCGCGACAACCCTGCTGCTTGTGGCTCTGGCTTTCTTCCTTCCCCTCTCAGCCCGACTGGGAAAACTACCATTGCAGTTGGCTGCCCTCGGTGTCGTCAGCAGCGTCGTCTTGCTGATCGTGCTGAATGGTGGGGTTTACGGGTTTTTCCGGAAACAGCGTGGGGCTGCTTTCATGATCGCAGCCATGCCCATCCACTGGCTGTATTACTTCTACAGTGGAGCAGTGTGGATTTGCTGCAGCGCATCCCACTTTTTTCGCCAGACCCTTCGTATTGGTCGAGGTCAAACCAGTGTCCATGGGGTCTCGGCGCGACCGCCGGGACCTGGCGAGGGGTCCGGGAGTGAACTGGGGCTTCGAGCGCTTGAGGGGCATCGAGAGTCCTCGCAAAACCAGGTGCAGGAAAGCACTCTTCACGTGGGAGACGTTGTGATTATCGGTGCCGGTCCCGCGGGATTGACCGCCGCCTACGAGCTTTCCAGGCACGGCAGATACGCAGTAGTGCTGGAGGGCGACAACGTCGTAGGAGGTATTGCCCGAACGGTGGATTACAAAGGATACCTGTTCGACATTGGCGGACATCGCTTCTTCAGCAAGTGGGATGAGGTCAACCGTATCTGGCGGGAAATTCTGGGCGACAAATTTCTCGAACGTCAGCGCAGTTCTCGCATTCTCTACCGCAACCGCTTCTTTCTCTATCCCCTGAAGATTGGGGACGTACTGCGCGGCATGGGCTTTGTGGAAAGCCTGCGAATTGTTCGCAGCTACGCTTACGCACTCCTCTTCCCTTTTCGTGAGGAAAAGACTCTGGAACACTGGGTTTGCAACCGTTTCGGCGCCCGCCTGTACCGGGCTTTTTTCAAGACCTACACGGAGAAAGTCTGGGGAGTGCCGTGCAGCGAGATCCATGCAGACTGGGCTGCGCAGCGCATCAAAGGCCTGTCATTTGTCTCGGCGATCAGGAGCGCCGTGTTCCAGGGCCGCGGCAACCGGGTCAAGAGCCTGATCTCCAGTTTCCACTATCCCGAGCGCGGGCCGGGGCAGATGTGGGAGACTCTGGCCGAACGGCTACAGCATTGCGGCCAGTCGATATTGCTGGGGCGCCGTGTAGTCCGCCTGTGTCATGAGAAAGGGCAGGTCACAAAAGTTGTCACCCGTTCATCTTCTGGCGAAGAATCATTCTCCGGGTCCAGTTTTATCAGCTCCATGCCGATTCGAAGTCTGGTGCGTGCGCTTCATCCGCCAGCCCCGCCGGAGGTGCAGCGCGCGGCCGAGGAATTGCGATACCGTGATTTCCTGACTGTGGTTCTGATCGTGAATCGCAAAGACGCCATAGCCGACAATTGGATTTACATTCACGAACCGTCAGTGAAGGTGGGCCGGATACAGAATTTCAAGAACTGGTCACCGGCGATGGTTCCGGACCAGGAAAAGACCAGCCTGGGACTGGAATATTTCGTCTTCCGTAACGACGAACTCTGGCAGAGTTCGGACTCGGACCTCATCGAGCTCGCCACCCGGGAGATCGTGCAACTGGGACTCGTGCGCCGCGAGGAGATTGAAGATGGCACCGTGGTCCGCATGCCTAAGGCCTATCCCATGTATGACAACGGTTGGAACAGGAATGTCAACTGCATCCGGAAGTATTTACAGTCCAGCTTGCCAAACCTGCAACTGGTGGGGCGGAACGGAATGCACAAGTACAACAACCAGGACCACTCCATGATGACGGCGCTGTTTGCCGCCCGGAACATCATGGGAGCCGAATACGATCTTTGGGCAGTAAATACCGAGCCCGAATATCAAGAAGAACAACAGGAAGCGACGCGCGCTTACGCTGAGTTGAGGCGCCCGGCCTACGCGGAGCCTCCACGGATCAATCGCAACGTGGCGTAAATCAGACACTGCATTAATTTGCACACTGGACCGGCCAGTGCCGGGGCTTCGCGATTGCACCTTTTCACGTCCCAGCGCCTGTGAGATGATGCCGCGCCTGTGGACTCTTTGGTGATTGCCTGTGCGTCGGACAGCGGTTACGCGTTGCCCCTGGCCGTGATGCTGCGCTCCCTGATAGCCAATCTCGGACCGCGCAGCCAAGTCGAGGTCTACTGCGTGGACGACGGCATCAGTTCTGCCGACAAGGCGAAGGTCCTGGCGTCGGTGACCGACCGTCTCACACTTCATTGGCTGGAACCGAGCCGGTCGGCGTTGTCCGGCCTCCCCACCTGGGGTCGAATGCCGCGCACAACATACCAGAAGTTGACCCTGGGAGAGTGGCTTCCGGAACACGCTGAAAAGGTGATCTGGCTCGATTGTGACCTGTTGCTCCTGGACGACATCATGCCGCTGTGGGACGCCGATCTGGGAAAGTGGCACGTGTTGGCGGTCCCGGATCAGCGTGTTCCGCTGCTCTCTTCGCGGTTCGGCGTGGCCGCCTATCGTGAACTCGGCTTGGCTGCTGAGGCTAAGTATTTCAACGCCGGAGTCCTGCTGATCGACTTGGCCCGCTGGCGGAGAGATGATGTGGCTGGACGCGCCATAAATTACCTCAACACCTATCGCGATCAGGTGTTCTTCTGGGACCAGGAGGCACTGAACGCAGTGCTGGCCGGGAAGTGGGGAGAGCTCGATCCTGCCTGGAACCGGAACCCCACGATCGACCATTTGATTCGCTCTCGCAGGCCATCTGACGCAGATAGCACTGCCGGGCGACGGTCGGGCGAAATCCGAATTGCGCACTTCAGCGGCAATCTCAAGCCCTGGAACTGTGCTGGATCGAGCCCTCATCATGATCTTTACTTCCGATATCTTGATCAGACCGCATGGAGCGGTTGGCGACCGGCCAGGACCTGGAAAGGCGTCTGGTCGCAGGCCTACGAGTCATCCCGGTTGCGCCGGTTTGTATATCCCGCGGAGCGATGGGCAACCCAACTAGTACGAGCACTTACTCGAAACTAAGTGGCAGGGGAGGAACAAAGTGAACCACTCAACTCAGGAACATCCGATTGCCGACGGGCTGTCTCAATCGCCAGAGCAATTGCCACGGATGTCGGTGGTCCTGGCGACGGACACGTATGAAACCATCCGCGGGGTCGTAGAGCGCTTTCGGCGACAAACCTTAGCCCGCGAAATTGAGCTCGTACTGGTGGCGCCGGACGCTGCGGCCGTGGACGCGGTCTTGGCTTACGGCGAGGAGTTTGCGGCTGTGAAAATCGTCGAGGCCCCGTTCACGAGTGTGGCATTCTGTCGTGCGCAAGGAATTCGAGCAGCCACTGCGCCCGTTCTCTTCATCGCGGAAACACACTCCTACCCGCATCCCGATATGGCTGAGGTTCTGAGCAACGCCATGAATTCGTGGGCTGCGGTGACTCCGGCCATCGGCAACGCCAACCCGAAGGGTGCGATCAGCTGGGCTGGCTTCCTATCCGATTACGGGCTATGGGCCGAGGGGCTTCCGGCGGGAGAGATCCCGGCACCGCCCCCTCACAACGCCGCCTACAGGCGCTCCGTTTTGCTTGAACTCGGGGACCGGCTTGAACCCGCGCTGGGACTCGGCGACGAATTGCCCCGGTGGATGCGTGCTCATGGCCACCGGACTTATTTCGAGCCGGCTGCCAGGATTGATCACGTTAACGTTACACGGCTCATGGATTCAGTGCGCGAGCGATTCGTAGCGGGCTGGGTCGTCGCCTCCCACCGCGCCCAGCGCTGGTCCCTGGCGCGCCGCCTCGTCTATGTCGGCGGATCGATTTTCATTCCGGCTGTGCTGCTGTGGCGCGTTCTGCCCGGCGTGTGGCAAACCGTCCGCCACCGGCACTTACCGGCCGCAACCATTCCCGCCATGGTCACGGCCGCCATCTTAAAGTCGATCGGCGAACTGTGCGGCTACGTCGGCGGTGAGGCGAACTACGCTGAGCATTACATGCAGGAGTACGAGGTGCACAAGCTCGCGTACCTGGCGCACGGCAAAGCATGACAGCAGAGACTGGTCCCATCCGCTTCGGAGTAATCGGATGTGGCATCATTGCCTATTGGGCACATCTGCGCGAGCTCCGGCACCTCAAGAACGCCATCCTTGTGGCGGCGGCTGATCCCGATGCGGGCGCCCGCCAGCGAGCTTCCCGACTGGCCCATGTGCCGGTCTACGAGCACTCCGACGAACTACTGCAGCGCGACGACATCGATGCGGTAGTGATCAGCGCACCCACCCATCTGCACGCCCAACTGGCCGTGGCTGCCGCCAAAGCTCGCAAAAACTTCTACCTTGAAAAACCGATTGCCGCGACGGCGCAGGACGCTCATTGTGTAATCGCCGCCGCTCAAGAGGCGGGTGTGAGCGCTGCCATCGGTTTCAACCGGCGAGTGCATCCATTATTCGAGCAGGCGCGGGCGCTGATCGCGGCTGGAAGAATTGGCCGGATCCGGGCTGTCCTATCCACATTCTGTGAGCCGGCCTCTCCCGCCCTCGTGCCCGTGTGGAAGCGACAGCGACTCACGGGAGGCGGTGTATTGCTCGACTTGGCCTCGCATCACGTGGACCTGGTGCGCTGGTTTCTCAACTGCGAGGCGACCGCGGTCGATGCCCGGCTGAGCACAGAAATCAGCGAAGACGATTCCGCGTGGCTCAGGCTCAGCATGGCTGACGGCACGGAAGTTTCGAGTTTCTTCTCATTTCGAGCGGGCCTGGCCGACTTTCTGGAATTTATCGGAGAACGCGGCACTCTCCGCGTGGATCGCCATCGACGCTCCCTTTCGGTCCGGATCGGGCGCCGATTGGGATATGGCGTGAAGAATCATCTGAGTTTCCCGGGCCGTGAGGTCCTCGCCTACCAGATGGTTCGCCTGCTCCGGCCTTCTTACGACCCTTCCTACCGGCGCGCTCTGTCGGCATTTGTCGAATTGCTCCACGGTGGCGAACGCCGCCTTGCATCCCTGCACGACGGTCTGCGCAGCCTGCAGACCGTCCTGGCAGCGGAAGAGTCGGCGCGGACCCAACGGCCGATGACACTAGCCTCGGCTTGAGAGTGATGCGTATTCTGCTTATCACCGATTGGAACCGCGGCCGGGGAGGAGCAGAAGCTTACGCCCTCTGGCTCCGCCAGGGCCTGCGCGTCGCCGGCGATGACGTGCGATTGCTCACTAGTAGCGCGGGCACGGCGGCCGATGGGACCGCCGACTTCGTGGCATTCGGCACCGAGCGAATGGTGGCACAGGCGTTTCTTCAGATCTCGAATCCGTTCGCCGCCTCCTCCGTGCGCCGGGCCGTTCATCAGTTTGAACCTGGCATCGCGTGCGTGAATATGTTCGCGCATCACCTTTCGCCCTCTATTTTCCATGCGCTGGGAACGACGCCTACGGTTCTGCTTGTGTCGGACTATAAATGTGTGTGTCCCATCGGCTCGAAGTTGCTGCCGGATGGTTCGCTCTGCACTGTCAAGGCCGGGTGGGTATGCTGCCAGTCTGGTTGCGTGAGTCTTCCCCATTGGCTTCGCGACCAGTTGCGTTATTCCTTCATTCATTCCACGGTTCGGGGCGTGAGCCGGGTCGTGGCTTGCAGCCGTTGGCTGCAGGGAGAGCTCGCGGCCGCGGGTATCGCCGCCGATGTTCTGCCCTGGCCAGTGCCCTCTCCGGCCCCTGACTTCGTACGCAGCCCCCCGCCGGACCCGGTGTTCCTGTTCTGCGGAAGGCTGGATGTGGAGAAGGGTGTCAGCTTGCTGTTGCGAGCATTTGCACGGTTGCGAGCTGAGATCCCCTCAGCGCGCCTTCGCATTGTTGGCCAGGGCCCTGGGCGGCCAGAGCTGGAACGTATTGCCGGCACTCTCGGGCTTGAAGACTCGGTAACCTTTCTCGGCTGGTTGTCTCCTCCGGAGATCGAACATCAATTGCGCGATGCGTGGGCTTCGCTGGTACCGTCTCTCTGGGCTGAACCCTTTGGTCTCGTGGCCGTCGAAGCCATCATCCGCGGGGTTCCGGTCATTGCCAGCGCCAGCGGCGGCCTGAGCGAGATCGTTGAACAGGGCGTAAGCGGACTCCTCTTTCCCAACAACGACGAGGCTGCCCTGACCGATTGCCTGCGTGCCACCGCAAACGGTTTCGCCTTTCCGGCACACACGCTCTCGCATGATGTGGTGAAGCGCGCCGCGGAGACCTTCAGCATCGAGCGCCACATCCGGCAGATGCGGCAACTATTCGCGGAGGTTGCGGAGCAGAAAGGCGCGGCTCGCTTGTAGGCTATCTAGCTCGATCCAACCCGGGACTGACCTTGATCCCGGGCAATCAGATTTGGGGAGCCGAAGACTTCACATTTGGGCTCAGGACTGTCTCCTAGCAACATCTCAGGAGATGCCCCCTGTTTGTGAACCTCATGTTGCCAGGGCGGCAAGCCCTTTCATATCTTGGGTACTTTGCTGCACCGCGCGGCTTCCCGCGCCCCTGGCGGCGTACGCAGAATCATAATTCCCACCATTTCGCGGCTTTAGTTGTCTAGAATAGCGGCCAATCATTGCGTGGTACCGGGAGGCGATCCTAAGCCTAACGTCGCCCTGACCCAGCAATCACTTCGGATAAATTGTGGGACTTCAGCCAGGAACAACAGCTCCTCCGCCATCAAGGACTTCATCCTTTGAGCAGGTGCGCTCGGGAAGGGCTTTGCGTCGCCGCGTACTGGACGGCAGTTTACGCATTCTGCTCGCCGAGGGCCTGATCCTGCCCACCGGCCTGATCACTGCTTCCGTCCTGACTCACTATCTCGGACCAACCAAGTATGGCCTGTTCACACTGACCTCAATGGTGGTCATGTGGATAGAATTCTGCATCACGTCATTCTTCGCGCGCACCACCATCAAGCTGATCGGAGAGGCTGACGATTGGCGGCCCTGGGGCGCCAATATCGTGAGAATGCATCTACTGACGGGTTGTGCCGCGGCCCTCCTGCTTTGGGGGTGCAGTTCAAAACTCGCTCAACTGATGAGTGAGCCGGCCTTGACCGGCTATCTCCGGCTCTTGTCGCTGGATATCCCAGTGTTCAGCCTCGCTACCGCACATCGCAACATTCTGATCGGGATGCATAAGTACCGGGAGCGAGCCCTTGCCAGCGCCGGCCGCTTGATGACTCGACTCCTGCTGATGGTCGTGCTCGTGGCATGGGGGTTTTCCGTGGAAGGCGCGATCTGGGCAACGATTGGGGCTTCTCTATTCGATCTGTCGTTGGCGCGCCTTCACGCCCGCGCGCCCTTGTGGGGTGCCTTCCCAGTCGAAACCCGTCAGATTTGGCATTTTGCTTTGCCGCTGTTTTTGGCCGGCATCTCACTGACCATTTTTGAGCGGCTTGATCTCTTTATGCTGAAGGCTCTCGGAGCCACGGCCGCGCTGGCCGGGATGTATGGGGCCGCCCAAAATCTCACCATCATCCCGGCCTTGATGGGAGGGGCGCTGGCGCCCGTGCTCCTGGCCGCGCTGACCCATGCGATTCGCGACGGCGAGTTATCTTTGGCCCGTGAGTTGGCGCGGGATGCAATCCGGTTCAGCATCTGTTTGTTGCCGTTTGCGGCACTGATTTCGGGTTGTGCTCCTGCCATCGTGGCTCTCGTCGTCGGCCGGACCTTCGCTCCAGCAGCGTCCTTCCTGTCACTCTTAATCTTCGGCGGCTTCGCCCGCTTGCTGCTTGCCGTAGCTAGCGCCGCCCTGATCGCGGCCAATAAGTCCGGATGGGTCCTGGCCCTGACCGCACCCCTCGTATCCATTGCAGCGGCGGCGCATTTTGTTGCCATCACGCGTTGGGGAGCCACCGGCGCCTCATGGGTCACGACCGTGCTCTCCGTGTTGGCTGCCGCGACTTCCGTAGCCATGGTTTACACAGCATGGAATATTCGGCCGTCGCACATGACATTAGCCAGGAGCGCTGTGATTTCTGGATTCACATATTTAGCGGCAGTGATCTGGCCCGCCATCGGACTGATGCTGCTGATTAAGCTGGCTGCGATCAGCGGGCTCATTCTCGCCGCTTACCTCGGTGCCGGCGAATTCGACAAGCATGAAATCTCGCTGCTTTCTTCGCTGGTATGCCCAAAAACGCCGGAGTCTGAAGGTTTGCGATGAGCTCTTTGGGACAATCGCAATCCGGCAGGTCCTTTCGGGGACCTCGAGCAATATCAATAGCCCAGCTTCTTATCAACGACGTTCATAAGCGGCTCACCCTTTTGGAATCGTTCGAATTGCGCGAGGAAGAACTGCATCGCCCGATCCAGCCAATCGGGAGTATGGTCGGCACAATGCGGAGACAGCAATACATTTTCCAGCTTGTAGAAGGGATGACCCTGGGGCAGTGGCTCGTGATCGAAAACATCCAGGGCGGCGCCTTTGATACGTCCATGCGCAAGCGCACTGACCAGCGCCTCCTCTCGGATCACGGGGCCGCGGCCAACATTGATCACCACAGCTGTAGGCTTCATGGCCGCAAACTCCGGCTCAGCGATCATTCCACGCGTCTCTGCAGTGAGAGGTGCTGCTGCGACTACGTAATCGCAGCGAGATATCATCTCAATGCGGTGATCCGGGCTGTACATCCGCTCGACCAGCGGGTCCGCGCCATGCGAAGGCGAAACATGCCGTTTTACGGCGAGGACCGCCATTCCCAGCGGCCGCACGCTGGCGGCTACCGCGCGGCCGATATCGCCGTGACCCACGATCCCGACGGTTTGGCCCGAGACCGGCATCACGTCAAACGCTTCCCAAACGCCAGCCATCTGATTGCGGACCATGCGGCGGAAGTCTTTGGCGAAATACAAGATTGCGGCGAGCACAAACTCGGCCAGGGATGGGCTGAACACGCCGGAGCCATTCGTCAATGAGACAGGTCGTTCGATCAGCTCGGGGAATAGTGTTCCTTCCAGCCCCGCCGAGCGGCTATGCACCCAGCGCACGTTCGGACACAATCCAAACACCGCTCTGAGCAGGGCCAGGGAGCCCGACCAATTGAAGATGACCGCGGCATTCGGCGCCACTTGTCCAAACGCCTCCACAGAGTTTCCGGTTATGATGTTGGCCTCTGCCCGCAGGTTCTCGAGCGCGGTGAACTGAGGCTCAGTTGGATCGCCCAGCACTAGGATGGTGTTCTTCATGGGTTCCGACAGCCCTTTTAGAGTCGAGGTGTTTTCGCGTGGCTGACAATTAGACCACAATCGGTGCCGACAGTGACTGCTTGTGCAATCTTAGAAAGACCAAAGATCGTGGTTAGGAATAGTTGATCGTTTTACGGTTTACCGAGCTGCGTCGCACTCTCGTTCAAAGGATTCTATGCCGCAAAAAGATTCCAAGTCCTTACGGAGTTATCGTTGGTACGGCCCCGATGATCTGCGTTCATTTGGGCACCGCTCACGGGCCGCCTCGATGGGCTGTATCCAGGCTGATTATGCCGGCAAGCCCGTCATTGCCATCATCAATACCTGGAGCGACATCAATCCGTGTCACAGCCATCTCCGCGAGCGGGCCAACGACGTGAAGCGCGGCGTCTGGCAGGCCGGCGGTTTTCCGGTGGAGATGCCAGCACTCACCCTCGGCGAAACTTTTCAAAAACCCACCACCATGATGTACCGGAACCTGCTGGCCATGGAAACGGAGGAGCTGCTGCGCTCTTACCCAGCCGACGGCTGCGTGCTACTGGGGGGATGTGACAAAACCACGCCCGCACTCTTAATGGGTGCGATCAGCATGAATATACCCGCGATCTACGTTCCGGCTGGGCCGATGCTGCGCGGTAATTGGCATGGTCAGATCCTGGGCAGCGGATCAGACGTCACGAAATATTGGTCAGAGCGCCGGGCGGGCAACATCGATCTGCAAGCCTGGACGCAGATCGAAGATGGTATCGCGCGCTCGGCGGGAACCTGCATGACCATGGGCACCGCATCCACCATGACCAGTCTGGCCGAGGTGCTGGGTTTCTCTCTCCCCGGTGCGAGCTCGATCCCGGCGGTGGATTCCAATCATGTCAGGATGGCCGACCGCGCTGGCCGGCGCATCGTGGAAATGGTTTGGGAAGATCTAAAACCGCGCGACATCTTAAGCGACGCCTCCTTCAACAACGCGATTGCGTCTGTATTTGCTCTGGGGGGCTCGACCAACGCCGTCATTCACCTTGTGGCGCTGGCTGGGCGCGCGGGAATCAAGATCACCCTGGATCGATTTGACCAGTTGTCCAGGAAGACGCCATTGTTGGCCAACTTGCGTCCCAGCGGCAAATATCTGATGGAAGATTTCTATTACGCGGGTGGGTTGCCGGCCTTGCTGAACGCGTTTGCGCCCCAGTTGGACTTGAGCTGTCTAACCATCACAGGAAAGACTCTTGGCGAGAACGTTGCCGGCGCCGAGATCTACAACACAGATGTGATTCGCACGTTGGATAATCCCGTTCTCGAATCTGGAGGGTTGGCCATTCTGCATGGAAATCTCGCGCCGACCGGCGCTGTCATCAAGTCCTCGGCGGCCGAACCCAGGTTCCTGAAACACACCGGACGCGCCATCGTTTTCGACAGCTACGACGAGATGAATGCGCGGATCGACGACCCTGCCCTGGATGTGGACGCAAACAGCGTTCTGGTGCTGCGCAACGCCGGCCCCAAGGGAGCGCCGGGCATGCCCGAATGGGGCAATCTCCCGATTCCGCAGAAGTTATTAAAAGCCGGAATCCGTGACATGGTGCGCATTTCCGACGCAAGAATGAGTGGTACAGGCTACGGCGCCTGCGTCCTTCATGTTTCCCCCGAATCGTTTGTCGGCGGGCCGCTGGCGTTGTTGAAGGAGGGAGACATGGTC
Source organism: Terriglobia bacterium (assembly GCA_020073395.1). Classification (GTDB taxonomy): domain Bacteria; phylum Acidobacteriota; class Terriglobia; order Terriglobales; family Acidobacteriaceae; genus JAIQFF01. Next base: position 14,884 of record JAIQFF010000105.1, read on the forward strand.
GAACTCGATGTACCGGAACGCCGATTGAATATGCGCGTGAACGATGACGAGCTTGGCCGGCGTCGCGCTGCCTGGCGGCCGAAAGAGGGGATTTATCCCCGCGGCTATGGAAAGCTCTACATGCAGCACATCAAGCAGGCTGACCAGGGGTGCGATTTCGATTTTCTGGAGGGTACCGCTCCCATCCCGGAACCGGAAATTCACTAGGACCTGCTGAACCCGGACATTGCGGGCAAGGGGGGAGGAAAGTTTGGCGAGGCGCGGAAGTTTTGCGATCAGCTCGTGCTCTGTCGATAGACAAGATAGCCTGCTCAAGTCGGCAAGCAATTGAGAGAGTATGGTGGAGCTAGTCGGGATCGAACCGACGACCTCATCGTTGCGAACGATGCGCTCTCCCAGCTGAGCTATAGCCCCAATCTGTGGGAATCGAATCAGCGGTATGGCGATTCTAGCAGCGTTTCCGGGCGGAAACCAACCCTATGAGTTCGGCCGCCCGTAACATAACTCTGCGAAAATTATGTTTACCTGCCGCGCTCTTCCACGTCTAATGGAAGAAGCCGAAAATCCTTAATCTCGAACCATGTTCACGCCGATCCAGCCCAGTGGTGGCCAACCCCGACTTGCAGAGTACTGCTCTGTGGCCGCGCATGGCCTGTTGTTGCTGTGGCTTCTGCACCCACCCAGCCCGAAACTGGTCGCACCATCATTTGTGGTTCATGGCGATCACGGCGTTCAGATTGCGCATCTCTATTGGCCAAATCAGCGAACACCGAGCGCGATCGATGCTTCTCCGGGTACTTCCGCCGCCGACTCGCGCCAGCAATTGAATTCACACTTGGCCTGGAAGCGGCGTAGCAAGGTAGCCAAACCGGCCGGGCGTGAGCTGCCCCGTCCCAAGATTGGCCTGGACGACCAGACTAGCGTACCCGGCCAGGCCGCTCAGGCGCGCCCCGCAGGCTCGCCTTTGGGAACGGCCCTGGAAGGACCCTTGACCGGCGAAGAAGTCCGTCCCGCTCTGCCAGTTGTTTCTCCCGACCCTCATGTCGCTGCCGACGAACTGGGCGGACTGCAGGGCGACGTCATTGTTGAAGTCACAATCGACGAAAAAGGTAACATCGTCCAGAAAGTTGTTATTCAGAGCCTGGCTCCTGTGATCGACGGCAAGGTGCTCGAAGCACTGGAGAATTGGCGCTTTCGCCCGGCCACTCGCAACGGCGTCGCCATCGCCTCCAAGCAGGACGTGTACTACCACTTCCCTCGCCTCGGTAAAGGTTAGTTGATAATGAAGTGCGAGCGTCCACGCTCACGCAGTGTCTGCACGGCTCTCGACGACCCGTTAGCACATCCCGTTATAATGTTGCTGTGTCTTCTAATCAGGTTCGACAGGTAGCTTCCGCCGATTTCCTAACCCGCTGGGGCAAATTCCGCATCTACGGTTTTCGCGGGGAATTCGGCGCCCCTGGCTCGCCCCGGGATGAGGACGCGGTTGCCCTGGTCATGGGCGACATCCATACCACAGCGCCGCTGCTCCGTATCCATTCCCAATGCCTTACCGGAGACGTCTTCGGCTCGCTGCGCTGCGATTGTCGCGCCCAACTGGAAATGGCGCTGTCCATGATCGCAAAGGAAGGCGTGGGCATCCTGATCTATGAGCAGCAGGAGGGACGCGGCATCGGTCTGATGGCCAAGCTGCAGGCTTATGAATTACAGGACCAGGGCTTGGACACAGTCGAGGCCAACGAACGCCTCGGGTTCAAAGCCGATCACCGCGAGTTCACGCTGCCCGCGGAAATTCTGAAAGCGCTCGGAGTCTCACGCGTGCGTCTGCTTTCGAATAATCCCGACAAAGTGGCGGCGCTGGAAAGAGGGGGGATTGTAGTCGCCGAGCGCGTGCCTTGCGAGGTCGCTCCCGAAGCTCACTCAGAAGACTACCTCAAGACGAAAAAAGAGAAGCTGGGCCACCTGTTCACCTCGCGCTAGGTCTTGGTAGCGCCGGCATCCCTTCGACTTCGCTCAGGGCAGGCTCTGCCGGCTGTCCCGAGGGCGCCTTCTCGGCGCGGCGGGCCAAGACGCCCGCCGGACAGCCGCCGGGACGGCGGCGCTTCTAGTTTTCGGCCGCTGCCAGCACTGCTCTCTTCGTAAATACTCGGATCATCTCTCGACGATACTCAGGCGTCAGCGCCGAGGTGGTGAGGGGTCGAGCCATCTTCGCTGCCAGGTCGCCTACTGCCGCAGCCAACGCTTCGTCCAACCTTTTGCCCGCCAGCAACTCGCCGGCACCTTTCACCAAGAGAGGTGCGGGATTTACTGCCGTGATGGCGAGACGGGCATCTGCGATGTGGCCGTCCGATCGCTTCATAACGACGGCGACGCCGGCCAGGGGATAGTCAATCGATCCACGGACCCGCAACTTTCGGTACACGCCGCGGTAATCTGCAGACGATTCCGGCAAGAAGATGCGCGTCAGCAGTTCATCCTGGCGTAGCTTGCGATACGCATCGCCCTCGCCAGTGTAGAAGGCAGACAGGGGCATGCGGCGCGTCCCCGCCGCGCTAGCGATCTCGACTTCGGCGGCAAGACACAGCAGCGCCGGCGGAGTGTCCCCGGAGAAGGCTGCCCAGCACTTGGTTCCACCGGGAGCAACGTGGCATAGGTCGCCGTCCTTCTTGATACAAAACCCACACCCTTTACGCCAGGTAAGCGACTGGTTGTACCAGAGGCAGCGCGTGTCGAGGCAGATGTTCCCGCCGATCGTGCCCATGTTGCGCAGCAGGGGCGAGGCGATGGTAGCCGCCGCTTCGGTGAGCACCGGATAACGGCGACGGAGGAGGGCCGATTGTTCGATTGCCGTAAGCGAAGCCAGCGCTCCGATCTCGACACCGCTATCTGTCTGTCGGATGTCCTTCAGCCCGCCAACGTTACGGATATCCAACACATATTCTGGCTCGAAAAGTTTCTGCCGCATTGAGGGAATGAGGTCCGTGCCCCCCGCGACTACGCGTGTGGCCGCGGGCGAGCCCGCGTGTTTTGCCAACAAAGCCAACGCCTCTTCCAGTGCGCGCGGCCGTAGCAATTTGAACTGCGGCAGGCTCAATCATCACCTCCCGCTTCGAGGGACTGTTCCCGCCGTGCTGGATCCAGCGCATGCCGCTCCGGGCCTTTGCCCTTAAACCAAAGCGATCCCCCATGCTCGCGAAATCCCGTAGGAGAACTGGGATCGATGCCCTCAGTCAAATTAATCGGCTTGGCATTCTTCTTTGCGCGTAGCGCCGCCAGTACGCGTTCCGGAGTGAACGGCGACTCATGCAGCCGAACGCCCACCGCGTCATAAATGGCATTGGCGATGGCCGGAATCGTCGCCGCGAGCGACCCCTCGCTGCACTCCTTGGCGCCGAATGGTCCCTCGGGGTCAATGCTCTCCACGATGATGGGTTCCACTTCCGGCGACTCGATCGAGGACGGGCTGCGATATTCCAGCAGACCAGGATTCATCAGCATGCCATCTTTCCAGACCATTTC
>JAIQFF010000286.1 GCA_020073395.1 Terriglobia bacterium
CAGCACTACTGGGGATTGGAGAAACCAGGGCAGACCATCTCTAGGGCATTCGATTATGGAGCGAAGCGGATGCGACTGCTGTGGTCAGGAAAACGCCTTGGGCCAGAAGTCTCTAGCTTTTAGTTTTTCGGCGGCGTTCCAATACCTGCTTCATGATACGGGCATAATCGACCTGCGCGTCGCGCTGCAGGATTCCCATGTTGGTTTCATGAATTCGCCTTCTGGCAACGACCTCGGGAAGCATAATTGACTTCAGACGCAGTTCGGTGGCTCTGACGTACCAGTCGATAAAGTCTCCCGTGGTCCACTGCGAATCGAAGAGCCCGACCTGGAGCATCGCGTTGCGCCTGATTAGCATCGCGATCTTCAGATAGCCGTTGAAGATTCCGAGCGACACCGGGGCACTATCCGGCCCCACTTCCCGAAATTGTTCGACCCTTCCCAGCACGAAGGCAAGATCGGGATCGCTTTCGAAGGCCTGGAGTTGCCTTCGAAGCTTTCCCCCTATCCACAGGTCATCGGCGTCGAGGAAAGCGATAAAGGTCCCTTTGCTTTCCGCGATTCCTTTGTTGAGCGCGGTAGCAACCCCGGCATGGTCCTGGAAATGATATTCCACCTGAGCAAAGCTCCGGGCCACAGTCGCACTTCGGTCCGTAGATCCGTCATCGACAACGATGAGCTGGATCGGTTGGTAGTTCTGGGCAAGGACGCTCTCGATGGCTGCCGCAAGATACTTTTCACCGTTGAATACCGGAATAATTACGCTGATCAGCGGAGCTTCCGACATAAAGTTTGCCTAGCGGTCCCGTCCTACGCCGGCCAAGTCACGAACGCAACATCCGAATGCATTCCAGCAATGAATGAACTTCATGAGACGGCTCCTTCCAGGGCGTGGCCTTGGGCGATCTCCATCGCCGTGGCCGCGAATCCCTTCCCACCCACAGCCATCCGCCACGCTTGGCATCAATCAGGTACGTCCTGATGTAAGTCCACAATTCATTGAAGCGCTGCAGGTAATTGCGTTCGTCATCTGGATAGTGCAGTGCGGCTCGAAGCAGGGCCCTCATGCCCTCGGCTTGAGGCCACCAAAACTTCGCATCAATAAATACTGTAATGTCTTCCACGTAAGTCGGTCCAAAAGTGGAGCCGCCGTAGAAGAACCCTCCGTGCGAATGGTCCCAGCCGAACTCCAGCACCGAATCCACCACGGATTTGATGACCTCGAGTGTTTTCAGGTCCGACTCCAGACACGGAGATCGTGCCGCTTTGGCCAGGATGTTGGACGTGTTGAGGCCATAGGAATAGCGGGAGATATCGGGCACTGGAGTCCAATCAGGCTGAAAATACATATGCACGGCGCCGGGCGGCACGATCATTATGTCGCGCACCACGTGTAGCATCTCCAGCAGTCTTTCTTTCACCAACCGATCCGAGGAGACCTGGCACAAATCGACGATAGTTTCCAGCATGTCTCCGTTTGTGTTCGCGTCCTTCAACCCCAACGGAGTTCCGATGCAATCACGCACCAAGTTTGGTATGGGGCAACGCTCCCGCGAGTTGATGTGGGTGCCATCCCGCTGGTACAGGGCGAAATAGCCGCCGTACTCAGGATCGTGCCCGAACCTCTCCATCCACTGGAAGGCCTGCTTGGCGAGATCGAGGGCCTGGGGATCGGAAGTGAGTTCGTAATAGGCGACGCATGCCGCGATACCGTAGCTGGCGCCGTGTCCGTGCTTGGTCGCTCCTTCCAGGGGAGTGCCGGACGGGTCAAGCATGCGAAACCAGCCTCCGTATTCACGGTCCCACATGACATTGCGGAGGTAGTGAAAGCCGTGGGTGGCGAACTCGCGGTAACGACCGAAACGGGGATGAGCCGACACCCGCGAAAGAAGGCGTAACATGCGCGTCTCATACTCCAGGGTCTTGAGTTGAGGTCCGCGGGGTCTCCATCGATAGTCGAAGCTGCTAAGAAAGCCGCCGTGTTCCTGGTCCACGCAGCGGGGAAACCAGGCCTTGAGGATGCTGTGCAGCGCGTCTTCAAGCTCGCCGGCCAGAGCATCGCGAGCTGTCGCGCTCAGAGGTCCCCCATCCCACGACGGCTTCGTCCCGTCCCTTGTATTCAATCAAGTCTCCGTGCAGCAGTTATAGGATGACATGCAGATTTGACAAGCAGGAAGCGCGGTGACGAAAGCATGACTTGCGCGGGCAACGCCGGGTCAAGTGGCCGAAATCCGCAATGTGACACCAAGCTGTGGTTACCGTGGCCGGCATTGGCGGCATCTTGATTGTCCTGCTGACGAGCGTAATACTCCAACCGCCCGCTGGCGTGTTGCGGTCCCATTTCTGGCTGGGGCAAGCGGACCTCGCGCCACAACTGGGGTTTCACCATCTGCGGCGCGATTGGAGAGTAGCATGATGGACCAAGCGTCAAGTTAGGAGAGCAAGAAGCAAGCCATGGACCGCCAGCATCGCGGTAACGAAGACCGGCTGACCATCCCAACGAAGGTTGTCGTACTCGGAACTGCGATAGGCTCATTGATTTCGTACGGTCACGTCAGCCAAGCAAAGCTGGCCTTCTCACACCGGGTCACGATCGTTATCGCCGCCGAACTGGTCGTTTTCGCAGTTCTGTTGCGCCGGCGCACATCGAGGCTTCTGAGGACCTTCTTCACTTCGGCAACCCATCCGCTTAACCTCGCCTTATTTCGAATTGTAGTCTTCTGTGGGGTTTTCAGTCAGGTCCGACTCGCGACCATAATTCCGTTCAGCCGGATACCGGCCGGACTGCGCGTCGCGCCCTGGGGGATGGGAACAATCCTGAACCATCTCCCCATCAACCAGCGATGGGTGGCGACTGCCGGCGTTCTGGTTCTGATATTCAGTGTGACGGGCCTGCTCGGGTTGTTTTCGAGAACCTCAGCACTCTTGTGCCTGATCTTCGGTCTCTATGCTCTCGGAATCCCCCAGTTCTATGGCAAGGTCGACCACTACAACCACCTGCTGTGGTTCGCAGCGCTCCTGGCCGTCAGCCCGAGTGGAGCCTTTCTCGCCGTTGACGCAATATTTGCCGCGCGCAGACGCGCGGATCAGGGGATCACTGAACCTCCTAGACCGTCTCGGGAATACGCACTGCCGCTTCGTTTTGCGACGCTGCTGATCGGAATCATTTACTTTTTTCCTGGCTTTTGGAAACTGTGGGATGGGGGATTTGACTGGGTTTTCACGGACAATTTGCAGAAGCAGCTCCATCTGTTTTGGACCTGGTCCCTCAACTGTACTTGGCTGCCCTCCTTCAGAATCGATAGACATCCGTTTTTGTGCAGCCTGGGGGCTGCGGGTGCCCTCATGTTTGAGCTGAGTTTCATCTTCCTGATGTTTTCCCGCCGACTCCGCAAGCTCGCAGCCCTCGCGGGCGTGGTGTTCCACGGGTTGACGTACCGGTTCATGCGGATCAGTTTCTCCAGCCTGCAATGGTCTTACGTCGCGTTGTTCGACTGGAGACCTGTTTGCCGCACCGTCGGACACTGGCTCTACCCCAAAGATATGTTCTTCCTTTTCGATGGCGATTGCCGAAGGTGCTGCCGAACCGTAGCGTCGT
>JAIQFF010000106.1 GCA_020073395.1 Terriglobia bacterium
GCACTGGTGCCGGATATCCGGTCCTGCAGTAAGCAAGGCATCAAACAGCAGTTTGGCGAAGTACTCGGGGGAGGGTACAAGCCGGGAGCATCGGATGGCAACATCCGATGCTCTTTGTTTTTCTGCCCCGATTTCCTGCCGTTTCAGGCCAAGTCACAAAAGCGATATCCTGCCGCGCCGGGAACGACAATGTCACCATACTGATATCCAGCCCACAACTGTGGCGAGCCCAACGGGCGAGTTTATCTGTAACTCATTGGTATTAGGAGATGTCAGATAATAATGGCTGACCGAGAGTAGACGGCTGGCCGATGGCAGTCTTATTCTTGATGCGAGGCGAACAACCCATATCGGGCACCCTCCGGGGCTGGGTTCGCCTTAGGTTTGTACCCGAAGAACAAGAGGGAAAAACGAGATGCGGAAACAGAAGGGCTTTTCACTGATCGAGTTGCTGATCGTGGTTGCGATCATTTTGATCATCGCTGCGATCGCCATTCCCAACTTGCTTCGGGCGCGTATCGCGGCCAATGAATCGTCGGCGGTGAGCTCGATCCGCACCATTAACACGGCTGAGGTTTCGTACCAGACGGCTTTCCCAACCGTGGGATATTCCGCCAACCTGGGTCAGCTGGGACCAGGGGGGCCGGGCTCGACCTGTCCCGCGGGCGGGCCTACTACCGCGTTTGCCTGCTTGATTGACAGCGTGTTGTCGAACGCCACGGCTCCAGGCACTGCCAAGAGCGGGTTTTACTACGGCCTGGTCGGCGTGGCGGGCGCAGGTGGCACCTTGAACCTCACCTACGGCGTGGGAACGGTGCCGTCTTCGTTCAACCAAACGGGTGTGCGCAACTTCTGCTCCTCCGAGGATGGCGTCATCCACTACAACATTGGCGCTGCCGGCGCGACTCCGGTTACGGGTGGTGCTGCTGTCTGTACCGGTGCAGCCTACCCGGTCCTGCAATAGGCCAGCCAGGGTTGACACACGGGCATCGGAGCCATCCGATGTCCTTCGTTTTTGCTTCCGAGTGTTGTCTGCTTCACAACGGGACGCCAAATCCTGTCGCATCCTGCGACAAATAGTGTCAACATTTCCAACGGGAATCGCGAGTTTGAATCAACCGCTACTTAAGTCGTTGTATTGAAGACAATTAAAGGAGGGTAGCCATCTAACCCACAGTGGCCAGAAAAATGCCTATTACATACGCGAGATGCACGCTGAAACACCAATTCGGAGACTGAAAGCACAGGCAGGGTTCTCCCTGATCGAGTTGCTAATCGTGGTCGCGATCATTCTGATTATCGCCGCCATCGCCATTCCGAACCTGTTGCGGGCCAGAATTGCCGCCAACGAGTCTTCGGCAGCCGCCTCGGTTCGTAGTATCGCGACGGCTGAGATAGCTTATAACGCCGCCTATCCGACCCTGGGTTACGCGGCAGCGCTGGCCAACCTGGGAGGTCCGGCCACTGGCTGTACGCCGAGTTCCGTGACCGCCTGCATCATCGACAATGTACTCTCCAACGGGAACAAGAGCGGATACACCTTCCTGGCGACGGGCTTTGCTCAGGGCGGTTCCGTTAACGTGACGTTTGTGGGGAGTTCTGCCCCGCTGTCTTTCAATCTATCGGGTGTCCGGAATTTCTGTATCATCACCGATGGAGTTTTGCGCAGCAATCCGGGCGCGGCGGGTGGAGTGCCGGCGCCAGATGTGCCGACTTGCCAAGCCTATACCACGGCCCAGTAAACCATCATTTCAGAAACAGCGCGGAGAGTGAAGTGGCGTGAAAAGGGCCAGGACTAGACCTGGCTCTTTTACTTTCGTAATTACTCTGCATCATCTGTGCGTTCCACCCCGCTGTTCGATTGCATATAATTTCTTTGCGACCTCTGGAAGGCATCCGGGTCCTGCCCATGGCTGCTATCGAAATCCTCGGTTTGGAGAAAACCTACAGCGTGGGCTTCTGGCGCAAGAAGCCGAAGTACGCGCTGCGCCCGCTTGACCTGGCCATCGAGGAAGGTGAAGTTTTCGGCTTTCTGGGGCCCAACGGCGCGGGCAAGACGACCACCCTCAAGCTGCTGATGGGTCTCATATTCCCGACCGCCGGCACGGCCCGCATTCTGGGCATGGAAGTTGACGATCCTAAGATGAAGGCCCAGATCGGATTTCTGCCGGAGCAGCCTTACTTTTACGACTATCTCACCGCCCGCGAATTGCTCGAATATTACGGACAGCTTTCGGGCGTTGATCCCAAACATCGGTCGCGTAAAGTCGACGACGTCCTGCAGCGAGTGGGGCTGCCCCAGGTGGGCGGGGTGCAGTTGCGCAAGTTTTCTAAAGGCATGCTGCAGCGAGTGGGCATTGCGCAAGCCATCTTGCACGACCCTAGAGTCCTTTTCTTTGACGAACCGATGTCAGGTCTGGATCCCATGGGTCGCCGAGAAGTTCGCGACCTCATGGAGCAGCTCAAGCACGAAGGTAAGACCATTTTCTTCTCCACCCATATTTTGTCGGATGCGGAAGCGCTGTGCGATCGGGTTGCCGTCATCCATCAGGGCGAATTGCGCGGCGTGGGTGCGGTGGCCGACCTTACCTCCAGCGTTCATGGCAAGGTGGAAGTGGTATGGCAAGGGACGGCGGTGCCGGCATCGTTGCGGGCGCTGGGAGCGGAATGCCACATCACCGGCGATACGGTGCGGGCGGTCCTTTCTGAAGCCAACCAGGACACTGCCCTCGAAGCCCTGCGCCGGGAAAGGATGCGCCTGATCTCGGTGACTCCAGTCCGCACTTCCCTGGAGGATTACTTCATACAGAAGCTGCAACCTGGCGTCACCGTGGGAGCCAGGGCATGAGAGCGCGCATTGCACACATTGCTTCCAACACATTTCGCGAAGCGGTGCGTGACCGCGTGCTCTACAACCTGATCGTGTTCGCATTGCTGATGTCGGGAGCTTCCATCCTGGTAGGCCAGATCTCGATCAACATCGAACGCCTGGTCGTGATCAACCTGGGACTTACAGCGGTTTCCCTGTTCGGCATGGTGATTGCCATCTTCATCGGGATTGGGCTGGTCTCGAAGGAAATCGAGAAGCGCACCCTCTATACCGTCCTCTCGCGACCGGTACGGCGCTGGGAGTTTATTGTCGGCAAGTTTTTCGGGCTGGCGGGTACGCTGGTGGTGAACACGTTTTTCATGGCCATCGGAGTCTTTGCCGCGCTGCTTTATGTTTCACACAGCTTCCAGAAGCCGGATGCATGGGTGCTGGTGGCGCTGTATTTCATCATTCTGCAATTTCTGATCATCACCGCCCTGACCTTGTTCTTTTCTTCGTTCTCGTCTCCGCTGCTCTCGGCCGTGTTTGCGTTTTCGCTATTTGTGATTGGCAGCTTTGCCGAGGACCTGCGCGGATTTGCCGGCATCACCCAAGGCGTCACGCGCTGGCTGGCCACCGGCGCGGCGTACCTCGTGCCCAATTTTTCCGCGCTGAATGTTATCAGCTCGGTGGCCCACTCCAATCCAGTCTCGGGACAGCTCATTCTGTACAACAGCGCATATGCTTTGGTTTATGCAACGTTGGCGATCTCTGGGGCCGTGCTGGTATTTGAACACCGGAACCTGAAATGAGCGGATCGCGGCGAGTCACGGTTGTGTTCAGCGTCCTCCTGGCTGGTTGCCTCTCCGCTTCGGTTTTGCTGTTGCGCCGCCTGGACCAGGCCAGGACCGACGCCACACTGGAAGAGGTTCTTTATATCTCTTCGCCCAAAGCGCTTAAGCGTTTGAGCCTGGGCTACGATGGTCTGCTGGCTGATATCTACTGGACGCGGGCGGTGCAGTACTTTGGCAGCAAGCATCACGCTGGCGCTCGTCGGTATGACTTGCTGGCACCACTGTTAGAGATCACCACCGCGCTCGATCCTCACCTGCTGGTGGCCTACGAGTACGGCGCCAATTTTCTGGCCCCCAAGGCACCGGGTGGCGCAGGTATGCCCGAGCGTGCCATCGAGCTGGAAGAATTCGGCATCCACAACAATCCCAACGAGTGGCGCCTTTATTACAACGAAGGATTCATCCGCTACATGGAACTGAAAGACTACGCGGGCGCGTCCGAAGTATTTGCCCGCGGGGCGCGGGTGCCCAATGCTCACCCCTTCCTGGCCATTCTCGCGGGCAAGATGGCGGAACACGCCGGTGATCAACAGATGGCTCGCATGATGTGGAGTACCACTTACCAGACGACCAAGGATAACAACGTGCGGGCCAACGCCGCAGCCCACTTGCGGGCGCTGCAAGTCGATGAAGATGTCGCTAACCTGGAAGCGCTCACCGGTCGTTACCAACAGCAAACCGGGCGCTTCCCTGCCAGCTTTTCCGAACTGGAGGCCGCAGGCTTGCTGCGTGGCACGCCCCGCGACCCATTCGGCCATACCTACCAAGTAATGCCCGACGGACGCGTGGAAGTGCGCACGCCCGACGACTTTCCCTTCATCCAGAAGGGCACGCCTCCCGGATACGTACCGCCACTGGCACCCAAGTTTCTACCCGCCGACTAATTTGGGGCGAGCGTCCTCGCTGGTGCGGGGGCTATCCCTGACCCTGAAATCTACACACTTTGCGCCGTACGAGAGCGTACGCTAGCGCCCTCACCAAGTAGCCCATTCGGGCCATTCCACTGCACCCTCGAAAACGTTAGGCTGTGGTTGAGCAGGCTTCGGGGGAGGGCTGTTCGACGAGCGTCCCATGACTCTATGAGTCTGGGACGTTTTCGTTTCTGGAGAGGTCTTTTCAACCCACGAACCACGGAGGGGCGGACGCCCTCGTCCACCCGGCGGAGCGAAGCTCCGCTGGCTTCTCTTGCGCCAAAGACCTGTAGACCTTCGGCCAACTGGACGGCGCGAGGGCCGGATGCCCTCGTGACAGCCGGCCAGAGCCCGGCGCTACGTTTTCGGTTGGGCGGGGTTTACAATATCGTTAACTGCACGAAAGGAAGAAGTGCAGCTGTTTTTCAGCGCGGCGACACCAACTTTGGTTATCCCTGGTGAAAGCAAATTCTATTGGTCCCGGGTTTCTCGCTCTCTTGCTGATGCTGCTGCCGGCGTTTGCCGCGAACTCGACTCCCGATGTCCACGCCATCGCTCAGGCCGTGGACAATCGCTATAACCACCTGCGCACGCTGCAGGCTGAATTTGCCGAAACCTATCGCGGCGCCGGTATCGAACGAGCCGAGTCCGGATCGCTCTGGCTGAAAAAACCAGGCAAGATGCGCTGGGAGTACCGTTCGCCCAGGGAGAAGCTTTTCCTGAGCGACGGCAAGAGTGCGTGGTTTTACCTTCCCGGAGACCGCCAGGTGCGGCGGACTTCGGTCAAGAATCTCGACGACTTGCGATCGCCCCTGGGATTTCTTCTGGGTAAGACCCGGCTGGAAAAAGAACTGGATGGCCTTTCGGTCGCCCCCGACCTGGCTCCCCTGACCCCGGGTAACATCGTCCTGCGAGGTGTGCCCAAGGCCGTGGCCGACAGGATCAACGAAGTTGTCCTGGAGGTCACACCCGATTACCGCATTGCCCGCATCCAATTTGAAGAGGCGGATGAGTCGGTAACCGAGTACCGCTTCAGCGAGCAGCGTGAGAACGGTGAAATCGCCGACCAGCGCTTTCGCTTTACCCCTCCACCCGGAGTTGAGATAGTGGATGGCAGTTTTGGACAATAAATATCAAACAGCTTTTTATCAATCAGTTGCATGGTTTTTTAGAGGTTTCACTTCAAGTGAGGCCTGGGGGTTACCAGCGGTACCTGCCTGACGTACTCGTTAGGGCATATTCACCCCAAGTTAATGTTGCTGAATGCTAGACTTGAGAGGCGAGAGGGGTAACACGACCAGGACATGGCCCAATTTCTGGTAAAAGTCGCTGACGATCGCGGACACCTGGCGCAGCAGGTGGAGCATGGTTACTCGGAATCCGAGGTCCGCGAGCGCTTTGTGCAACAAGGTTACCTGGTCTACTGGGTAAAACCGCGGGGGCTTTTTTCCGGGGGCAAGATTCAGTTCGGCGGAAGAAAGGTCAGGCAGAGCCAGTTTGTGATCTTCAACCAGCAGTTTCTGACCCTGATCAAGGCGGGGCTGCCCATCCTGAATTCTCTCGATCTGCTGATCAAACGGCAGAAGGACGCGAACCTGAAGTCCTGGCTGCAGAATGTTCGAGAACGGGTGAAGAGTGGCGAACTGCTCTCTGATTCATTCGCCGCGCAAGGTGTGTTTCCCAGGATCTACACCACCACGCTGTTAGCGGGGGAGAAGAGCGGCAACATGGAAGAAGTGCTCGGCCGGTATATCGCGTTTCAGCGGCTGGCTCTGACTTTCAAAAAGAAACTTGCCGTTTCTCTGGTGTATCCCGCATTGCTGGTGACGATGGTGCTGGTCATGCTGGTATTTCTGGTGACCTACGTAGTGCCCGAGTTTGCCAAACTCTTTGAGAACCTTAATGCACAATTGCCCACCATCACGGTCATCATGCTGGCCATAGGGACGAGGGCGCAGAAGTACGCTCCCTACCTGGGCATCGCGATCGTGGTGGCAGGGGTGTTGTTCTGGCGCTGGAAAAATACGGACAGCGGGGCTGAGCGCATTGATGCAACGATTTTGCGCATGCCCTTGCTGGGCGACATCTGGCTGAAGTATCAGGTGGCCAATTTTTCGCGCATGCTTTCGACTTTGCTGGCCGGCGGTCTGCCCCTGGTGCCGTCGCTCGAAACCGCCGGAGCTTCAGTGAGCAGCCGGCGCATGCTTAACGGCATCGCGGAGGCCGCCATCCGGGTGCGCGAGGGCCAGACGCTCTCCGGCAGCCTGGAGCAACAGAAAATGTTCCCCGATCTTTCGGTGGAAATGATCGAGGTCGGCGAATCCACCGGGGCCTTGCCGGCCATGCTGAATTCGGTGGCTGAATTTTATGAGGAGGATGTACAGACCGCGCTGGGAGCTACCATGGCGCTGATCGAGCCGGTCATTCTCATCATTATGGCGGTCTTCGTAGGTGGAGTATTGATTTCGCTTTATCTGCCGATCTTCTCCTTAGGTTCGAATATTCACTAGGCTTGAATATTCCAGACCGGGATCGGCCGAGATTTGCTGCGAGGTTTGCAGGAAGATTTAGAAATGGCAAAAATAGCGGAAACCAAACCGATAGTCGCGCACGGCGGAAATGGAGGGGCCCGTCTGGCTCCCGCGCCCCACGCGGACGACCTGGCCAAAGCCCAGGACGTAGCCCGGCGCTATCGCTGCGAGTTCGTGGACCTGCACAACTTTCAGCTCCACCACGATCTGTTCAAGAAGATCCCGGTAGACCTGATGTTCCGCTACAACTTCATTCCCCTGGATGAGACCGAGGACGGCCGCCTGGCCATCGCCATCGCCGACCCCAGCCAGCTGATGATGATCGACGAGATCAGCCTGCTGCTGGGCAAGCGCATCCTGACCAAGGTTTCCACTCTGGCGCAGATCAGCGAAATCCTGAAGAAGACGGAGCAGTCGAAGCGGGTGCTGGAAGAAGCCAGCGAAGGCTTCACCCTGGCTGTCGTATCGGAAGAGGAGGCCGGCGGCGAAGACAGCATCTCCATCGACCGGCTGACCGCGCAGGGCGACATCAGCCCGATTATCCGCCTGGTCGACACCACGATTTTTACCGCGCTGCAGCGGCGGGCCAGTGACATTCACATCGAGACGCGCGACGATTCGGTGTGCATTAAGTTCCGCATCGACGGAGTGCTCACCCAGGCCATGCCGCCCATCAGCAAGGAGCATCACTCCACCATCATTTCGCGCATCAAGGTAATGAGCGAACTGGATATCTCCGAGCGCCGCGTCCCGCAGGACGGCCGCTTCCGGGTGAAGTACGGTAATCCCGAACGCCCCATCGACTTCCGCGTGTCCATCATGCCCTCGATTCACGGCGAGGACGCAGTGCTGCGCGTGCTCGACAAAGAGTCGATGAGCGAGAAGTTTCACAAGCTGGTGCTCGACGTGGTGGGCTTTGACGCCGATGACTTGAGAAAGTTCCGGCGCTACATCGCAGAGCCTTACGGGATGGTGCTGGTTACGGGGCCGACCGGCAGCGGCAAGACCACCACGCTGTACGCGGCGGTGAGCGAGATCAAGACCGAAGAAGACAAGATCATCACCATCGAAGATCCGGTCGAATATCAGATTCGCGGCATCACCCAGATTCCGGTCAACGAAAAGAAGGGCCTTACTTTCGCCCGCGGACTGCGCTCCATTCTGCGCCACGATCCCGACAAGATCATGGTGGGCGAAATCCGCGACACTGAGACGGCTCAGATCGCCATTCAATCAGCCCTCACCGGACACCTCGTGTTCACCACCGTCCACGCCAACAACGTGGTGGACGTTATTGGCCGTTTCCTGAACATGGGGGTGGAGCCTTACAACTTCGTTTCCGCTTTGAATTGCATTCTGGCGCAGCGGTTGGTCCGGCTGATCTGCGAATCCTGTCGTACGGTGGTGCACTATCCTTCCGAAGTCCTGGAAGCCAGCGGCCTCGATCCGGGACAGTGGTCGCAGGTGCCGTTCTACGAAGGCCAGGGCTGTATCGAATGCGCGGGCACGGGCTTTCGCGGCCGCACCGCGATCCACGAACTGCTCGACCTCAGCGACCGCATCCGCGAGATGATTCTGGTCAAGAAACCG
This sequence comes from Terriglobia bacterium, assembly GCA_020073395.1. Classification (GTDB taxonomy): domain Bacteria; phylum Acidobacteriota; class Terriglobia; order Terriglobales; family Acidobacteriaceae; genus JAIQFF01. The sequence goes on from JAIQFF010000106.1 coordinate 8,696, forward strand.
ACTTCGGAGATCCGCCGCGCCGCCCGCGAAGAGGGCATGCGTTTCCTGCGCGAGTCGGCGCTCGACAAGGTCAGGCTGGGCATGACCACGCTGAAGGAAATCAACAAGGTCACATTCATCGAAAACATGCGGTAAGGCGGACGTCAGACGTCAGCCCTCAGGCGTCAGCAAACCCCGGACGGCAGCTCGGTGCGGCGATGACCGAGGGCTGACGGCCGGGTCCGTGGTCCGATGGCTGACGACTGACGACCGATGGCTAAGAGTGCAGTGCCCTTCCGGCTATTGCAATTGCACGCAAGACCGCGATTTACTTGTAGGATAACTACATAATCATGAGCCGTATTACCCAATCCGGATCCAGGCCGAAGCTGGCTTGCGAAATTTCCGCTGACCGCGTACTGGTGGGCCGGGTTTCCGAGAACGGCGGTCGCACTCTGGAGGCCTGCGCGTCGAGCGAACTTGCGCCCGGCTGCGTGGTTCCCGACCTGATCGAAACCAATCTGCGGCAGCCCGACGCGGTGTACGAAAGCATTCGCGACACCCTGGGCAGCATTGGTGGCCGTTCGCATGACGTCATCGCTGTGCTGCCCGATGCGGCTGTGCGGGTGGTGCTCCTCGACTTCGAGACCCTGCCCTCCAAGCGGGATGAAGCCGAAGGTGTAGTCCGATTCCGCCTCAAGAAATCTCTGCCCTTTGACGTGGACAAAGCCAAGGTCTCCTACCATGTCCAGCCTTCGAACGGGGGCGTTCGGGTGATCGCGGCGGTGGCTTTGGCCAACGTGGTCGAAGATTACGAAGCGGCTTTTCGGCAGGCCGGTTACCAGCCCGGTGTGGTGATGCCTTCCATGCTGGCCGCTTTGGGAGCGGCCCACGCGCAAAAGCCTTCGCTGGTCATCAAAGTGGATGCCCGCACCACCAGCATCGCAATCCTGGACGGCCCGCAACTATTGCTGTTTCGCACCCTCGAGAATACGCGAGGCGCGACCATTACTGGCGAGCAGCTGGCGGAGGAAGTCTACCCTTCGGTGGTATTCTTTCAGGATACTTACCACTTGAATATTGGCCAGATTTTTGTGGCTGGACTGCCCGAATCGGGTGGCGCCGCACCGGCGCTGCGCGCTCAGACTGGCGCCCAGGTTTCGGACTTGGTCTCCCCGTCGCAACTAGGCGGGAGTGTGGGTTCGATTCCCCAGTGGAGGATGGCCGGAGTAGTGGGGGCCCTGCTTTCCTGATATGCGTCTTGACATCAATCTCGCCACCCATCCCTACGAAGACTCCGGCCCCTTGTGGGTGCGCTGGGGCGGGGCCGTGGCGGCCCTGGCCCTTTTCACCCTGATCTTGCTTTACAGTGCGGTGTCGGGCTGGAGTGCAGCGCGCAAAGACCGCAGCCTGATCGAGCAGCGCCAGCAACAGATCGCGGCCCGTGATGAGCAGAAAGCCAAGGCTGAGGAGATCCTCAGTCTGCCGGCCAATCGCGGCACCCGCGACCGCGCCCAGTTTCTCAACGATCTGTTCCAGCGCAAGTCGTTCTCCTGGACCAAGGTGTTCGCGGACCTGGAGCGGGTGATGCCGGCCCGGCTGCACGTGGTTTCCATCCAGCCAGGAAAGGCCGGCGACAACCAGCTGCAAATCAAACTGGTGGTGGCGGGGGAATCGCGCGACCGTGCCCTTGAACTGGTGCGTAAAATGGAGGGTTCGCAACACTTTCAGCAGACTCAAATCGAGCAGGAGTCGAGCCAGACGGGACAGACTCCCGGCGACAACGTGCAATTTGATATCAGCGCTCTGTACGTCCCGGAACTTGATAGCGATAAAGGGGGCGCTCACTGATGCCCGAGGTCCTCGATTTCCGGAAGAAGGCGAAGATTGCGATCGCGGCCCTGCTGGTGGTGGACATCGCTGCCGTAGTCATGCTGTTTTCTCCCCTGGTGGGATCGGAGCGCTCGCGTCGTGAACAGCTGGACCAGTTGTGGCAGGAGCTGCAGCGCAAGACCCACGAAGCCGAACCGCTCAAGGATGTGGACAAAAAGATCGCCGTGGCCAGCCACCAGATCGACGAATTTTACAGGACCCGGCTGCCCGCGCAGGATTCGGCGATCTACGAGGAACTGGGTAAAGTAGCGAAACAGAGTGGCGTCAAGATCGGACAGATTCGCTCCAAGGGCAAGGACACTGACCCGGTGGGCCTGCGCCCGGTCGAGATTCAGGCGGATTTTTCCGGGGACTATCTGCAACTGGTCCGCTTCATCAACTCACTGGAACGCGACCCGTTGTTCTTTATTATCGATAGCGTGGAACTGGGGGGCGAAACGTCTGGCGTGGTGAAGCTGCAATTGAAACTGGAAACTTATCAGAAGGCGAGCGGCTAAATGCAGCTGGGGACGGAAAACCGGAACAAGACAATTGCGGCCGTCATCCTGGGGATACTGGCGCTGGTGCTGGTCGCAATGCGTTTTTTTCCCGATTCCCCGGCATCGGCTAAGACTCCCGCTCCGGCACCGGCCCCCGCGGCGGGGACGCACCGGACGGTGGCGGTAAGGCCGGGAAGGAAGTCCGCCAGCCCGGCGCTGCGTTCGCTGGATCCCACCCTGCGCTACGACTGGCTGAAGGCCAGCGAGGACACTCAATATAAAGGTACGGGACGAAATATTTTCCGCGCCGAAGTCGAGATTCCGAAGCCCATCGTGCCTGTACAGAAGCAGCCGGTTGCGGTTGTCCCGCAGGGCCCGCCCCCGCCGCCACCGATCAATCTCAAGTTTTTCGGTTTTGCCAACAAGCCGGGTGAGCCCAGAAAGATTTTTCTTTCCCAGGGAGAGGATGTTTTCATTGCCGGAGAAGGCGATATCATCGATCGCCGCTACAGGATTCTGCATATCACGCCAGTCTCGGTGGAAGTGGAAGATGTATTGAACAATAACCGGCAGAGTATTCCGTTGACGCAGGGATAGATATTGTCCCTTGCTCGTTGGTCATTGGTCGTTGGCAAAACGACGCTGCCAGCCGCCTCTCGGATCCGACAGAGTGCTGCACAAGTTGAAGTTTAATGACTAAGGACAAACTGCTAACGATCACGCCAAAGGCAAAGGGCCAACGACCAACGGCCAACGACCAACAACCAGCCGGTTTCCGGCCTCGCCGTTCTGAGCGCGGCTATATCCTTCTCATGCTGATGTTGTTCGTGACCTTGCTGGTGATTGCTGCTGGCGCTCTCGCTCCCACCATCGCTTTCCAGGTGCGGCGCGATCGCGAAGAAGAGATGATCCACCGGGGAACGCAGTACTCGCGCGCGATTCAACGGTATGTGAAGAAGACCGGGCGTTACCCCAGTCGCCTCGAAGAACTGGAAAACACCAACAATATTCGCTTTCTGCGCAGGCGTTACAAGGACCCCGTCACGGGCAAGGATTTCAAATTGCTGCACGTGGGAGAGGTACAGCTTGCCAGCTCGCCCGGCATCGCCGGAGCCAGTCCCATCGGGGGTGGCGCGGCCCAGGCCGGGGGAGCAGCCCTTCTGGGAGCAGCCGGCACCATGCTCGGAGGAGCCGCCACCCAGACCGCGCCGGGTACCGCCTCAGCCCCGGCTGCAAGCGCTGGTACGAACGCAGCCGGCGATTCTGGCTCAGACGCGAGCCCGGCCAACCCGGCATCGCCGGATTCGTCCAAGCCCGACTCCAGCCAATCGGCCGGCGGGATTGGCAGCAGTCAACTCTCCAGCACAGTTTTCGGAGGAGGCCCAATCGTCGGCGTGGCCAGCATCAGCAAGGCCCAGACGATTCGCGAGTTCAATCACAAGAACCACTACAACCAGTGGCAGTTCATCTACGACCCAACCATGGACCGCGGCGGCCTGATCACCACACCGGCGCAGCCTGCATTGCAATCGGCAGTCCCGCTGCAGCAGCAGAACTCATCCAGTCCCAATTCGCCCGGCACACAGGGTTCTTTTGGCGGGATGCAGGGTGCGCCGCCGGTGCAGCCGACGCAGCAGCAGCAACAATAAAGACCCAGGAACGAATGGCGATGGATCTGACGGGCGAGGACACCCCTCTTCCATTGGTTTAGTTTCTTGCATCGACGATCCGTTCCAGTTCAATCACGCCAATCCATTGGCGATTGCGGGTCTCCTGGTAAACCACGTTGCCACCCAGGACCTGGGCCGCGGCCGCGGGCGGCAGATCGCGATGGTAGTCGAAAAATCGCTGTTTCCACTCCTGCCACAAACGCCAACGTTGCAGCAGAGGGTGGGCGGGCTCGTATTTCGTGGAGAACACAAGCGCGACTTCAAAGTCGGAGCTAACGTCATTCGAACGGGAGTCGGCCGCCGACAAAAGCTGCTCCAGGGCGAAATATTCAATGCGCACCACGCGCAGTGGGCGCGTGACGTAGCCCAGATACGGACGCGTCAACTCGTCACTGGCCGGCCAGGCGGTAAGCACCCGCGCCATGGGATAGCGCGCTTCCAGAAATTCCTCGGCATGCTGGTGCAACCGGATGTAATCCACATAAGCCAGATTATCTTCCGGAGCGAACCCGTAGGGCGGATTGATAAACCATCCCGCCACGAACATCAGGGCCACGATGGCGGCCACGCCGAGCCACAGCCGCACTCTGCGCCAGAGGGTGGAAACGCAGACCAGAATCACCAGCGGCACCACCGGGAGCATGTAACGCGCCAGTTCCGCGCCCCCAACCATCGCCATAGCGATAACGTACGCCGCAACCACTGCGAGCATGGCGAACTGCGCGTCCAGAGCGATGCGCGAGCGCTCACCGCCTTGCTCGCGAAGCGGAGGCAGCCACATGGCGAACAGTGCGGCCACGGTCAGCATCAAGAGATGAAAATAGCCGGCGGTCTGCCACAGGCGAACCAGCAAGGCGAGCAGAATTCGGAGAGGCTGAAGGGTGGCCTCGACGTTGTAGCGAAAAAACTCCGGATTGCCGAAGACAAAGCCGGTCTTCAAGTAATGGATGACGTACCAGGCAACGAGGGGAAGCAGCGGGAGCAGCAGCAAGACAGGCTGGCGGAATCTTCGCTCGGACAAATTCTTTCCGTCCCGACTCCGCCACCGTTGCGGTAGAAGGCCCCAGGCAAACAGGGCCAGAGGCGCGAGGATCGCCGTCTCTTTGGTCAGACTGGCGAGCGAGAACCAGAGGGCGGCGTCCCATCCCTTTCCCTTCATGTAGGCGTTCACTCCCCAGAACGTAAGTCCCGCGGCTGCGAGGTCAAGGTGGACGAGAGAACTCTGCGCGAAGAAGACGGGATAGAGCACAGTCAGGATCGTGGTGGTCACCGCAACTTCGAAGTTGGCTAAAGTTTCCGCCAGGCGGAACAAGCCGAGCAGAGCAAATGACGATGCCACCAGCATGGCGGTCCGGGTCACGATGGGCGCGAACCCGGCCAGCTTCCACCACAACGCGAGATAGGCCATCACCAGCGGCGGGTGCGCGTTCGAAACGGTTGAATGTGGAATCGGACTTCCGGTCAGCAGCAGATCGCGTGCGGCGGGTACGTAGTATCCGGCTTCGTCCCAGAAATACGGCAGTCGCAGCAGGGGCGCATGCAGTGCCATTAGCGCCGCAAACGCGACAGCAAGGAAGAGCCCGGGGTGGACGCCGCGCGAAGGGTGGTCAACATTTGTCACTGCAGTGGATGGATATTCTGTCTGCCGGCTAGTGCACGGGTCCGGGAGCCATCATACGCGGATCCAGCTTGATCTCACCAAATGTGCCCTCGTACCCAGCCACATTCTGCTGCAGGATGGCGGACAGCGCTTTCGCCTGCTGCGGACTCAAGTAGATCCCCTGAAAATTATTGACCTCCACCTGGGTCTCACTTTGCTGCTGCAAGGTGCCGAATACCAGAAAGAAGTCCCAGACGTTCACCCGCACCTGCACGCTGTTGGCATAGTTTTCGCGATAGTCAGGTGTATTGGTCAGTTTGATGTTGGGCTGAATTGGGTTCGACATAGGATTGCCAGTGTAGCGGGATTGCGGCAGGGAGACAACGCACCGCGTCACGCGGTAGGGGCGGACGCCCTCGTCCGCCCGGCGAAGCGAAGCTCGACGACTTCCCGGCGAGCTGGGCTCGCCAGCCCGGACGAGACGTCCGGGCCTACGTGGTTGTTGCTGGCGTCTGTCGTCAGTGTGGCCGAACCCGCAGAAACACAATCCCGCCGACCGGGCGCTTGCCGTAAATCGGCTTCAGGACATCCGGTACGCCGTACCAGGTGAATTGGCCTCCCAGCGCGGTGGAGAGATGGGGAATATGGCCCACTTCCCTTTCGTAGCCCGCGGTGTAGGCCTGCACGCGGGTGAAATACCGTTCGCTGAATCCGGGTGGCTCAGGATCGCCGCCCAGCAGCAGCTCGTTCGTGCGGTCCACATTTTCGATGCGAGTCCAGGCATAGTTGCGTTCGCGAAAGCGCAAAGTCGATTCCAGCAGATAGCTGTTCCCGACATTCCCGCCGGAAACATCCTGATTTCTCCCCCAGAGCAACAAGGTCGCCCAGTTACCTCCCGGCAGAGGACGGTTGTACTGTACCGAAGCGGTCATTCGCCTGATGTCTGCAGCGGGGGCAAGCTCTTCCGGGCTGTGCATCTGCGCAACGGAATACTGAACGCTCCAGTTCTGGCCAGGATTGGCGGTAACCCGTGCCGACCATGAGTCCATTTTCCCGGAGTTAATGTTCCAGCGGAACTCGTCGGGCTCACGTCCGTGAAAACCCGAAGCTTCCAGCCGCACGCTGCGGTGGGTAACGCCCAGCGTGACTACATCGGCCGCAATGTGCGTGGAGTCCTGGAAATGATGTCCCAGCGGCGCAATGGGATTTTCCGAGGCCGAGGCCCGATGAGGATAGGCCGCCGGCCCCATTGCCGGATCGCCCAGGGGGGCCGCGTAAAAGGTCACCAGCGTGTGCTCTGACGCTCTGTAGTCATACAAAGCGGCCAGCTCCATGAAAAAATCGTGGGGATGCTGTCCATCCACAATGGGACGACCGAAGGCGGTTTCGCCCTGCTGGAAAAGCTCAGGGTAGCGGCGGTCCGAGACCGTGACCGGCTCGAAGCTCAGCATGGTCCTGAGGGTCAATGTGCCCTTGCCGAATTTTCGTTGCGCCATCGGCATCCACCAGTTCGTGGAAAACAGTTTGCCGGCGCCTCGGGAGCCGCTTTGCTGCATCTCGCTGACAAAGGCCTCGCCATGAAACATCAGCGTCCAACTTCCCCAGGTCGTCATGAGCATTTGGAAGGGCGTCGAGTTGGGCTCGGCGTCCGTGCCTGACGCGGCATGCTGCAGCAAAGATGCTACGAGCGAGTGAGAGTTCATGCTCATCGCGTCGTGCCCCATTTTCCCCTCAGCCATTCCCGGCATGGATGGGGCTTGCCCTGACATATTCATGTCGCGGCCGCCATCCTTGGCCAAAGCAAGCTGACTTGAAACCAGCAACGATGTGGCCGCAAGGACAAGCAAGAACATTTTCCGCACCGATATCCTCCTCCCTTCGGGAGTCAGGGTGGAGCAGCGCTTCAGCGCCGCATCAGGCGCCCCTTTTCCCGGGCGGCTTTAGCCACTGGGGGAGAAGGCGCTGTTTTGAGGCGCTCCTCCGCTCGAACGGCTGCCCGCATAGAGGGCTGTCGAGAAACGAAGAGTTTGGTTTGGTTCTAGATGCGCAGCGGGGTCAGATTTGGCGGGTCGGCAGACGAGGTCGCTACCCGCCTGACGATTTGCACCTTCGAGGGCGGTGCGAAAATATCGGTCCGCTCAAGAGGCGTGTCGAAGTCAGCGGAATCCAGTTGTGAGGCGGGCGAGCTTTGCAGGATGGCGGAATCGTGTCCGCTCTGGCAGCAGCGGTAGCTGACCGGTTGAGACGCGGGAGCCCCGCCATGTTGGTGGCAGGCGGTGGGTCTGGCCGGCGCCATCATCAGCGATCCATCCTGTCCTGCCAGCGGGACCGCAATCATCGCCGCCAGCAGCAGGATGACGAGCCAGTTTGGACTAGACTTTGGCACTCTGGTTGGAATGATATCAGCACAGGCGTCGGTTAAAATAGACACAGGCCGGGATGGCGGAATTGGCAGACGCGTTGGACTTAGGATCCAATGCCCAAAAGGCGTGCAGGTTCAAATCCTGTTCCCGGCACCACTTGTCTTAGCGGTGAGCTGAAAACAGCGAACCAAAGCGGCTAAAGGCGGACTACCCTCGACGGGTGGTGGCACGATTGAAAATCGTGCCCTTCCCCGAAACTCGAGCGCTTCCTAACTCCTGCCACAAGCGACCCTCCTGAGCGAGTCTCTCAGGGCTGGACGGAGTTTAATCCCAGATAAACTGCCCAACCAGCAATCACCAGAATCATTACTCCCGAAACCGCACCCAGCATTTTCACCACAGGAGTGATCTTGTTGACCTTGGCCATGAGTTCCATCTGGTCTTTTGCCATTGCTGAGGCAGAGTCATCCAGGAAGAGTTGATCGTCCTCCTGCATGGTGAGCGTACTGCGGTAAATCAGAAGGATGATCAGAACAACGGTGAGAGCGCCCCACGCGATCAGCAACCATAGCAATCCCGGAGTCATAAGACCACCTCGGTACTGATGTCGAGCCGGTCCGAACGTAAATCCTGTGGTCATCCATTTTCGTCCCATAGTTGGGAATAAACTTTCCAATCTTCACGTATCCATTCGCCGGGAGGATGTTCAGCAACCCGAAGACCTCAAAGTCGCTGTACGAATCACTGCTGTAGAGACCTTTTGCGAGGTACATGACAACTCTCTTTGCAAGACGGAAACTCAGGTCCAGGTTTCCCTGCATCTGGAAGAATGCATTTGAGCCTTTCACTGACCTGGGCGGAGTACCCGTGTCAGGGTTTTGCTGGTAAAAATAGACCGTCCGGAAATCTGCGCCCACGGAGACAACATCCGTGAGTTTCGTGGAGAAGTCATCCAAACCAAATTGATCGGACCACGTGGGTACCGGGAGTGTTTCCCTGCCATACTGAACGCCGAATGCCTGGCGCATACCGCCACCTGATGGATTAACATGGCACGATTCACATTTTGCGCCGGTGCGACTCGCGAACCGGGGGAGTGCCAACGCCGGGAGGGTCGTGAGGAGACCCAGCACAGAGAATACCGCAATCTGGACCGAACGTTTCATCAGTTGATTCCTTTCAATGGGGGTTCTTTACAGAGGACTCTTGGATTCTGCGAACGCGCCAATATAAACACAGTGCAGAATTGATGCAAGGGAGCCCACTCCACGGGGAATCCGGACATCATTTCCTGATATTTCGCCCAGCCGGGCACTAGTCTCCCTGCCCGGGTTGATTGAATATTTTGTTTATGCGATCTCTTAAGCATCCTGTTTCTATCCATATCCCTTCAGACAAGGAGGCCGACCAAACGGTCGCGTGAGTGTTCCCTTCAGGATTCCTGTCGCTCTCAGTTCTGCGACATCTTGGGTTGGCGAGCAAACCCCTCTGCTCTGGCATAACGAGCGAGCTGGCGTGCGAGAAGCTTTCGGCCGCGGTGGATGCGCGAACGAATCGTGCCGATGGGAGTACGCATATACTCGGCGATCTCATCGTATGTGTGGCCTTCGATGTCACACAGGATGATTACCGTCTGGTAGTCTGATGG
>JAIQFF010000287.1 GCA_020073395.1 Terriglobia bacterium
CGAAGGTGGAAGTGAACATCGTCGCCAGCGCGACTTCGAATCCGGCGGCGGCTTTGCTTGAAGGCAAACTGGACGTCGCGATCATCAGTTGCCCGCCGCGCAACAAAAGCCTCCGAGTTACACCCATGTTCGAAGATGAACTGGTGCTGGTGATGTCCCCCAAGCATCGCCTTGCCTCTGCGAGCCTGGTGCGGCCCAGGGACCTGGAGACGGAAACTATTCTGATCTATCCGCCGCGGGAAGAGAGCACGCTGATTAACAAGTTGCTGAAGCCGGCCGGGGTAGAGGCGCAGCGGGTCATCGAAGTCCCGCTGACTGAAGCCATCGTTGAGTTAGCCGGCGCTGGGACGGGCATCGGTTTCCTGGCCCGCTGGGCAGTGGCGCCAGCGCTGGAAACTGGCAAAGTTGCCATCCGACCCATGAGCGGTCGCGGATTTCGGCGGCAATGGTACGCGGTGACCCTGCGCAATCAGCCCGCAGCGCCGTTTCTGACGGAGTTCCTGAATCTGTTGTCCAACTTCTGCCCGAAAAATGCGCGGCGCATGTCAGCGTAATTCGAAATACCCCCTGTCATCCTGAGCGCGGAGTCAAAGGACCCCTAGGGCTACGATGCTGTGAGTTACGTGAAGGCGCACCAAGACATAGCTGCACGGGGCTTGCCCGATATAGGGGTCCATCGACTGCGCGGCTGCTTCGCTTCGCGAAACAGCCACTTCGCTCAGGATGACCATTGACGCCTCCAAAGCGATACCATCCTAGGCATGGAGCGCCACTCCGTTGTCGAATACCTGAACAGCTTTCTACAACGAGGGCTGGAGTGCGCTTATGTTCAGCATCGCGGATACCGCACTGTGCGGTGGAGCTATCAGCAAGTGGCGGAGGCTGCCTTCCGCTTGGCCCGCGAATTGGAGAGACGCGGAATCGGTAAAGGCGAGCGCGTCCTCCTTTGGGGGCCGAACTCGGCTGAGTGGGTAACGGCCTTTTTCGGTTGCGCGCTGCGTGGTGTGATTGTTGTTCCCATCGATGAAGCTAGCGCTGCCGACTTCACCCAGCGCGTTAATCAGCAGGTGGACGGAAGGCTGCTGATTTGTTCTCGTGACCACGTCCCGCCTTCGATTCCAGTTTTGATTCTTGAAGACTTGCAGAATGCACTGTCAGCCCACTCAGCGGCACCATACGACGCGGCGGCGATCGGGCCTGCGGATATCCTGGAAATCGTTTTTACTTCCGGGACCACTGCCGAACCGAAGGGCGTGGTGATCACCCACGGCAATGTGCTGGGTAATATCGCGCCCCTTGAAACAGAAATCCAGAGATATCTAAAGTACGAACGCTGGGTCCATCCCATTCGCTTCCTGAACCTGCTGCCCTTGAGCCATGTCTTTGGTCAATTCCTGGGAATATTTCTGCCTCATCTGTTGGGAGGCACGGTGATTTTTCAGGATGCGCTCAAGCCGGGCGAAGTCATTCACACCATACGGCGGGAGCGCGTGTCGGTGCTGGTTGCAGTACCGCGTATGCTGCAATCGCTTAAGGAGAAAATTGAGCGCGATCTGGAGGATACAGGCCGGCTGGAAACGTTCCGACGGCGGTTTCAGGCGGCGGAAGGAAAGCATTTCCTGCATCGCTGGTGGATTTTCCGGCGCGTGCATCGCCAGTTCGGATGGAAGTTCTGGGCGTTCATTTCCGGCGGAGCCGCCCTCGACCGCGTAACCGAAGAGTTCTGGGGACGCCTCGGATACGCCGCCATCCAGGGCTATGGGCTCACGGAAACCACCTCCATCGTCAGCGTGAATCACCCCTTTCGTCTGGGCAAAGGATCGATTGGGAAAGTACTGGCCGGGCGCGAAGTCAAACTGGCGCCGGACGGGGAGATTCTGGTCCGCGGCAGCGGCGTGGCCGCCGGGTACTGGACCGGGCACCAACTGCAACCCATGACAGCCGAAGAAGGCTGGTACGGAACCGGAGACATCGGCGCCCTCGATGCCGAAGGCAATCTGTATTTCAAAGGCCGCAAGAAAGATGTGATCGTCACTCCTGCCGGGATGAATATTTATCCGGAGGACCTCGAGGCCGCGCTGCGCCGGCAACCCGAGGTGAAAGACTGCGTGGTCATTGCGCTGCCAAGAGATGGCAACGCTGAGCCGTGTGCGGTAATGATCATGCGCGATGCCAAGGTTGATCCCGCACCGGTGGTGAGGCGCGCCAATGAAACTCTGGCTGAATACCAGCGCATACGGAACTGGTTTCTGTGGCCGGAGGATGACTTCCCGCGGACCTCCACGCAGAAGCCGCGAACCAGCGCCATTCAGCAGGTTGTCCAGGTGCGATTGGGAGCGGCGCCAGCCGGGCAAACCGGATTGAGTCCGTTGTCCGAGTTGATTGCGCGGGTTAAGGGGAAAGCCGCAGGGGAGTTGGGTCAAGGCTCCAACCTGGAAACCGATTTGAACCTGAGTTCACTCGATCGTGTGGAATTGCTGGGTGCGCTCGAAGACCGATATCAGATGGATTTGAGCGAGACCCGCTTCGCCGCGCTAAAAACGGTAGGCGATCTGGAGCGCATGCTGCAGAGCAAGCTTCCGCCGCGGGTGCCTTATCATTATCCGGCATGGGTGCAGCATTGGCCCACCACCTGGGTGCGCCTGCTCACTCACTATCTGCTTTTGCGTCCGGCGGTATTTCTGTTGGGATGGCCGCGCATTACCGGGCGGAAAAATCTGCGCGGACTGCACGGGCCGGTATTGGTGGTGTGCAATCACATTGCTGATGTGGATGTGGGTCTGGTGCATACCGCACTTCCAGCACGCTTTCGGCACCGGCTGGCGACGGCTACAGGAGGAGAGGCGCTGGAGGCGCTGCGCACGCCGCCAAGCGGACGAAGTCTGCTGGGCCGAGTTTATGACCGCGTCCAATGGACCTTGGGAGTCTCGCTGCTCAACCTGTTTCCCTTGCCGCGCGAAGCTGGCTTCCGCGAGAGCTTCGCCTATGCGGGAGAATCTGTGGACCGTGGTTACAGCATTCTGGTTTTTCCCGAAGGGCACCACACCACGGACGGCAAGATGCGTCCTTTTCGCGCCGGCGTGGGACTGCTGGCGAATAATCTGGCCATACCGATCGTGCCCCTGCGGATTGACGGACTCTTTGAATTGAAGAAGGCCGGGAAGAGGCTGGCGCGGCCGAAAAAGATACAAGTGAGGATCGGAACGCCGGTGCGATTCCCACAGAACAGTGCTCCAGAGTGGATTGCCGCCGAGCTGCAGAACGCGGTGGAAAACTTGTAGGCGCAGAACTGTCCAAAGCGATCGCTCGCCTTGTTTATTGATCTTGTTACCTTGCGGACAAACCTGCTGAATGGGCTCCGCATCAGAGTGTGTGCGTGTACTATTTTTGTAGGCGCTCGGCCTGAACGGAGCCAGTCTCACGCAGTCCGGGCCCACAATAAAGAATTTCAGCGGATGTCGCAAGACAATGCCTTTCGATATGAAGCAGCTATTCCGGGTGGCAACGGCTTTTGTTTTGGCGGCGGTTTTCGCCCTTCCCCAGAAACTGGTGGCGGAAGGGGCGGCGCACGTAGTAAGCCCTGCTGACCTG
>JAIQFF010000288.1 GCA_020073395.1 Terriglobia bacterium
GGCATCTTCACGCCGGAAGGCCCGGTCAGAGTAGTAGGATCGGCGGCCGCCGAAGAGATCGTCGGATTCGGCCACTCTGCATCCTGGATGACGTCGAGGTACATCTTTTCCACGTCGGCCGGCGGCGGGCCGTCGCTGCCGTAGAGCCACACGAAGACGCTGGGATGATTTCGCAGCCGCCGCAGCTCGTGCGCGAGTGAGGCTCCAGCGATCTTGTGGTCTTCCGGCTGCCACTGCCGCCAGCGCTCCCAGAAATCGCAGCAGCACCATCCTGGCATGATGAGGATTCCCATGCGGTCGGCCATGTCGAAAAACTCGTCCCGCTCCATTTTGCCTTCCAGGCGAATGGTGTTCATCCCCATGTCTTTGGTGTAACGCAGCTCCGCTTCCGCCTTCTGCGGCGACCAACGGAGCAGCATGTCGGAGGTCCAGGCTGCGCCCCGGATTAGAACTCTTTTGCCGTTGATCCGAAAGAGCCGGGCGCCGGTTTCCGTCATCTCCGATTTCACCTCGCGGATTCCGAACTGCACGGTAGACGTGTCGGACACTCGTCCACCGCTCTCGAATTCCAGCCTGACGGCGTAAAGGGGTTGCGCGCCCATCTGGTGCGGCCACCACAGCTTCGGGTTCTGGAATTTCAGTTGCGAATACTGGCCGGGCTCGAAGCGAATGTTCTTTGTCTCCGACGGGCCAAGTTGCACCTGTTGGTTCAGCCGGATAGTGCCGATCTCGGTTTTCAGCACGCCTGTCACGCTGTGATCCGATGCGTTGCGCACATCGGCGGAAACCGTAAGCTCCGCCGTTTTGTAGTCGGCATCCAGCTTCGAGCTCACGAACGGATGCCGCAGCGCAACCGGACCGCTCTCGGTCAGGTAGACGTCTTTCCACAGCCCCATGTCCTTGTCCGGCGGCGCTGGATTCCAGTCGACCCAAGTGATCGCCAAGCTGTTTTTCTCCGGAGCGAACACTTCCACGGCCAGTGCGTTTTCTTTGGCGCCTGCCACCAGTTTGCTGACGTCGAATTCGAAAGCGCGAAAGGCGCCCGCCATGTCTTTTGCATCCGCTAACTGCCGGCCGTTGAGCCACACATTGGCGCGGTAGTTGATGCCATCGAAATGCAGCCACACCGTCTTTTCCTGGTAGCCTGCCGGAGCTGTGAACTCGGTGCGGTACCACCACGAGCAGCGGAAAGGACTGTCGTCAGGCATCGCGAGGTTGGAGAACATGGCGCCGATCCGGTAGTTCACGCCAGGAAAAGACCGCAGATTCATGCCGAAGTACGGATCGGGATAGGTCTTGTCGGCCACCAGGGCTGCCACCACGGTTGAGGGCACCTCGGTGCGATGCCAACCTTGAGTCTTGAATCCGCCAGTGGAAATCTCAGCACCTGCGGCTTTCACTTCGCAGGAAGACTGGAGCGCCCACGGACCGTTCAGCAAGATCTTTGACGAAGCTTGCGGTGGCGGCTCGGCGACACCCGGCGTTACAGCTGCTCCAGCAAGGAACAGGAAATGCAGGCAGATTGCGGACGATTTATCCATAGATTCGACGAAGAATATTCACTATATCGTGATATGCGATGGGTGGCCCGAAGCGCCGGGTTCGCGAACATGACGCAGGGCAGGCGATTCTGCTATGCTAGAAGATCAACAGCACGGCGAAACAAAACCGGCGAACCAAGAAATTAGGCTTATACGGCAACCAAAAAGCAGTCTCTGGAATTGACGATTGAAGAACTTGAGGTGCTGTTGCCTCTCGCGTCCGATCAATTGTTTCGCAACGAGTTCATCGACACGCGGCTTCCTGGCTTCAAGAGAGACAGCGAAAAGGTTCAGCTCGCGAAGGCTGTTATCAGCCGCGTCAAGGAGCGGCTGCGGCTGGCGCAACAAAAGACAGGCAACGGCCGTCAGGCCAAAGCTGGATCTTCAGTAGCCTAGCTCTCCGCGAGCTAGCGCGTCGTCCCGCAATTAACTCATCTTCCGATCCTTGCACGAAACCGCCCGTGCGATGGGACGCCATCGATGGCGTCGCCACCAAGGTCTCTCCGCAGAACTTCCACAGGACTGACTTACGAAGATCGGTCGACGGCAGCTTGAAGCGTCTCGGCGTGGATCGGATCGACCTTCTGCAGCTCCATGAGCCGAATCCCTTCATTTCCATAGACGAGACAATGGGTACGTTGGCGACCTTAGTGGACGCCGGTCAAATTCGATAATTCGGGGTGAGCAATTTTTCGGTGGCCCAGCTTCGAGATGCGCAGCAAGCGCTAGGCAAGTGTCCCGTGGTTTCAAATCAAGTCCGGTACAGTCTCATCGATCGAACGATTGAAAAGGATCTGTTACCATATTACGAGGTCAATAAGATCACCGTGATCGCCTATTGCCCGCTTGCCCGCGGCCTCAACGGCTTTCGTGACTGCGATCCGGGTGGCGCGACTAACGGGTTGGTTCGGGCGGCCGGCAAGAGCTCAGCGCAGATTGTCCTTAACTAGTGCCTGTCGAAGGATGGAGTGGTCGCCATCCCCAAAGGAAACTCAGAGAAGCATGTTGCGGCGCTTCGGACTAGCGTTTGAGCGAAGAGCAGCTGCATTTCCAGTATCGCCATCGAACGGCCTTCGATGCACTGGTGCGGCGCTGTTTGCCAACGCCCCTGCACGGTATGGTCGTGCAGACGGTGACCCACTGACCGCCGGGCTTGCGCGGCCGCGGTCGTTGACACCGCGGGAAGACGGGCGAGGAACGTTCTGATGTGTGGAATTGCAGGAATCGTGAATTCGGCGAGCGCGGTTGATGCTGGTCTGCTCCGCCAGATGATCGGTGCGATCCGGCACCGCGGTCCCGACGATATGGGCCTGCACACCGACCCTAATGTGGGACTAGCGCATGCACGATTGAGCATCATCGACCTCGCAGGGGGCGCTCAGCCGATGCGACTCGCGGATCAACCAATCTGGATTACATTCAACGGAGAGATATTCAATTACATCGAGCTGCGGAACGAGCTGATCCAGAAAGGACACCGGTTCACAACACGCTCCGACACCGAAGTGATCCTGCACCTTTATCAAGAAGAGGGAGAGAGATGCGTAGAGCGCCTCAATGGGCAGTGGGCGTTTGCAATCTGGGATGCACCGCGACGACGGCTCTTCCTTTCGCGAGACCGGCTAGGAGTGCGGCCCCTTTTCTATACGCAGACTGCCGACAGATTCTTGTTCGCATCCGAGATAAAGGCGCTGTTTGCGTGCTCTGCGGTTGAACGTCAACTGGATCTGGAGGCTCTCGACCAGATCTTTACGTTTTGGGTGACACTGCCACCACGGACGGCTTTCCGTAACATCAAACAGCTGCCTCCCGGCCATTCGTTGGTCTTGGAAGACGGGCGTGTGAAGGTGTGGGAGTATTGGCGCCTGAACCTTGCCCCTGAAGACGATGGGACCGAGGATGGCGAGAAACGCCTGACGGACGAACTCCTCGGATTGTTACTGGATGCGACGCGGATCCGCCTGCGGTCCGACGTCCCCGTTGGAGCGTATCTGAGCGGCGGCCTGGATTCGACGTTCATCACGGCGCTGGCTCGACAGATGGCGG
>JAIQFF010000107.1 GCA_020073395.1 Terriglobia bacterium
ACCGACAACTTCGATAGCGATAGCGATCCCGATTCCGACGCCGATCTATGCCACCTGTTCCTTTGTGTTTTCTAAACGGCAGTTTGGTTTCGGCTGCAGGCCGCTCTGTATTCTCTGTTGTGTGCTTCGTGACTGCTTTTTGAGCACCCTGAAATTTATCAGGCGTTGCGCTTTTATAGCGACGCTGCCGAAAACCGGCAATTCCACCGTTGTAGTGTAAAATTGGCAGGAAAGCTCGAGAGGAGAATTCCTTATGGTCCGACGTTTCACGGTTCTGACGGCTTTAAGCCTGGCCCTCTTTTGCACTTCATCATGGATCGCAACACCCCAACAAGCTCCCAAACCCGCGACTCTTGCTCAGTCAAATCCGTTCGCAGCGGCAAGCACGCTTCCCTTTCAGGCACCCCCGTTCGACAAGATCAAGGACGGCGACTACCAGCCCGCGATCGAGCAGGGCATGAAGCTCCAGCGCGCCGAGATCGACGCGATCGCCAACAGCAGCGCGCCTCCGACATTGGCAAACACCATCGAGGCCATGGAGCGCAGCGGCCAGTTGCTGACGCGCGTCACAAAAGTCTTCTTCAACCTCACACAGTCGAACACAAACGACACACTTCAGAAGGTCGAGTCGGACGAGGCGCCCAGGCTGGCCGCGCATCAGGATGCGATCTACCTCGACTCCAAATTGTTCCAGCGCGTGGCCGCGATTTACCAGCAGCGCGATTCGTTGAAACTCGATGCGGAATCGCTCCGCCTGTTGGAGTTCTATTACAAGAAATTTGTACATTCCGGGGCCAACCTCTCCGATTCCGACAAGGCCGCACTGAAGAAACTGAATGAAGAGGAATCGACGCTGACCAACGCTTTCACCACCAAATTGCTCGCCGCCACCAAGGATGCGGCCTACGTCACAAAGGACAAAGACGCGCTCACGGGCCTAACGGATGCGCAAGTCACCGCTGCTGCGCTGGCCGCGAAGGAACGCAAGCTGGACGGGTACGTCGTTCCACTGCAGAACACCACGCAACAACCCGATTTGGATTCGCTCAGCCATCGCTCGACCCGCCACGCGCTCTTCGAGAACTCGTGGAATCGCGCCGACCACGGCGGAGTGAACGACACGCGTGACACAATCGCCCGTTTGGCTCAGCTTCGCTCCCAGAAAGCCCAACTACTCGGCTTCCCGAATTACGCATCCTGGAAACTGGAAGACCAGATGGCCAAGACGCCCGAGGCGGCGCTGAAGTTCATGGACGCGCTGGTTCCGGGAGCGACCGCCAGAGCCGCCGTAGAAGCCCGCGACATCCAGGCTGTAATCGACGCGCAGAAGGCCGGCTTCAAGCTCGAACCGTGGGACTGGAATTTCTATGCCGAGCAGGTTCGCAAAGCCAGGTACGACATGGACGAAGCGCAAATCAAGCCGTACTTCGAGCTGAACAATGTGCTCGAGAATGGCGTGTTCTACGCCGCCAGCCGGCTCTACGGAATCAGCTTCAAGGAGCGCAAGGACGTTCCGGTGTACAACCCGGATGTGCGCGCGTTCGAGGTGTTCGACGCCGACGGTCAGCCCCTGGCTCTCTTTTACGCGGACTACTTCAAGCGCGACAACAAGAACGGGGGTGCCTGGATGAGCAACTTTGTTGACCAGTCCAAGCTACTGGGCACGCTGCCGGTCGTCTATAACGTCTGCAACTTCAGCAAGCCCGCGCCCGGCGAACCCGCGCTCCTAAGTTTCCGCGACGTAACCACGATGTTCCACGAATTTGGCCACGCCCTGCATGGGATGTTCGCCGACAGTCAATATCCAATTCTTTCCGGCACCGCAGTGGCCCGCGACTTCGTCGAGTTTCCCTCGCAGTTCAATGAGCATTGGGCCAGCTATCCGGCGGTTTTCAGCCACTACGCGAAGCACTACAAGACGGGCGCGCCCATGCCGGCGGAACTTGCCGAGAAAATCAAGAAGGCAGCAACCTTCAACCAGGGCTATGCGCTCACTGAAATTCTGGCCGCGGCTGAGCTCGATATGCAGTGGCACACGCTTCCACCCAGCACGCCGCTGCAGAAACCTGATGCCTTTGAAAGCGCTGCGCTGGAGAAAACCCGCCTCGCGCTCAGCGCTGTGCCGCCCCGCTACCGCTCCACGTACTTCGCGCACATCTGGGGCGGCGACTATGGCGCCGGCTATTACGCTTATCTGTGGGCTGAGATGCTGGACGATGATGCCTTCCAGTGGTTCGAAGACCACGGCGGTCTGACCCGGGCCAATGGCGATCGCCTCCGCCGGATGGTGCTTTCGCGGGGCAACACGGAAGACCTGGCCGACTTGTACAAGGCCTGGCTGGGAGCAGAACCCAGCATAGAGCCGATGTTAAAATACCGGGGCCTCGCGGAGCCCGCGATTTCAAAATAAACAAGCGGCTTGTGTGGGGCGGGCGCCCTCGCTCGCCTGGTTGAGAAAACCGCAGAGGCTCTGGATTTGGGAAATCACCTCACAACCTACTTCAGAAATTTCCCCTGTTCCAGTTCCTGAAACGCCTGCCGCAGCTGTTCCTGCGTGTTCATCACGATGGGGCCGTACCATGCCACCGGCTCCTGCAACGGTTTTCCGGAGACCGGTAGAAAACGGATTCCGTCATCGCCGGCCTGCACCGTAACTTCGTCGCCGCGGTCAAAGAGGACGAGCGAGCGGTTGTCCGCCTCAACCGGTGGAGCGGTGTCCAACCACTTCACCGCTTCAGTCGGTACCGTCAGCGGGCCCGACGCGTTGCAGAATTTCCCGCCTCCCGCGAACACATACGCGAAGGCGTGGCGAGTGACTTCCACCGGCAGCGTCTTCCTTCGCCCCGGGGATACAGACACATCGATATAAGTTGGATCGGTGGCAATTCCTTCGACGGGGCCCGCCTTACCCCAAAACGTTCCGCATACCACGCGCACGTGCGTGCCGTCGTCGTCTCTAATCTCCGGAATTTCAGGCGCCTTGATTTCCTGATAACGAGGCGGCGTCATCTTCTGCGACGCGGGAAGGTTGGCCCACAACTGGAAGCCATGCATGCGTCCGGCCTGATCGCCTTTAGGCATCTCCTGATGGATGATTCCGCTCCCGGCCGTCATCCACTGCACATCGCCTGACGCGATGGCACCGCGGTTGCCCATGCTGTCGCCGTGCTCGACCGTTCCGGCAAGAACATAAGTAATCGTCTCGATCCCGCGATGCGGATGCCACGGAAAGCCTGCCAGATAATCCTCCGGAACATCATTGCGGAAGTCGTCCAGCAAAAGGAATGGGTCGAAGTCAGACGTGTTTCCGAAGCCAAAGGCACGGCGCAGATGCACGCCGGCGCCTTCGAGGGTCGGTTTGGCCTTCACCAGCCGCTTAACCGGTCGAATCGACATGATGGTCTCCGATATTTCAGAGTCTCGCGCAGATATCTGGTCAATATTGACCAGTCCTCAGGCCTCGTGATGTTCGATACTTCTAGTAGCTAAATTCTACCAGCGAGCTTGCGTAGGGGCGGACGCCTTCGTCCGCCCCGCGGAGCAAAGCTACGAAGCGGTTTGCGGGCCGCACGATTTCTGGCGAGCTTCGCTCGCCCACCCGGACGAGGGCGTCCGAGCCTACGCGATCTGTGAAGACCGAGGCGCTCACAGGTCTTCGCTGCTCGCCTCAGCACCACTAAGGGCTAATGTCACTACCAAAGACAGTGCTTCCCAGAGGAATATTGGAGGTCGTCGCGCTCCGCCCCGCCGCCCGGGAGGAGATTGCGGCCCTTCCCCGCTGGCATGCCAAGCCCTCGCTGCCCAGTCGCATTGCAGTGATCGGCAACTACTTGCCCAGGCATTGTGGAATTGCTACGTTCACCACCGACCTGTGCGAGGCCATTGCTGCGGAATATGGGACCGCCCGGCTATTGGCACTGCCGGTGAATGACACAGAACAAGGGTACGACTATCCCGCGCGAGTAAGGTGGTCGCTGGCCCAGGATGACGTGGCCTCGTATCAGGAAGCCGCTGAATTCCTGAATTTCCACAATATCGACATGGTGTGCCTTCAGCACGAGTATGGAATCTTCGGCGGCCCGGCCGGAAGCCATATCCTGCATCTGCTGCGCGGCCTCAAAATGCCGGTCGTGACCACCCTACACACTGTCCTGCGCGAGCCCGATGCCGACCAGCTCAGCGTCATGAAAGAGATTGCAGAGCTTTCTGACCGGCTCATAGTCATGAGTCAGCTCTCGGCACAGTTCCTGCAGGAAATTTTCAAGGTGCCGGGCAGCAAGATCGACCTGGTTCCACACGGCGTTCCGGACCTGCCCTTTCTCGACCCCAATTTCTACAAGGACCGCTTCGGCGTCGAAGGCAAGGCGGTGCTGCTCACCTTTGGCCTCCTGTCGCCGAACAAAGGTATCGAGAACGTCATTCAGGCCATGCCTCAGATACTGTCGAAACACGAAAACGTGGTGTACCTGGTGGCGGGCGCGACCCATCCTCACATTCTCCGTCGCGAGGGGGACAAGTATCGGGCCAGCCTTCAGGCTTTGGCAAAGGAAGTGGGAGTTGAATCGCAAGTGATCTTCCACGACCGTTTTGCCAGTCCTGAGGAAATGGCGGAGTTCATCGGCGCCGCCGACATCTACATCGCGCCGTATCGCCATGAAGCGCAAGTGGTCTCTGGAACCCTGGCTTACGCGCTGGGGGCGGGCAAAGCGATCATTTCCACTCCTTACTGGCATGCGATTGAATTGTTGGACGACCGTCGCGGCGCGCTGGTTCCCTTCCAGGACCCCGACGCCATCGCAAAAAAGACGATCGAACTCCTGGCCACGCCCGCGCTGCGCCATGCCATGCGCAAACGTGCTTACCTGTTCGCGCGCGATATGGTCTGGAAAAAAGCGGCGCAGGGTTATATGGCGAGTTTTGCCCGGGTTCGCAGCGACCGCATGGCGACTCCCCGAGTCCAGTTTTCGGCCCGCGCGACGCCGAAATCTGTGGATCAGCTGCCTCCATTGAAGCTCGATCACGTGAACGCATTGACCGATGACATCGGGATTCTGCAGCACGCCATTTTCACTATCCCCAACCGGGCCGAGGGATACACCACCGACGACAATGCGCGCGCCCTCATTTTTACCGTTTTACTAAACCAATTGGGCAGCGAGTCAACGGCCATGTCTGTGGCCGCCGAAGCAGCCAACCCGGATTGGGCTTTCCGCTACCTGGCGTTCCTCGAGCATGCCTTCAATGCCAAGAAGAAAAGGTTCCGAAACTTCATGGGCTACGACCACCGCTGGATGGAAGATCAGGGATCGGAAGATTCTCACGGCCGCGCGTTGTGGGCCCTGGGAACTGTTCTGGGCCGATCCGGGAATTCTGGATTGCGAGGCGCGGCCGGGCGTTTGTTCGAATACTCGCTACCCGCAGTGGTCGAGTTTCACAGTCCGCGTGCCTGCGCCTATGCCCTGCTCGGAATTCAGGAGTACCTGCATGAGTACTCCGGAGACCGGGACGCCCAGCGCGTACGATCCGCGTTGGCTCAAAGACTGCTCGACTTTTATGACTCGATCCACCATCCGGACTGGAAGTGGTTCGAGGATGTGGTGGCGTATGGCAACGCGAGGCTGCCCCAGGCCATGCTGCAGGTGGGATCGGCTTGTGGCAATGAGCATATGCTTTCCGCCGGGCTCGATTCTCTGGAATGGCTCATGGACCGACAGCACTGCCGGACAAACCGACATTTTGTTCCGATCGGCTCGCAGGGGTTTTACCGCCGGGGGGGCGAACAAGCACGATTCGATCAACAACCGGTTGAAGCCGCCGGTGCGGTGTCCGCCTGTTTGCAGGCCCACCGCGTGACTGGAGACCAAGGTTGGCGCAATGAAGCGTGGTCGGCCTTCAACTGGTTCCTGGGCGATAACGATCTTCAACTTCCCCTGTACGATGCTGAAACCGGCGGCTGCCGGGACGGCCTGCATCCCGACCGCGCCAATCAGAATCAGGGTGCGGAATCCACGCTGTCTTTCCTGATGGCACTGCTCGAAATGCGCTCTTTGCAAGAACATGAAAAGGCGGAAGACCGGCCATGACCGCTCCCGAAACCACTTTGATCAACGTCGAAGGCCAGCATTACCCGCCGCTGCTTCTGCGGCACCCAGCCAATCCCATCCTGACCCGCAAGCATTGGCCATACTCCATCAACAGCGTGTTCAATGCCGGGGCCACTTTACTGCAGGATGGAACTACTCTGCTGCTGTGCCGCATCGAAGACCGGCGCGGCTTGTCGCATTTTTGCGCTGCGCGCTCTGTTAACGGAGTGGATGGATGGCAAATCGACCGCGAGCCGACGCTGATGCCGAGCCCCAACGATTTTCCCGAGGAGATCTGGGGAATCGAAGACCCGCGCATCACATTTGTCCCTGAGCTGCAGCAATATGCCGTGACCTACACTTCGTATTCGCGGGGCGGTCCGGGCGTGTCTCTGGCTCTGACCAAAGACTTTCGCAGCTTCGAGCGTTACGGTGTCATCATGCCGCCGGACGACAAAGACTCAGCTCTTCTGCCCAGGAGAATCAATGGATACTGGGCGCTGATTCATCGACCCATGACGCCACTCGGGTCTCACATGTGGATTTCCTATTCTCCGGATCTGCACCATTGGGGAAGGCACCGGTTGATGTTAGAAGCCCGCCGTGGCGCCTGGTGGGACGCCAACAAGATTGGGCTGTCGCCCCCGCCCATCGAGACTTCCAGAGGATGGCTGGTGCTTTACCACGGTGTGAGGCACACGCCTTCGGGCTGTCTGTACCGGTTGGGCCTGGCGCTTTTCGATCTGGAGAAGCCAGAAAAATGTCTGCTGCGCGGAGACTCATGGATTTTTGGGCCGGAGGCAGATTACGAGCGCAACGGCGACGTCAACAATGTAGTGTTCCCGTGCGGATACACCATGGACCCCGACGGCGACACGATTAACATCTATTACGGAGCTGCTGATTGCTCAATTGCCCTGGCCCGGGCCAGCGTGCGCACTCTACTCGAGTGGCTGGATGCCAATGGAAGTTTCGACCGCAGGCGATCGCAGGACGTATGAACCCGCTGCTTTGGGTCTTCGAGTTCGTATTCCGCTGCCGTCACCGCCAGATGAGCCGCGTATTCACCATCAAGGGGAGAACGTACCAGGTCTGCTTCAAGTGTGGACGAGAATTTGAGCGTTCGGAACCTCCCATAGTCTAGCGTTGCGGTCGTGCTTCGGTGACCAGTCCTCGAATCCTCACTCAACCGATGTGAGCTATCTTGCTCAGACAAGACTGTCCCCACCTGTCATTCTTTAAGCTGCTGAGTGTGTAGAGATAGCCACGATACCTAATTCGTAGCTTTCATTAGTCGCGCGGGTCAGGTCCCGGCCAATCAAGTCGAAGCGACCGCATTTAGCAATTTGACATTCTTCGTCCGAGTGGGCCGGGGAACTTCACGGCAACACGATGCGACCCTAAGCTCTCGAACGCAACAATTAGGGCAACACACCTCGGCGGAGAGGCGTCTGCCCGCGCAACCAGAAAGGTCAAAGACCATGCCTTTAATTCAAGTCCTGGAAGTTCTGATCGTGGTGGGTGTTCTTTTATGGCTGGTGAACCGCTTCATTCCGATGCAGTCGTCCATCAAGTCGATCCTGAACGGGGTCGTGGTAATCGCCGTGGTTCTGTGGCTGTTGAATGTTTTTGGACTGTTTCATTCCCTTTCCCATATCCACGTTGGGAAAGGATGAGCTGCATGTGAGCGACTTGTAATCCCGACTGTGGAACGCTCGAAAGAGACCAAGCGGCACGACAGGCATCTGCCTCAAGGAGAATCTTATGAAGACTATTTTGTTGGCACTCGGAATCACCCTCAGTTTGAGCGCAATGGCTCAGACCAATTCTCAATCAACCATGGCCCTCGAACCCATGGAGCACACTCCGACGTTCCGGGTCACCGTCGTCAGCCGCAGCATTCAGGCGGTCAACTACAAACACCGCGGCGGAGCCACCAAGATGGATTTCGCCGGCACCGACCTGATGCCCCAGGCCCGCGGTGAAGCCAAGGTAGAGAGTAAAAAGGGTTACATCGAAATCGAAGTGGAATTTGCCAACCTGGACAAGCCCACGACTTTCGGCAACGAGTATCTCACCTACATTCTGTGGGCAATCTCGCCCGAGGGCCGGGCCGTAAACCTGGGCGAAATCCTGGTGGGCGATAACCATCGCAGCAAGGTCGATGTCACCACCGACCTTCAGGCCTTCGCTTTGGTGGTCACCGCAGAACCTTATTATGCAGTTCGACAGCCCAGCAACGTGGTGGTGCTCGAAAACGTGGTCCGCGAGGACACCAAGGGGACTACCGAGGCCATGCACACCAAGTATGAACTTCTGGAACGCGGTGGCTACATCCCCACCGGCTACAAGTTCGATCCAGTAGTTCTGAATACCAAATTGCCACTGGAATTCTTTGAAGCGCGCAACGCCTTGCGCATCGCGCAATCCGAGGGTGCCGAGACCTACGCCCGTGACAGCTATCAGCACGCGTCCCGCTTGATGGACCAGGTCGATGCCGATGCCACCAGCAAGCACACGGATCGCAAGGCCATGATCGGGGTTGCCCGTGAGGTGGTGCAGACCGCGGAAGATGCACGCGCCATCACGGTCAAAAAGATCGAAGAGGAGCGTCTGGAAAACGAACGTCAGGCTGCGGCTGACGCGCAGGCCAATACCCAGTTGCAGGCCGACGACGCGACCCGCAAGAAAGAACAGGCCCAGTCTGACCAGGCCCGGGCCGAGCGCGCCAGATCTCAAGCCGAGTCGGACACAGCCAGGGCGCAAGCTGCCACTGCGCAGGCAGAGTCTGCCACCGCAAGGGCCCAGGCCGATGCCGCTAATGCCCAGTTGGCCGCCGATCAGGCCAAATCCGATATGGCGAACAGCCAGGCTGCTTCAGCCACCGCCCTCTCCGCCGCCCAGGCTGATGCGGACCAGTCCCGCCTGGCGGCACAGCAGGCCCAGTTAAGCGCGCAACAAGCCGAAGCCGAAAAAGCGGCCATGCGCACGCGCTTGTCCGAGCAACTGAACAAGATCCTTCAGACCCGCGATAGCGCGCGTGGGCTCATCGTCAGTATGTCCGACGTGTTGTTTGACACCGGTAAATACTCGTTGAAGCCCGGCGCGCGGGAGAAGCTGGCGAAGGTCGCCGGCATTCTGCTTGCCTACCCCGGACTCAACATTGAAGTCGGCGGCTACACCGACAATGTGGGCGGCGATCAGATGAATCAAACCTTGTCCGAGAACCGCGCCCGCTCAGTGCGTGACTACCTGGTGCAACAGGGAGTCGCGAGCAATTCGGTCACAGCCAGGGGCTTTGGCAACAGCCTTGCCGTAGCCACAAACAACAACGCCGCGGGACGGCAGCGGAACCGGAGAGTCGAGCTTCTCGTCTCCGGCGAAGCCATCGGCAGCCCGGTCAACCCGCAGACCGGAAGCTTGCAGTAGAGCAAGCGCAATCCAGCAGCAACGGAGATAGCACATATGAAAATTATAGGAATCACCAGCACCGCCATTCTGTCCTTGCTTCTCGGAATCGCCGCTCCGGCCTACGCTCAGCACGAAGAGCAAGGCGAAAAGCAAGACCATGCTCAGCAACAGGGCGGTCACGAGCAAGGCAAACCGAGCCCGCAGCATGCTCAGAAACCGCAGCAGAAGCAACAAAAACAGCATGCTGACCAACAACGGGACCAACATAACCAGCAGCAGGCCCAGCAGAAACAGCAGCAACAGGCGCAACATAATCAGCAGCAGGCCCAGCAGAAACAACAACAGGCCCAACATAATCAGCAGCAGGCCGAGCAGAAACAACAGCAGGCGCAACATAATCAGCAGCAGGCCGAGCATAACCAGCAGCACGCTCGAGCCCGGCAGCAGCCGCAGCACTCTCAGCAACAGCAGCAAGTTCAGCGGAGCGCCTGGCAGCAGCATCGCTCACAGAACTGGCAGTCCGACCACCGCAACTGGCAGCAGCGGGGCGGCTACCACGGTTATCGCATTCCTGATGACCGCTACCGCGGATACTTTGGGCCGAGCCATGGGTTCCGCATCAACACCCTCCCCTTCCTGGTCGTAGGCGGATACCCGCGCTTCCAGTACGAAGGCTATTGGATCAGCGCGGTTGATCCCTGGCCGTCAAGCTGGGGAGACGACTGGTATGACAACGACGACGTCTATGTAGACTACGTCGACAACGGCTACTACATGTACAACCGCAGGTATCCCGGCGAGGGAATTGCGATCAACATCACGCTTTAGCGCGGGTTTCGGCGGTTCAGCTTCGGGAGAGGCTGCACCTTCGTGAACACACTTATTTAAAGGAGCAACCATATGCTAGGCACTGTCCTGATCATCGTCCTCGTTTTGGCGCTTGTGGGAGCACTGCCCCGCTGGTCGCACAGCCGGGACTGGGGCTATGCCCCGACCGGTGGAGTGGGTGTGATCATTCTCATCGTTGTCGTTCTCCTGGTTCTCGGACGCATCTGAATTATGCGGCGCAAACAGGCAAAATGTGGGCGCGAGCGTTCCGGCTCGTGCCGGCCCGCGGCGCAATATCCAAAGACCGAAAATTCAGGACAACGGGACGCACGGGCGGAGACGCCCGCGCCCGCACGTACAGGGACCTGCCGGTTGCTCTTTGTCCGCGCGGTGGCCATTCTTCTCGTCCTGCTCACGTGCAGCAGCGCTTCGTCCGCGTACTCTGTTCTGACCCACGAAGAGATCGTTGACCTGCTCTGGAGCGACGCGCTCCGCCCCCTCCTGCTGCAGCGATATCCCGGGCTCTCGGAAGAGCAGCTCACCGAGGCCCACGCCTACGCCTACGGCGGCGCTGTCATCCAGGACCTCGGCTACTATCCCTTTGGTAGCACGGAGTTCAGCAATCTGGTGCATTACGTCCGCAGTGGCGACTTCGTCCGTGAGCTGCTTCGCCAAAGCCAGGACGTCAACGAGTACGCCTTCGCGCTGGGCGCCCTGTCCCACTATGCTGCGGACATCACAGGCCACCCCGCGGTGAACCAGGCGGTGGCCATCGAGTATCCGAAGTTGCGTGCCCGGTTTGGGAAGTCCGTCCGCTATGCCCAGGACAAGACGGCGCACTTGAAGACCGAGTTCGGCTTCGACATGGCGCAGGTGGCGAAAAATCGCTATGCCTCGCAGCAGTATCACGACTTCATCGGGTTCAAGGTATCGAAGTCTCTGCTGGAGCGGGTATTTCCCGTCGTGTACGGACTGGAATTGAAAGACGTGCTGACGCACGAGGACCTTGCCATCGGTTCGTATCGTTTCTCGGTCAGCCGGCTGATTCCACAAATGACCCAGGTTGCGCTGCAAATCCATAAGAAGGACTTAAAGCGCGACACCCCCAATTTCGCGAAACGAAAGTTTCTGTATCGCCTCTCGCGGTCTGACTATGAAAAGGAATGGGGTAAAGACTACGTCAAGCCCGGGCTGGGCACGCGTATCCTGTCGACCCTGTTGCGATACATGCCGAAAATTGGTCCGTTCAAAAAATTGGGATTCAATAACCCTACTCCGCAAACCGCTGATCTTTACATCAAAAGCATCAATGCCACCGTCGATCAATATCGAGCTTTTCTGGAAGCGGTGCGTACCGACTCGCTGGTGCTTCCCAATTGTGATTTCGATAGCGGCAATCCGACTAAGGCAGCGGAATATTCCCTCACCGACGACAGCTATGCCAAGCTGCTGGTCCAGCTTTCCGACCGGAAGTTCGATCTGACTTCGGCGGAACTGCGGGACAACGTCCTGCGCTACTATTCCGATCTTTCGCTGCCGATCGAGACCAAGAAGGACGAGGCTCACTGGCAGGGTGTGCTGACCGGGCTTGACCAGTTGAAGTCCATGGCTCCGGTTCCCGTCGTCGTGGGCCATGCGGCACCAGCAACCGAATGAGAAACTGCGCCTCCAACCATACCTTCCCCAGACGATCTCATGCGACCGCACCCCATCAGCCTTCACCGATTGGGCACTCGATTTGCATTTCGTTCATCTGCGTGGCGGCCGTCCTTACCGGCCTGGCGCAATCTACTCCGCTGACGGCTGTCTGTTCCACGCCGCCCACCATCGTCATCGGTTTCGTCGGCGGTTTCATCGGGCACGATAATCTCGTTCACAGCGAGGTGCAGCTTGCGGCGCGCCTGCGCCAAGCCTATCCCTCTGGTGTGAAGGTGGAAACCTTTGAGAGCTATCGCAGGGAAAAAGCCCGAAAGAGAGTCCTCGGCCTGCTGGACACCAACCACAATGGGACTCTAACTCCGGAAGAGAAACAAAATGCTCGCATCATCATCTATGGACACAGCTGGGGAGGCGCTGAAGCCATCGTCCTGGCGCGCGAATTGCAGAGGGATAGCATCGCGGTGCTACTCACCATTCAAGTGGACAGCATCTCCAGGATTCACCAAAATGATGCGGTCATCCCCGCGAACGTCGCCGAGGCTGCTAATTTCTATCAGCCCCACGGATTTCTCCACGGCCAGTCCGGAATTCACGCCGCCGATCCAACTCGCACCCACATCGTCGGAAATTTTCGCTTCAACTACAAAGCGAGTCCTTATACATGTGACATGTATCCCTGGTACGATCGCATCTTCGCGAAGTCCCACACCCAAATTGAGTGTGATCCCAGGGTGTGGAAGCAGGTGGAGTCGCTAATCCGGTCAAGTATCCTCGCCTCAGCTGGCTTATAACCACTACCCCCGTAGGGCGACAGCGGTGACCGAGACCCCGCCACTTGGTCTCGGTCAGAGTAGGAAATACTTCTACACTACTTCTTGTCGTCGTTGACTTCCGCAATGGCTGCCTGGTGTCCGGCTTCTGCCACTGCCCTCATGAACGCGTCCGCGCTCTTCGGAGTTGCGGCCTTGCCCGAAAGGATGTTGCGGAAGGTCATGTGTTTGCCGTAGATGGCGCGGGTGGAATCGTTGTCCTGCTCGATGACTGCGCCCTCGAGCGTGAGCCCGGCGAACACACCTTTGGAGCGGGAATAGGTCAACATTTCAGTGTTCATCTTCCAGTCAGTGCCTGCGGAAGCATGTCGGCCAACCGGGCCCGCTGCTACCGATCCTTCACCCGTAAGAGCGAACTTGCTGGAGAGCAGGTGCTGAAAACCGTTGTCGTTCATGACCAGCATCACCAGGTCCACGCCTTCGACGCCAATCTGCAATCCCCAACTTCCGCCGCCAATGGACACGAACGCAGGCGCGCTCCAGCCGTCGGAAGTGCGGCACGATGCCACGCCCCGTCCGTGCTTGCCGCCGAAAATAAAGCCGCCCTTGATCAGGTTGGGCACCACCAGGATGCATTTCGCATTGCTTAATACTTCTTCAGGGATTCCCTTGTCCGGGGCTCCCATGACCGCGTGCAGAACATCGACCGACGATTCCAGACGATCCACCGAGTCTTGACGGGCAGTGCCCGCCCAAGCCAGGGTTCCAAACAGGCCCATTAAGCCCATCAATACGACTGCCATTGTTTTTTTCATGAATTGTTCCTCAAGGAGTTGCGAGACTAAGAGGGGGGAACTTCAGATGGGCTGACTTAGTTCAGAGAACCTGAAAGAGAGAGAAGGAATGCTCGTCTCCACTTCATGATGGCCCAACCCCGAAAGAATAGCTGATCTGAATTGCTCACTTTCAGATGCCGGTTCAAAGCGCGGGCTTCGATTTCACAAGCTTAAACCCATCCTCTCCTCCTCAAAAGCGAGCAATCTTGCACAGAATTGCCGGCCGTGATGTGGCATGGCTAGGCTTGCCAGGAGTGCGAAAAGGCGACCTCGTCAAAGGCTTGAGCCCAGTCGGGCCGCAGATCAGAGAACGCAGAAGTTCAACCATGACCTCCCTCCCTCATCCATTTCTCAGCCGCGTTCGTGGCCGGTGTGCTTTCGCGGCGGCGTCGCTAAGGAAGTTGTTGAGGATGGAGCCCCACGATGGCGACTTTACCTCCCAGCGCATGTGCCCGTTCTGTGGACTCATCACGCCGCGCCACGAAACCTGCTGCCTGGAGTGCGGCAGGTCGCTCAGACCTGCATAAACGTCCTGGCTTCGAGCTTAGCCTCAATCGCTGGCTGAAGTGCTCTGCTCCATGGCGGCGGATGGGCTCCACGCTCCTGGAATTTGCAGATCCGGCATCGGAGACGCCGCAAACAGCCTCTGGCAGGGCTTGGCCAGCCAGCGCGCCCACTGCGCGGAACGTGATACGCGGGCGCTGTCGGTGGCGATTCCAGTGTCGGCATACATCTGCCGGTAGATTTTTGAAATCAGTACAAACGCCAGGCGGGCGCGCATGGACTTTATGAACCGGGATCGCATCCAGATGGACTTCAGACCGTAAAACGTGTCCCAGACGGATTGCGTGCGCTGGCGAATTTCCTCGGCCGACATGGTGGGGTGGGGCCAATACAGCTTGGGGCGCAGCGCTTGCGGAATGAGCCAGCGGCGGGTAATCGGTATGCCGGCAACCATAACCGGCGCCGCCTCCATTTGCTTTTCCCACCGGATGAAGTCCACGGTTCCGGGATAGGGTGTCAGGGTCACGAATTGGGCGAAGGCCATCTCTGCCTGGACGGCGGCCAGCGCGGTCGCATCGAAGGTCTCCGGCCGGTCACTGGGCAGGCCAAAAATGAACGAACCCAGGATGTACACGCCGTGCTGGCGAAAGGTTCTCAGTTGCTTGACCAGATCGTCTCCCGCACAATTGAATTCCTTGTAAACGTCTTTCAAGCCTGCCGGGGTCACGGCCTCCACACCTACCAGGGCCCCTTTGATGTGCGCCGCCTGCATGGCATCGAGGAACTCAGCGTCTTCTGCAGCTTCCATGGTGATCTGGGTAAAGAAAATCGTGTCGGGTGGGAGCTGGGCCAGTCGCCTCATCAATTCAAAGCGCTCTGTCCGGATGGTCTTGAGTTCATTGAGCCGGTGAGTGTTGTGTTGTTCCTCGGCCAAGCGGAGGTCGGTGAGAGTCACGGGATAAAAATTGTCGTCGGCGAGGGCGATAAAGCGGAACCCCAGCCTCCTCAACTGCACGATTTCCTCAATTACCACGTCTGAGGAACGCTGCCGGGGACGCTGACCGTCAGTGCGCCATACCGAGCAGAAAGAGCAATGCTTGGGGCAACCCCGCACGGTCTGCACCGAGGCCCACATATAGCTCTTTCGCGGCACCAGGTCCCAGCGGGCAGGCAGGAACATGTCGGCCTCAATGCGGCCGCCTTCATAAATCGGCAGAGGCGCTCCACGAGCGCAATCCGCCAATGCCCTTGACCAGACCACATCTCCATCGCCCTTCACCACCGCATGGGCACCGCCTAGTTCGTGGGCTTCGTTGGGGTAGAGCGTGGCGTGAATGCCTCCGAACACTACGTGGGCACCGCGCTCGCGTGCCAATTTCCCGATTTTGTAGCCTCGGAGAGCGTTCGCGGTGTGAATGCCTATGCCAACAATATCGCCGGCTTGAATCTGGTCTGGATCTACCGCCTCCAGGGTCTCATCCACCAGGCAGGGATCGCCAAAGCTCGCAGGTGTTGCGGCCGCAAGCACATACAACCAGCGCGGGGTAATGACCGCCGTGCCAAAAGAAACTTCACTGGGATTGATGAGGTGAACGCGCACGCGATGTCGCCCTCCTTGGGCGGCCTTGCACAGGCTGTCGAGCAACTTGCGCCCGGGACGACTACCTCGAATTGCTTGGATCGGATTGCTTAGAACGCTTTCGGATTAGCAGTTTAGTGGCCATCAATTAACGGCGAAATCCAAGGAAATTGTCAGGCGGAGGTAGTAGTAAAATCTGGTCAAAATTGACCACTATTGAAGAAAGCGGTCGGGTTATCTTGAGTTAATCGGGTCCAGCGATGAAACCTCACAGCCGTTCCGCCCATTTTGCCCTGTCGCTCTTTCTCGGCCTCGGCGTCTCGCCGACCGCCTGCGCACAACCTTCCGACACACTGGCAGCGGAGCCACATGTGCAGTTGAGCACGGAAGAAATCGTGACCAACCTGGTGCGGAGAAACCTCGAGCGCGCTCAAGCCCTGGGCGCCTACCAGGGAACCCGGATCTATCGCCTGGAGTATCGTGGCTTCCCCGGTTCCAGAACGGCGGAAATGACTGTGGATGTTAACTACCGCACCCCCGGAACGAAAGAATTCAGCGTCCGGTCGGAAAAAGGATCTCAGTTAATTATCGACAGAGTATTCAAACGAATGCTGCAGAGCGAGAAAGAGGCAGCGGCTGAAGAGAACCAAAGTCGTGTCGCCCTCAACCAGGACAACTACAGGTTCACTCTAGACGGGTACGAGAGCACGCCTGCGGGTTTGGCCTACGTTCTCTCGGTGGAACCGCGCACCAACGACAAACTACTGTACCGCGGCCGCATCTGGGTCGATGCCGAGGACTTTGCCGTGGTCCGTATTGATGCGGTCCCTGCGAAGAATCCTTCCTTCTGGACGAAAGAAACCAAGATCGAACAGGTTTACGCGAAAGTGGGAGATTTCTGGCTCCCGCTGTCCAATCGAAGCACCAGCACCATCCGCCTGGGAGGCCATGCTTATTTCACGATTGACTACCAGGACTACCAGATCACGTCTGCCACTGCGGTCGGCACACCGCGCAAGGTCGCGGGATACAGATAGTGCAATCTTGGCGACGTGGTCAACGAAAAAAGAATAAAAGAGATGGGCAGGAACCGCTCAATCGTGCAGTACGACATTCAGCAGTGAACTGTGGACTTCCAATCCACCGTTGTAGTGAATGAAACCCAATTTTCTGAACCGGTTCATAAAAAAGCTGACGCGCGAACGGGTGGTTCCCACCATCTCGGCCAGGGTCTCCTGACTGATCTTCGGGACCACGGTCTCGGGCACACCCTCCTTGCCAAAATGGGCCAGCATAAGCAGGACACGGGCCAGTCTCTTTTCGCTCGAATTGAACAGTTGGTCAACCAGGTCCTCCTCGTAACGGATATTCCGCGCCAGCAAATACGCCACGAACAGGTCGGAAAACGCGTGCTCGCGATGAAGCGCATTCATCATCGCCTTCTTCTCGATCCGCAGAAGCTGGCAATCTGTCACTGCGGCTGCGGACCCCATACGGAGAGCTTGCCCGGCGAGCGAACCTTCACCAAAGAAATTCTGCTCACCCAATATTCCGATGGTGGCTTCCTTGCCGGTCTTGGACACCACGCTGAGCCTGACTCTGCCCTTTTGGATATAGAAGACGGCGTCCGCCGCATCCCCTTGAGTGAATATCCCTTGCTTCTTGGCGAAGGTCAGGCTCTTCCTGCCCTCGCCAATGGTCGCGAGAAAGGCGTGCGGATCGAAATCTCGCGTCTTCCTGGTGCCGCTGACGGGAGTCATGATCGTGCCATCACACTAGCGCAGTTGCGGCTATACGGGTGAACTCTCATCAAGTCTTAGTGCAACGCAGACAGCGCATCTCTCGGAAATTACGCAACTTGGCGCGAGCATTCCGCAGGCTGCGCTGCCCCGCAATGCGGATTACCTGCAATCGCATAGATTTTCAGTTGCAGTTTACGATTCTTCGCGGTACGATTTCTGGCGTACGGATACGATTTCACAGGAAAGCAGGGCCGCCATGGGACACAACGGACACGGTCGTGAACTGCATTTCTCTGCGGTGAATCAGTCCGATGTTCCACAGGGCCGCAAGGGAAGACATCGGAAGGTCGTGTCGGACATTCTTGGCGACCTTGCCAAGCTGAACGACCAGCAAGCGGTGAAGATCCCGCTGAGCAGGCTGAACGGCGAGAAGATGCAGAATCTGCGGTCAGCGTTGAACCGCGCAACGCGAGAGAGAAAGATCCCCGTGGTAACGTCGAGTGATGACAAATACCTGTACGTTTGGCGCGCCGACGCCGCCAAGGACGCTGGGACAAAGGAGTAGCCGCGAGGAGCGATCAAGAGAAATCGCTGAGACAGGTTCCACCCGTTAACTTCCTTCGTTGAGCGGGAGAGGCACTCAGTATCTAGGACGCGGTCGCGGTCGTACTCAATCGTGCAGAACTACATTCAGCAGTGAACTGTGGACCTGTAAGCCGCCTTCTTCCCCTCCGGCGTAATGAATAAATCCCAATTTTCTGAACCGGTTCATGAAGAA
This sequence comes from Terriglobia bacterium, assembly GCA_020073395.1. Taxonomy (GTDB): domain Bacteria; phylum Acidobacteriota; class Terriglobia; order Terriglobales; family Acidobacteriaceae; genus JAIQFF01. The sequence continues at coordinate 18,191 of JAIQFF010000107.1, forward strand.
GCTGACTCGCGAACGAGTAGTGCCCACCATCTCGGCCAAGGTCTCCTGACTGATCTTGGGAACCACGGT
>JAIQFF010000108.1 GCA_020073395.1 Terriglobia bacterium
TATAAGAAGGTGCTTGCTTTTCCCCAGATTCCTGTCGGGGCGCATGCCGGCTACGGTTTTGTCCTGCTCTACCGGCATAGCCTGGAGGGAGCGGAGCGGGAACTGAATGCAGAGTTGGCGGCGAATCCCGGCTCGTTGATAGCGAAGTTGGGCCTGGCGCGGCTGCATCTGGAACAGGGTGCAAGCGCAAAGGCAGCCAGGGAAATCGGAGAAATATGGAAAACCGATTCCGGTTTTGCGCGGAGCAATGCCGGGTGGTTCAGCGCGGGCCTGGCTGGTCCCCAGCGTGGCGAGCTATTGAGTGCCTTGCGCGCACTGCAGGCAGCGGGCGATATTCCGTCTGAAACTGAAACTCTGTTTGTTGATTCATCCCGGGAAAATCCGTTGACTGCCGCGGCGAGCGCGGGGACCGGACGCCCGGCCCGAAGCGGCAAAATCCCCGCCGGCGATGCAGCAAAACTTTACGCGAGCGGCAGCTACGGGCGATGCCAGGACGAACTGGCTTCTCGCCCGCAGCCACTAGCAGTCAAGAACCTACGGTTGCTGGCTTCGTGCGCTTATCTCAGTGGCGATTATTTGAGTGTGCTGAAGGCGTCGGAAAGACTGGCGCAGAGTCCCGCATCAGAGGCTGAGGGACTTTATTGGGAAACAAAGTCAGTCGGGAATCTGGCCACACAATCTCTTGCGCGTGCGAGCGCGGCCGACCCCAACTCGCCCAAATTGCATGTGCTCCTGGGGGACATCTATCGCCAGCAGAAGAACGTTCCGGAGGCGGAAAAGGAATATCGCCAGGCTTTAGCGCTGCGTCCGGAGGACACGGGCGCGCTGTTCGGCCTGGCCTTGGCTTTGCTGGCAAACCGGCAGACGGACGAGGCGCTGAGTCTGGCGCAGGCGGCGCTGAACAAGCACCCGGACGACCCGGAACTGAATGCTGTGATGGGCGAAATCCTTTGTGCCCGCAATGAATATACCGATGCCGAGCCCTTCCTGAAAAAGAGCCTGAACACCAAGCCCGAGTTTGTGTCCCGGGTCCACGCCTTGCTGGGCAATGTGTATGCCAAGACGAATCGGACGCAGGAGGCGATTGCGGAGTTAAAGCTCGCGCTGGACAGCGACAAGGACGGCAGCCTGCATTATCAGATTGCGCGTCTCTATTTGAAGGTGGGAGAACGAGAATTGGCCAATCAGGCCTTTGAAACGTCAAAACAAATTCAGCGAGAAGGGTTGACGCGTGCAACTGTGGCGTTCGAGCAAGGCGGGAACGATAACGAGTCTCGATAGACAGCAGTGTGATCGTGTTGTTCGTCATTCCGTGAAGGTGTGAAAGGAATACCGCAAATCACAATGAACAAAACGTACCGGATCCTTCCGTTCTTCATTGTTCTTGCTCTTCTTGTTCCTACTGCCCCAGCATGGGCCGGTGAAGCGCAATTTGCCATCAAGGAATCTCATAAAGATTCGAATGGTGTGACCTTAAAGACCGCGGCCGGAAGCATGCGCATCGAAGCCTGCGGCGACCGCATTATCCACGTGGTGGCCGGTCCAACCGGTGAAATTCCCGCCCCCAAGGTTCCGGTCGTCCTCCAACCGTGCCGTGCCGACCATGTCGTGGTCAAGATCGGAAAGGACGTCACTCTTTCAACCGCGGGGGTTACGGTGTCGGTGAATGGGACGACGGGCGCCCTACGTTTTCTCTCCAAGGACGGAAAGGAAGTGCTGGCTGAACCGAAGGACGGCGGCAAGTCCTTCGATGTGCCCTCGCTCGCCGAGATGAAGACCTGGCAGATTCAGCAGAGCTTCGTATCGCCTTCCGATGAATTTCAATACGGGCTGGGCCAGCATCAGGAGGGAATCTTTAACGTTCGCGGAGTACCCATCCGTCTGCATCAGGCGAATACCAACATTTCTGTTCCGTTCCTGCTGTCGAGCAGAGGCTACGGTCTGCTCTGGAACAATCCATCCCTGACCGACTTCAATCCTGCCGATCAGGCAATTGCCATTGACCCGGCTACCGGCAAGGGAAAGTTCACCACCGGCGCGAAAGGCAGCTACGGCTTCCTGCTGGCCAGCGACAACAAAGATCAGCTGGTGGTGGATGTGGACGGGAAGCACGCCATTAACTTGGTGAACATGTGGACCCCGAGTTCGGCGTCCGGCGTGGTGGACCTGGAGGGGAAGAGGGAGTATGAGATCACCGCCAAGGGAGGCCCTGGAGGCCTTCAATTGTCCGCGCGTCCACCGGAGGACACGACAACCTTCCGCTCCGAGATGGGCCAGGCTATTGACTACTACTTCTTTTATGGTCCGGCCCTGAACCAGGTCATCGCCGACTACCGCCAGCTTACCGGCGAAGCGCCGATGTTTCCCAAGTGGGTGTATGGATACTGGCAGTGCCGGGAGCGCTATCATACCCAGAAGGAAATCCTGGATGTTGGAATGGAGTTCCGCAAACGCAACCTTCCGGTTGACGCCTTGGTCCAGGACTGGCAGTACTGGGGCAAGTATGGGTGGAACGCCATGAAGTTTGACGAGACCAACTACCCCGATCCCAAAGCCATGATGGAGCAGTTCCATGCGATGGATGAGCATGTGCCGATTTCGGTGTGGTCGAGGTTCGGCGAGGACTCGGACATCTACAAGCGGATGAGCGCTAAATCCTTACTGATTCCGGGAACACCCTGGATGGACTTCTTTAATCCCGAGGGACAAAAAACGTTCTGGGCGGAACTCAAGACAGGTATCTTCGACTACGGCCTGGATGGCTGGTGGATGGACGCCTCCGAGCCGGAGTTCGACATCCTCAAGGGCCACCAGACGTTTCTGGGCAGCGGCGAGTCGGTGCGTAACGCGTATCCTTTGTATGTCACAAAAGCAATCTACGAAGGACAGCGTTCCACCACCGACCGCAAACGCGTCGTGATCTTCACCCGTTCCGCCTATACCGGGCAACAGAGAAACGCGGCCATCTCATGGTCCGGAGACATCTCTGCGGACTGGATTACGTTCCAACGCCAGATCCCGGCAGGCCTCAACTTCAGCATGGCCGGCCTGCCTTATTGGACGACGGACGGCGGCGGATTCTTCCGGCCGAAAGATCAGTACACGAATGAGGCGTACCATGAACTGCTGACTCGCTGGTTCCAGTACGCGGCATTCTGTCCTATCTTCCGCGTACACGGATGGATTTCGAATGCCGAGATATGGAACTACGGTCCCAAGTTTCTGGACATTGCCACCCAGTACGATGAGTTGCGCTACCATCTGCTGCCTTACATTTACTCCGCCGCCTGGGGCGTCACCAGCAAAGGTGAAACCCTGATGCGGGCGCTGCCGCTGGAGTTTTCATCGGATCCGGGATCGCGCGCGGTTTCCAACCAGTTCATGTTCGGTTCCGCTTTACTGATCAATCCTGTAACTGTGGAGGGAGCGACGCAGCGGCAGGTTTATCTTCCGGCCGGCAGCGACTGGGTTGATTTCTGGACTGGCAAGCATACGAACGGCGGGCAGAGCATCACCGCGGAAGCTCCGCTGGAAAGAATTCCGATCTATGCCCGCGGCGGCTCGATTGTTCCCTTTGGACCGCTTGTACAATCGGCCGCGGGCAAGGCGGACCCGATTGATCTGCGCGTCTACACTGGCGCCAACGGCGACTTCACGCTCTACGAAGATGAAGGGGACAACTACGACTATGAGCACGGGGCCCGGTCGGTCATTCCCATCCACTGGGATGACAAGTCCTCAACCGTGACCATTGCGGCCGGCGAAGGGAGCTTTCCGGGAATGCTCGAACACAGAACTTTCCGTATCGTGATTGTCCGCGAAGGGCATGGAACAGGAATCGCGTCGACTCCCGACCCCGATGCCACCGTGGAGTATGACGGTAAGGCGGCCTCAGTCCATGTTCAACCGAAGATGTGAGCAACGTTCATTTGTAGGGCAAGGAATCGTTGCATTGCGCCGGATAATTAAAGGAGCTTGTCGTGAAAGGAATCAGTCGCCGCAAATTCGTTGCCACCGCCGCCGTTGTGGGTGCAGGCGCAGTCCTGCGCACGCCTGGGTTAGCTTTTGAAAATCAGAATGCAGGGGCAGTCTCCGCTGGCGCGGCCAAGCCGGTGGGCCACGAGGTGGTTGCTCCGCAGGTAAGCCCTTTCCCGATGAAAAGCGTGAGACTGGGGCCCGGCGTATTCACCCAGGCAGCGGAGGCCAACCGGAAATATTTGAAGACGGTCGCGACCGACCGGTTGCTGCATACCTTCCGCCTGAATGCCGGCTTGCCATCTTCCGCCGAACCACTGGGGGAGTGGGAGAAGCCTGACTGCGAACTGCGCGGCCACTTTGCCGGCGGGCACTATCTTTCGGCTTGCGCACTGGCGTTCGCCAGTTCCGGGGACGAAGAACTCAAGCGCAACGGCGACTCGATGGTGACTGAGTTGGGCAAATGTCAGACGCAACTCAAGAATGGTTATCTCAGCGCGTTTCCTGTCACGTGGTTCGATCGCCTGCGCGATGGGGTGAGGGTTTGGGCTCCTTTCTACACCTATCACAAGATCATGGCCGGGCATCTCGACATGTACACATTGGCCGGTAATCAACAGGCTCTTGAAACGGCCGAGAAGATGGCGGGGTGGGTGCAGAGCTGGGTTGGACCTTTAAGCGATCAGCAGATGCAACGAGTGCTGCAGGAAGAATTCGGCGGCATGGGCGAGGTACTCGCCAACTTGTACGGGGTGACAGGAAAGGAGAGATATCTCAATCTCGCGCAACGCTTCGACAAGAAGCTGTTCACCGATCCGTTGGCTGCGCATCGCGATGAACTCAAGGGTCTGCACGCGAACACGCATATTCCGCAGGTTATTGCGGCCGCCCGTCTCTACGAAGTCACCGGTGATAGACGCTACTGGAATATCGCCGACTACTTCTGGAATGAGGTGACCAGCGAGCGCGCGTATTGCACGGGTGGAGTCAGCAACTTCGAATTCTGGAAGACGGATCCAGGCGTGCTGTCGACACAACTTAGTGGAGATACGTCTGAAGATTGCTGTGAGTACAACATGATGAAGCTGACGCGGCATGTGTTCTCCTGGTCGCCTCAGGCGGAGCACATGGATTACTACGAACGGCTCATGTTCAATCACCGCCTGGGAACCATTGACCCGGAAACCGGAACCACGGTTTATTTCGTGCCGGTCGGCGGTGGCTACTCCAAAATCTTCGCCAAACCTTTCGATTCATTCTGGTGCTGTAGCGGTTCGGGCGCGGAAGAGTTTGCCAAGTTAACGGATACCATTTACTTCCACGACGACAACTCCATCTTTGTCAACCTCTACATCGCTTCGACCGTGGACTGGGCGGAAAAGGGAATTCGCCTGAGCCAGCAGACCTCGTTCCCGGAAGAACAGGGAACTACGCTGGTGGTCTCAGCAGAGAAACCGGCCGAGGTGGATTTGAAACTGCGCATTCCGTACTGGGCGAAAAACGGCAGCGTGAAAGTGAATGGACGCACGCTGCCGGCTTTCGCCGATCCCGGCAGCTACCTTGTTCTGCGCGGGCCGTGGAATAGCGGAGACCGCATTGAACTGAGCTTGCCCATGCAGCTGCACGCCGCGCCCATGCCCGACCGCGAGGGCCTCCAGGCCGCGATGTACGGGCCGTTGGTCTTGGCCGCGCGGTTCGAAGATGAGCCCAAGGGAAAGTGGTATCGCCACTACCAGGCACAAACCAAGCAGGAGCCAGCGCCGCCATTGCAGTTCAAGGGGAAACTTGATGATCCAGCGAGCTGGCTCCAGCGCGCTGAAGGTAAGCTGAAGTTCCGTGGTACTTCGCAGGAACAGGCGGTCACGTTTGTTCCCCTCTCGAGCATCCTGCATGAGCGGTATTTTGTTTACCACGAGATTCAGGCTTGAAGACCCGGACGGCATGTCAAAGGCATATCAATGAGAAGTCAGGTCGGGCCGCAGATGGTGCGCATGTTATGCATGGCAACACTGGGGCTCATGCTGAGCTTGGCGGCATCGGTACAGGCAAAGCCTTCTATCCCTCCACACGGAAAACTGGCGCCCCTTTTTAACGGAAAGGATTTGACCGGTTTCGACACCCTGCTTGAGAAGCAAGGTATCAACCGCGATCCCAACAAAGTCTTTCAGGTTGAAAAAGGCGTGCTCCACATCTCGGGGCAGGAGTTCGGCGGGCTTGTAACCCAGAAGGAATATGAAAATTACTACCTGCGCGCCGAATTCAAATGGGGTGAAAAGACGTATCCGCCGCGCGATGGGAAAGCCAGGGACAGCGGCATTCAATACAACGTCACTGGGCCACTCAAGGTCTGGCCGCGGATGATGGAGTTTCAGATCAACGAAGGGGGCACCGGCGACATGTGGGTGGTCGGCGGCACCAGCGCGACCGTGGACGGCAAGGTATATGAAAGCACGTCATCCGGGCCTGGCGCATATATTCGCATCCCGCATGTCGGCAGGGGCCCTCTCGTCAATGTCACCGGACACCGCGATCCGGTAAACGATCTGGAACGGCCGCACGGAAAATGGAATGTCCTCGAACTGGTGGTTGATCATGACCGGGTTATGTATTTTGTGAACGGAAACCTCGCATTGCTGGGAACGAATGCCAACACCACCAAGGGCAAAATCCTTTTTCAATGCGAGGGGGCCGAGGTGTATTTCCGTAACCTGAAGATCGCGAGGCTGAAATAGTCAGGGAGGCGTCGATTGAATCGTCGACAGTTTCCAGGCACTGCAGCGGCCGCGCTTGCATCCGGGCCACTCACTCCAGCGGTTGTCCACCGCCGTGCAGCCTTTCTCGAAAGACAGTTATTGTCTTGCGATGCAACGCAAGAGCTTGCCGATTGGTATCTTCAACCCGAGTTGGTGGTGTCCTGAACTTCGCCAAGTCGAAGGTTGACCGGGGGGGATCGGAGCTTTTCGCGCCCCGGGCTTGGGTACGGCGCCAGCTCAGGGGAAAGATGTGATTGCTGCGCACACGACCTAAGGCCACATCATCCGCCCAAGCGAAGCGGCAGGGATTTCAACTTCCAAAGTGGTTGCATGACCAAGTAAACGATTGCAATTAAACTCGTTTCGTACCCGGAGATTCTATGCGTCCCCTTAACTTCCGTCTACTCGTCCTCCTTGTGCCTGTGTTTGCCCTCAATGGTCTCAACGCACAGAATTCCGAAAAGCCCGCATATTTGAATACTTCGTTGCCGGCCGAGCAACGGGCTGCCGATCTGGTCCACCGCATGACGGTGGCAGAAAAGGTGTCGCAGCTGGTAAACCAGTCGCGCGCGATTCCGCGGCTGAATGTGCCGGACTACGACTGGTGGAGCGAGGCGCTGCATGGCGTAGCGAACAATGGCGGTATCACCACGTTCCCTGAACCGGTCGGCTTGGCCGCGACGTTTGATCCGGATGCCATTCACCGGATGGCGATTGCGACCAGCGTTGAGGCGCGACTCAAGTACGCGCAGGGGATGAAGGACGGCCACAGCGACATCTTTGAGGGTCTCGACTTCTGGGCGCCGAACATCAACATCTTTCGCGATCCCCGCTGGGGACGCGGCCAGGAAACCTACGGGGAAGACCCGTTCCTGACGGCCCGAATGGGGGTGGCGTTCGTTACGGGCATGCAGGGCGACGATCCGAAATACTATCGCGTCATTTCGACGCCGAAACATTACGCGGTCCACAGCGGGCCAGAAAGCACGCGCCACCACGCGGATGTGATGGTGAGCAAACATGATCAACTGGACACGTATCTGCCGGCATTTCGCGCAACCGTGACCGAAGCCAAGGCCGCTTCGGTGATGTGCGCGTATAACAGCATCAACGGACAGCCTGCGTGCGTAAATGAGTTCCTGCTGCAAGACCAACTGCGAAACAAATGGAAGTTTCAGGGCTACGTCGTCTCTGACTGCGACGCGGTTGTCAACATCTTCCGCGACCATCATTTCACCAAGACCCAGCCCGAGGCGTCCGCGTTGGCCATTCAGCGGGGCATGGACAACGAGTGCATCGATTTCGCCAAAGTCAACGACGATCGCGACTACCGCCCCTACTATGACGCATACAAGCAAGGATTCTTAAAGGAAAGGGAAATCGATATCGCGCTCATACGCCTGTTTACTGCGCGGATGAAGCTGGGCATGTTCGATCCGCCGGAGATGGTGCCATATACGAAAATTGACGAAAAGGAACTGGACAGTTCGGAGCACCGCGCGCTGGCGCGGACCATCGCCAACGAGTCCATGGTTCTGCTCAAAAACGACGGCACACTGCCGCTCAAGCAGGGCAAACTCAAAATCGCCCTGGTGGGACCGCTGGCCGATCAAACGAAATACCTGCTTGGCAATTACAGCGGAAGCCCAATCCATATCGTTTCCGTTCTCGACGGCATGAAAGCGGAGTTCCCGGAAGCGCAGATCAGCTTTGTGCCCGGGACGCGGTTTCTGCGAACCGATGGAGAACTAGTCCCGGAGTCGGCGTTGACCAGCGCGGAAGGTCAGCCAGGGCTCACCACGAAGTTCTCTTCGGGGGTGGATCCAGGCCAGGGCCCTGTATTAGCCACGCGTACGGCGAGCACGATTGACTTAAATTCAGGAAATGTCCCGCACGAAGCCGCCGGCACCTATCCTCTATCGGTGGACTGGGCAGGGTTTCTCACGGTTAACGAAACCGGCGATTACAGCATCGGAGTACGCGCCAGCGGCAATTTCGTAATGGTCCTGGTTGATGGCAAACCATTGGTGATGCAGTACCTGGACAGCGAGCGGTCGCAAAGCAAGGTCGGACACATTCATCTTGAGCAGGGTAAGAAGACGGCCCTCGAAGTCAGGTACCGGCAGACGAAACCCGGGCCCACACAGGCGCAGTTGATTTGGGCGAAGTACGATCCGAAACCGGACCCCGCCGCAATTGACGCAGCGAAGAACGCGGATGTGGTGGTTGCCGTGATGGGAATCACCAGCCAGCTCGAAGGCGAGGAGATGGCGGTGAGCGAAGAGGGGTTCAAGGGCGGCGACCGCACCAGCATTGATCTACCGAAGCCGGAACAGCAGTTGCTCGAAGCGCTGGTGGCTGCGGGAAAGCCAGTAGCACTCGTGCTCGCCAACGGAAGCGCCCTCGCCGTGAACTGGGCACAAGAGCATGTAAACGCAATCCTCGAATCCTGGTATTCAGGCGAAGAAGGTGGTGCGGCGATCGCGGAAACGCTCTCGGGAAGAAACAATCCCGCGGGACGGCTGCCGGTTACTTTCTACACCGGTATCGATCAACTCCCGCCGTTTGAAGACTACGCAATGAAAGGGCGAACTTACCGCTATTTCGAAGGCAAGCCCTTGTATCCGTTCGGGCATGGCTTGAGCTACACGACATTTTCTTATAGCGGCCTGACGCTTCCGCAGAACGCACTCAAGGCCGGCGATCCACTGACCGCAGAGGCGACCATCACCAATTCCGGCAAGCGTGAGGGAGACGAGGTCGCTCAGCTCTATCTAAGTTTTCCGAACGTGGCGGGAGCGCCGATGCGCGCCCTGCGCGGGTTCAAGCGCGTTCACTTAAAGCCGGGCGAATCGCAGAAGGTGAGCTTCAAGTTGAAGGAACGCGACCTGAGCATGGTAACCGCAGCCGGCAAGCCGATCATCGCGGAAGGGACGTATTCGGTGTCTGTTGGTGGAGGCCAGCCCAACACGGGCGCAACGACAGTGGCCGGCGAATTTCAAGTGAAAGGCACCAGGACGCTCCCGGAATAGCCTGAGCTGAAACAATCGAGCGAAGCAATTGCTTAACAAATTCTCCGGCTGCCGAAATCGGCGATAGTCGGCCCGCAGACGGGAAAGTGAGGACAACATTGCCTACGAGATTGTGGCACGCCATGGTGTGGCCCGTACTCGTGCTGAGTGCCGGTACGTGGGCCCAGCAGGCGGACTCATGCGCCGCGCTGAAGGGCTTTAAAACTCCGAGCATTGAAATCATAAAAGCCGAGATCACGAAAGCCGAACAGATTCCTTATGGAACCACAGTCCCTAATCTCTACGGGCCCGGCCACAGTGCTCCGCTTCCTGCATATTGCCGAGTCGAAGGCGTCATCAATCGCCGTGCCGGAGTTGGCGGCGAGGAGTTTGGCATCAACTTTGTCCTCGCTATGCCCAAGCAATGGAATGGCGATTTCCTGATGCAAGGCGGCGCTGGCAGTAACGGAGTAGTGCTTCCCCCGCTCGGTCTGAACGCCACCGGAGATACGCCCGGCCTCATGCGCGGTTTCGCCGTAGTCAGCACCGATACTGGCCACACAAGTCAACGCGGATTCGATTTCGGTTTCATGAAAGACCAGCAAGCCTATCTGGATTTTGCCTATCTCGCGAACCCCGAGGTCGCCACCCTGGCCAAGCAACTCATTGCGGAATACTACGGGAAGCCGGCAGCCTTTTCGTATTTCTCCGGATGTTCCACCGGCGGCCGCGAGGGCATGATTCTTTCGCAGCGGTACCCCGCAGTCTTCGACGGCATTATTTCGGGTGATCCCGCCATGCGCACCGGACTTTCTAACCTGGCGATCGGCAAGTGGATCCCGGTCGCTTTTAACCAGATCTCGCCACAAGACGCGGAGGGAAAGCCAATCATCGCGCAGGCCATCAGCGACGCCGATCGCAAGATGATCAGTGACGCTCTGCTGCAGAAATGTGATGCAAAGGACGGAGTGGCCGACGGCATTATTTCCGATCCTCTGGGCTGCGACTTTGATCCGGCGGTATTGGCGTGTAAGGAAGGGAAAAGCGAGTCGTGCCTGAGTCCGGAAAAAGCCGCAGCGATCAAGAAGGCGTTCGGCGGGCCAAAAACGCAGGGTGGTGTCCAGGTTTATCCCGGCTTCCTGTACGACACCGGCATCACGGCCAGCGCTCCCATCCGTGGCATTCTCTCGCCAGGCCCAGGTATTTTCGGGCCGGCAACCACCGCCATGGAAGTTGACGTCGAAAAGGAAGCGCTCGCGGACGTTCGGCCACTGGTGGACTCGATGGCCACCAATCTGACTACGTTCTCCGGGCATGGCGGCAAGCTGATCCTTTACCATGGCGACAGCGATCCCTGGTTCTCTCCCCTCGACACATTTAGTTATTACAAGGATATGGCTGCTGCCAATGGCGGCCTGGAAGCCGTTTCCAGGTGGAGCCAGTTCTATTTCGTTCCAGGAATGGGGCACTGTGGCGGTGGGCCCAGTCTTGATCGGTTCGATCTACTGGGCGCGATGGTCGCCTGGGTGGAGAAGGGGACTGCTCCCGCGGCAGTAATCACAACTGGCAAAGCATTCCCTGGTCGCAGCCGTCCTTTATGCCCTTACCCCAAACACGCCCAATATGAAGGACAGGGCGATACGGAGGACGCGAACAATTTCGAATGCCGCTGAACCGCCTCTCCATGCTACACGCGTGCCGTTGCTGGCCGCAGAATGGCTCGGCATCAGTCGCGATCGAGAGCTGATCCAGGATGCTCGTTACAAGGCCTCTGGCGTGTTTTTCGTCACTGTTCCACTGAAAGAACGGTGACTGATTTCGGTTCCAGCTTCAGAGTCAGTTTGCCGCCTGCGAGCTTCGCGGAGACCGGTTTTGGGACCACAGTGTTCGGAGCATCGAAGGTGTTGACGCTGTCAACCTTCGGCGCGGTCAGGGTCTCTCCCTTTGCTGATTTCGCCGTGATGCCGGTCAGACTCGCTTCGAAATCGACGGGCTGATCCGGATCAAGGTTGGTGATTTCCAGCCATAGTTTGCCGGTTGTGTCCCTGGCAGCGATGGCGTCCACCCCAGGCAGCGCGATGTCGCCTTGTTTATAGGTTCCTGCGTCGAATGTCACAGGCACAAAGGTAGCGTCCTGGAACCGCACATACATCTTGAAGACGTAATAGGTGGGTGTCAGGACCATCTTTTCTTTGTCGGTGATGATCATGGCCTGAAGCACGTTGATCATCTGCGCGATGTTGGCCATGCGCACCCGGTCTGCGTGGCGCGCAAAAATGTTCAGGTTGAGCGCCGCCAGGATGGCGTCGCGCAGGCTGTTTTGCTGGACCAGGAAGCCGGGATTGCTGCCGGGCAACGGCGCATACCACCCTCCCCATTCGTCCACCACCAGGGCCACTTTCTTCTCGGGGTCATACTTATCCATGATGGCCGAGTGTGTGTTGATCAGACTATCCATGTCCAGCGTGGTCTTGAGAACTTGCGCGTACTCGGCGTTTCCGAATCCGACGGAGGCCAATTTGTCTTGCCAGTTCACCACGGTGTAGTTGTGCATGGAAAGGCCGTCAATGTCCCAGCTCCAGGAGTGATGCTGATAGGCTTTCATGATGGCCTCGGTCCAGTCGGTCCAGCGGGGTCCATCGCCGCCGGGACCCACTGCGATCTTGAGCATCTGCTGCGCTTTGCTTTGCTGCTCGGGATTGAAGTTTCTGACGAAGCGGCTGTAGACCTTGAGCTGATCCAGATAGTAGTCGGGTGTCATGTTGCCGCCGCAGTCCCAGCTTTCATTGCCGATGCCAAGAAAGCTCACCTTGTAGGGAGCAGGATGGCCGTTGGCGCCGCGCTCCTTCGCCAGGGTGGTCGGCTCCGCAGTGGTCAGGTATTCCAGCCATTCGGACGCTTCCTGAGGGGTGCCGGAGCCGACATTGACCGACACGTACGCGTCAGCGCCAATCTGTTCGAGAAAGTCCATGAATTCGTGAGTGCCGAACGTGTTCGGTTCGATGACCCCGCCCCAGTTGGGATTGAGGCTCACGCTTCGAGGAGTGCCGATGCCCTTGCGCCAGTGATACTCGTCCGCGAAACACCCTCCGGGCCAGCGAACGTTGGGTACTTCTATGGCTTTCAAAGCGGCGACGACGTCGTTGCGAATGCCGCGGGTATTGGGGATCGCGGAATCCGGTCCCACCCAGATCCCTTCGTAGACGCCATGACCAAGATGTTCGGCGAACTGGCCAAAGAGGTTGCGGTCAATCTTCGCTCCGGCTTTGGTAGTGTCCACGGACAAAGCAAACTTGTCCGCGGCCATGAGAGGAGCGGCAAGAACGGCGGTCAGAAGAACCAAACGAAGCAGGAAACTGCGCATGGGAGAGACGTGTCCTTTGTTTGAAGTTGGGGGCAACCATTCATCGACAAAATAGATATCCAATGCAGCAAAATATAGCTTTTCCTTTGCCAATCGGAGAGCGTAGTATCCGTTTGCTCAATCGATTGCGAGATGTGAATTGCCGTTGGGCCAATGGCGGAGCTCACGTCAAGCAAACGATTGCTGAAACTTGCAAAATTGCTGCCAGCGCCAAACCAGAACACCAGGACAAGACAATATATGAAAACCGCCGGAATGATGGTGCTTATCTTTGCGACGCTATGCTGCGCACAGGATAACAGCACTTTCCAACCTGCCACGACGAACGTCTGGGGGGCCGAATATCCGCGGGTTGATAGCGCGGGCAGAGTGCAGCTCCGGGTCAAAGCTCCAGACGCCGCCAAGGTCCGGGTGAATTTTTGGAGCGGCCCCAAGGGGGACATGGAGAAGCAGCCCGACGGATTCTGGACCATCACCACGCCGTCGCTGGTTCCCGGCCTGCATTACTACATGTTGGTCATCGATGGCGCAGAAGTCAGTGACACTAATAGCCAGGGGTTTTTCGGCGGAGGCAAATATGCGAGCGCAGTGGAAGTTCCAGAGCCGGGCTCGACTTACTATTCGATCCAGGACGTGGCCCACGGCGAAGTGCGCGAGGTCTGGTACAACTCGAAGGTGACCGGTTCTTGGCGGCACGCGCTGGTCTATTTGCCGCCGAAGTACGGTACGCAAACGAAGGCGCATTATCCGGTGCTCTATCTACAGCACGGCGCCGGCGAAGATGAGACGGGGTGGATCAGGCAGGGGCATGCGAACTTCATCCTCGACAATCTCATTGCAGCGAAAGGCTGCAAGCCCATGATAGTCGTGATGGCGTATGGCTACGCCCGGCGTGTCGGCGAGCCGCCTGATTTCACTGCGAAACCTTTTGGTTCTCCCGAAATGATGAAAGCAATGCAGGATATGTCCGCGGTGTTTGAAGACGACGTGACTCAGGCCTTGATTCCTTACATCGATTCAACTTTCCGAACGATTCCGGACCGCGACCACCGCGCCATGGCTGGACTTTCCATGGGCGGCATGCAGACTTTTCAGGTGACGCTCGATCATCTCGATCTCTTTTCCTATATCGGAGGGTTCAGCGGGGCTGGCGGTATGCTGGTGCTGGGAAACCGGAAACTGGATCCCAAGACCGATTACAACGGGGTGTTTGCCGATGCGGCTGCATTCGGCAAGAAAGTGCACTTGCTGTGGATCGGCGTCGGAACCAATGAACCGGAACGAATGCGGGCGGGACTGCTGCGACTGCACACTTCGCTGCAGGAGGCGGGCATCCAGCATGTGTTCTACGAATCCCCCGGCATGGACCACGAGTGGCAGACCTGGCGCCGGGACCTCAAGGATTTTGCGCCGAGGTTGTTCTAAGGGAATTTCCGCATTGTCTGTCGCGCTTCTTGGGAAATTGCTGCGGTCCTCTCGAGATTGTTCATAGAATGTGATTAAGAAATTCCCCTCATGAGAAAGTTCGTGCTAGACATTTCCGAATTCGTGATAGCGTTGTGTTCGTCTGGACGTAAGAACAGGCGGAATGGCAGCACATGTCAGAAACGGCAAGGATAAGAAAAATGTAAGGAAACAATTGCTGTTTCTGCCGATGATACCGTTTTTGGATATTGCGGAATCAACAACTTATCTGGAATGAATGCGGGACAGAAGTTCAAATCCACCACCCCCTGCGGAAAATGTCAGAGTTTCGGCCATGTAAGTTCATGTAACGATAAGCAGTTTCTGCCGGGTGTTAGAGGTCTAACTGCACCACTTGCGGCCTCTAAGTATTGTAAAGCCGTGCAGGGCGAAGCTTCACGACGGTAACACGGGTTCAAAACCCGTCTGGAGGCCGTCCCGGAACTCGATATTCGTTTCCCGATTCCAATCCAAGACCAACCCGAAATAAGAACTCTTCAACGCTCTTCCTTGCTCCTCTTTGCTATCTTCGACTCTTTAAACAGCCCACTAACTCGTTGAAATTCCGTTTCTCCTACTCATAACCCAAAGGTCGGTGGTTCAAATCCACCCCCCGCAACCATTTACAAGTTTCGCCAACCCAATCATATAAACCGGCAAGGCCCTGGGCGCGATAGCGCTGCACCCACTTGGTGGGGGTCTTGACCGTGACCCGGAAGGCGGCCGCGGCCGCCTTCAGGGTCAGAGCTCGTTCCACCACGTGTTGAACCAAAGCCTCTCGACTGCGGAAGCTGAGTCGGGCATTCTTGTGAATGTCCATTCGATCGCACCTCGGAAACTGGATTGCTCGTCCCAATCAGCTTCTCTGGTTCCGTTCGAATGTACAACGTTTTGAAAGATTACAGGTGGCCCAGCGGTAGAGAGAAGAGCAGAGCCGAGGTGCGATGAGCGCGGCGGCGTGGCGGAATGTTTCAATCGGCGGGGGTGGGCAGGTGCGGACGGTGAGGGAGCAGCGGGCGAAAGCTAGATGCGATGGCAGCCCCGCGAGCGGCGCGGGAAGCCGCGCTTCATGGCTGGAGCTTTACCGGCGGTCAAATGTGGAGCCTGGTCACGGAGACCAGAAAAGGGGTGGATAACCGCACCGAAGCTCTGCCCATGACCATCGACGCGCAATACCGTAACGGGCAATCCGGAGGTTATCGGTTCGTCCGTCGGATTAGTACCGACAAACGCCCTTGTGGTCTTCTGATGGGCCGATTCCTGGATCGTCGGCTATTCGGAAGCTGAGCCGAAAGGATTTCGTTTCCACACGGCACAGCGCGGCTGCCAATTCAGGAGACTATTCCTCTTGGAAAGTTGAACAGACGCTCGCTTGACAGCCGAACCCTCTGGGCGCAGAATTATTTATAGGACCTGAGTTTACATCGCTTCTTTCTCCTCGTGTTCACTGTGCGACACGCTCGAACCCCGAGATAGTGGCAGTCCCGCGCAAGAACGGAGGTCCCCATGCAAAATCTGCTAAGTATCATCTGGTCTGACTAAGGCCAGGACATTGCAGAGTACGCGGTCATGTTAGCGGTGATCTTAGTCCTCGTGGTCGGCACGATTCGGCTTGTTGGCTCTAATGCCAATAACGTTTTTTCTGCAGCCGCAAGTTCGATCCAGTAGATCCGGCACAAACCCCGGTGTCGTTGAATTGCTGGGTCTGATGATCCAGAGCTGTTTCTTTTCCACCCAAAACAGGGGAACTGCCGGAAGCGTTGCAGCAACTGCGACTTGCGCGTGCCAAAAATGGCCTGCGAACAGAATCAGCACAAGAGGCTTGGCCTTACCTCAGCCCATGATTCCAGCCCATGATTGGTCTGGCTTGTACGTATTTGCAGGTACTTGGAGAGCGAAGACCGAATGCGATGCCGGACTATCCGGGGTCAATGAGTGATGTGGCGATTTTGCAACAGTTACTTTCTATTTCCTGCCCATTTTCCGTTTTGGCAACCTACGCTCAGGGCCTGCGACAGTCGTGAAGCAATCCGTTTCAAGCCTTCGTTCAAGTGCAGAACGTGCTGCACGAACCGCCTAACCGACGAGTTCGCTCGCCACCATGTGCCTGACCCTACCCTGCATGGTGAGCCACGCCAGCAGTAAAATATTTATAGGAAGGTCGGGAGGTGCTTATGAGCGAAACTGACGTTACGCTGACGCTCAGCGATGAGGAGAGAGCGCTGTTGTTCGAGATTCTTGAGGAGCGCCATCGCGCGCTGCTTCGGGAAATCTGGCACACTGATCATCGCGACTTCAAGGCTTTCCTGCAGAAAAAAGAGAGAGTTCTGGAGTCGCTGTTGAGCCGGTTCATGGCAAACACTTAGGCCCCCTTGGATTCCCAAGGAAGTCGGCCCCCGGGTCTGGGATTCATCCCCTTGAATTCTCGGACCCGTTTGTTCCGGCAGCGAAATCCTTTTCGATTTCGGAAAAACCGAACGACTTTTTGTTCCCTTTTCGGAAAATGGAAACTGATCAATGGCTCGACGCTGGGTTCGCCAGCGGACCCCACCTCATTGACTTAGCACTCACGACTCCGGTCAATAAGCGCTATGGCGATGTTTCGTCAACAACCCAACATGCAGTTGAACCAGGAACCTTTCAGATTCGTGCGGTGTCTCTAACCGGTTAGCAAGTTTCATTTCGGCGATTGAGCGGTTCATCCCTTCTGGGGGCGTTGACAATGGAGAGACCGGACAAGTCGGTCGGGTTTGAATTCATGGCATCGAAAACGCACACCGCAGGTTTACTGCTCATCATTGTTATCTTTGCATTTTCTTCGCGGCTTCTTCTGAGCCATCAGTCCACCGAATCCTTGCAACAGTTTGGGAACACGCGAATCTACTGTGTCTCTCTGGCTAGTGAGTGGGTGATGTTTGCCTACCTCTTGTTAGGACTACGGCGGCAAGTTAAAACTGTTCGAGAGATTATTGACGAGAAATCTTGGACTGTCGGGCGATGGGGTTTGTATGGGGCAATCGCCGTTGGGACGGCACTGGCGTGGATGGTGTGCGGATTCGTCGTCGCTAAGGTTCTTCGGCTCGGGCCACACGAACTCGGCAACCTTCGAATTCTTTTGCCTCACAGCACTGTGGAAAAGGCGATATGGCTCGTGCTTTCAGTCAGCACTGGATTCTGCGAAGAATTCGTCTACCCTGGGTATTTGCAGCAGCAATTCGCTCGCTGGACGGGGCACTTGTACGTGGGAGTTATTCTGCAGGCAGCAGTGTACGGTGTGGCGCACGCAGCCTTACCTTGGGAACTGATGGTATTGGTGACGTGTCTGGGCCTGCTACTGGGCGGCGTGGCGGCGTGGCGGAAAAGTTTGGTGCCGGGCATGCTGCTGCACGCATCCTTCGACATTCTTGCTGGGCTCCTATCTCGATAGTGGACATTTCTGTCCCGCAACAGCCGATACCAATGCGGATACCGAGAACCCCAAACTCCCAGAAACCACCAACACCCAGGCATTTTTCGGTGTTAGCCAGATAGCTGTTGTAAACAGGCGTGGGTGTTGAAAAAGTCACTAAGATTGGCAGGTGAGATTTAACGAAAGCATGTTAGAAGGGCCCATGCTGCGCTGGATCTCGATCTTCGGAGGCCTGCTGATCATGATGGGGCAACACGA
>JAIQFF010000289.1 GCA_020073395.1 Terriglobia bacterium
AGATTTTCCAGCAGTACGCGCAGAGAAAACGGCAGTTGGCCCACGTGGCCGATGCCGCGCTCTTCGAGCGCAGCCAGACGGTAGATTTCGTAGCTGAGCCCGCCGACGTTCAGTGTGTCGCGCGCGCCGAATGAGTTTTTCGAGACCGGGGACATGTCCGGAAGTTCCTCTCAGTTGTGAGCAGCACCGGTCTTTACGTCGGCAGGTGCTTTTCGATGGCTTACGTGCAGCCCCGCATCATAACGCATTTCCCGCGCCCCGGCACCCGGTCACGCCGAAGGGGCGAACGCCCTTGTAGACAAGTAGCAGGAAGTTCGTGCTCCCGCGTATAGTGAACTCTCTTTGGCTTTGACCCGAGAGGTGGATAGCCGCTATGAGGAACAAGATTCCGTGCTTCACTGCATTTTCTTTCCTGGCCTTTCTTAGCCTTGCGGCAGCGCCAGCAGTCCCGCAAGCGCCAATCGAACAGCCACAGCAGTTCACCGTGCTGCGCACCGGCCATTTGGTTGCCGGCACCCAGGAATTGACCAACGCGGAAGCGAATTGCTCGATTGCGGGCGCTGGCGGCGGTGCAACCATGCAATGCCGGCCGAGCGCGACGTCAAAGGCCATGTACAACTACAATACGGCCCTGGTTGTGGAAACGAGTGGCGTGGCCTACGTCATCGCGTGCAGGATTCCCCTCATCAACGTTTCGTGCAAGAAACTCGACCCGGGCTCCATGATCGAGGGCCGTATCGACAAGGACGTTCTTGCCATCGCCGACGGAGACAAGGTTCGCCGCTACCAGATATTCACATCGGCGAACGTAGGCCCGCTGCCGCTGAGTCAGCCTGCACCCCCGAAGAGCCCGGCACAGCTTCGCTCCGAGCCGCGTCCCGCTCTCGCGGCCGCACCGTCCTCGAAGGGTCCGGCGGATTCTCATGAAGCGGATTCTGCCGCAATCAAGAAACTCTTCACCGATTTCAACGACGCGTTCAACAAGCACGATGCACACGCCGCCGCATTGCTGTTCACCGACGACGCCGATTTCATCAACGTCCAGGCAGCCACGACCCGCGGAAGGGCCGAGATTGAACAGCACCTGGCGCCGCTGTTTGCGGACCGCCTCAAGACCGCGCACCGGGACGTCTCGCTGCGCGACATCCGCTTTTTGCGTCCGGACACGGCCACGGTGGATAGCGATTTCGAGATGAGTGGCCTGATGGGTCCGAACGGCGCAACGGTTCCTCCGGCGAAGGGCCTGTACGACTGGATTGTGATGAAGCAGAACGGCCGCTGGCTGATTGCCGTCTGGCACGAGTCAAATCTTCCGGCACCCCCACCGGCGTCGAGGTGACTCGTTGCCCTGATCCCACCCGCTTCGTTAGGTCCGAGAACCCACATTTCGAGAAGCCCACTTACCAGGCACTCGGAGCAAAGGTCTGGCGTTTGCCCAGCCGTTGCGGTGATCGCCTGAATGTTTCTTGGCGGGTCGGTGAAGCCGTCGGGGTGATTGAGTCCACCGAGACGGGCGCCGCCCTGAGCTAGCATTTACGCAAAATTAGGCATTACACTGAGCGAACGTCGCGATGCCACAACGTTCTCAAACACGCGGTGCTGGACCCGCATCAAGACCGTTTGAATCCGCAGGATTAAGCCTTGCAGAAGTCGAACTGCGCAGGAAGCAGTACGGTCCGAATGTACTGCCGCGCCCGCCGCACCTGCCGCTTTGGCGTCGCCTTCTGTCTCAACTCGTGCATTTCTTTGCGGTCATGCTCTGGATCGCCGGGGGTTTGGCGATTCTGGCTGGTATGCCTCAGCTCGGATCAGCAATTTTCGTTGTGATTGTGCTCAATGGCCTGTTCGCCTTTTTGCAGGAATACCGTGCGGAAAAGGCCAGCGAGCGGCTTCGCGACCTGCTGCCGCGGCGCGTCACGGTAGTCCGCCAAGGAACCAGACAGAGCATCGACGCGATAGAACTGGTACCCGATGATGTGGTTGTTCTGAATCCAGGAGATCGCATCTCGGCGGATATTCGCTTAGTCAGGGTCCACAGCCTGTCCATTGATGCATCCACGCTGACTGGAGAGAGCGTCCCCACGATTCCGCAACCGGAAGAAGTCGCTTTTGCGGGCACATTTGCTGTTGAAGGCGAGGCCGTCGGGATCGTTACAGCTATCGGGGAGTCAACTCGTCTGGCCCGGATTGCGCAGATGACGGCCGCGGGACCATCGAGAATATGCAGGCAGTGGCTGCGGACCAGAAGGTCACGCTCATGCTGGGCGGGAAATACTGTGAGTTCTATCCGAAGCAGGTTACCGATGCCTTGATCAAAGTGAAAGGCGTGAAGGCCGTTGACCTTCAGAGCATGAAAGGCCACGCCGTTGTGGAGCATGACGGCAGCGTGAAGGAAGACCAACTGCTCCAGGCGATCAAGGGCGTAAAGGGTACAAAAGGAGGAGTGGAGTGGTACTGCGACGCCGAGGTCATGAAGTAAGGAGACGCATTCTTCCTGGCCACGGGCGATGTAAGGTCTGAACCTCAGTGAGAGTATCGTAGGATGGCGGCGCAGAGGATGATCAGCAGACCCAGAACAAGCGAGATGTGGGCGTAGGGTACTGCGTCCTCGCCCGTTTCCGGCGGATTCGATTTATACAGCACATTGAGAAGATAAATGCTTCCAAAGGCCGTGACCAGTGTCAGCTTGATGCCCAAAAAGATGACCCAAAGTTTCGGAGCCTTGTCCATTTCCCGCAGGACAAACGCCACATTCAGGCCGCCGGTGATCAAGATCAGCGCCAAGAGGATACCGGACATCCGATAGTAGCGGTTCCGGATATCTTGAAAAAAAACCTTGGTAGATTCTTGGGGAAACTTTCCCCGAAGCGCGGGGGTCAAAGTCATCACGACGAAGGCCAAGCCTCCAATCCAGATGACGATAGATACCAGATGAATCCAGTGGTTGAGAGAAGCGAGGACCCGCATGCTCAGGCGTTCGGTCGCTGTTCGGCCGATTTAGCTGCTTTGAACTTCGCCAAAATTTCGTTGAGAACGGCCGGATTTTTCATGGCTTCTTCCATCGTCCGTTTGCCTTCTTCGATCCCGGCATTCGCGATCTCCAGAGAAATGGTGTCGGCTCCCAGCTTCTGGGCATGCTGCTCGATCATCCCGCGCGTGCAGTCACGCATATAGCCCGATGGAACCTTTTCAAGCCGTTGGATCGCTTCGGGAGTCCAGTAGAGCTTATCCATGGCTAACACCTCGCTGAGGTTTAATCCCTCGGACTCCAAGAGGGGGACGGCAAACTCTTTGGTGATCACCGTCAACCCTTTTTTGCGCCCTGTTTTGTCAACCTTGGCCTTCGCACGCCGCCGTTGAAAGCCCGGCGGGATCATCCGAAGGACCTTTCGTGCTTCCTCCGTCCATTGGAGTTGGATATCGTCATAAGCTGTTTCGGTCTCCAACCCGCCCTCAGCCTTTGCGGCGGCTTCAAAGATGGTTTTGTCCAGAAACTTAAACTGCTCACCCCCGGCGTTACAGATCGGGCATTTCACCGGCTCATCTCCCTTG
>JAIQFF010000109.1 GCA_020073395.1 Terriglobia bacterium
TGTTCCAGGCCGGACTGATCAATTACGAAACCGCCTTGGAGAACGCATCCAACGCCGACGACTTCAAACTGCGGATGCAGGGTGTCTCTTCCACCAGCGACATTTCCCGCAACGCCATGCAGCAGACCGGGTACAGCGGCAAGTAACCAGGCTGTTTGCCTCAAAGGATCAGGGGCGCGCATTTCATTCATGCGCGCCCCCTTTTTTCATCTGGCTGTTTGACCCCAACCGCGTCGTGCAGCCCGCTTTATTTTGCCGCCAGGGCTTGCGCCTGGACCAAGTATCCGGCTGCGTACCGGGCGCGATGACAATCAGCGCCACTCAGGATCGCCAGGGCATCATGCAACGACGAAATATCAAACACCCGATTCAAGCGGGTGCGGGTCAGCATCTCGCGGACAAGGCGGGACGGTTGCGTCAGTTTGAGCTGAATACCGTGGTTACGCGTCCAGTGATGCAGTGACACCAGCGAGTTCAACCCGCCCGCATCCATGAATTCCACCTGCGAGAGGTCGAGCACCACGATGCGCGTGGTTTTCTCCGAGACCACCGCATTCCTCAGCGTGCAGACCTCCACGCCGCGCACCAGTCGTCCGCTGCAGTGCACCACCGCCACTCCGCCGTTTCTTTCCACATCTATGGTAAGCATGACTGACTCCCTCATTTTCTTTTCATGATAGACGACCCGACGGGAAGAAAGTCACTGCCCGTCTCCTGCTCGCCCCGTGAATTTCATCCATCGGTGGTGTATACGTAGTTGGTAGCACAGGAGTTCCATGCTCAAGTTGTAGTGAGCATGCAATTTTGTTTTTTTACAAACAATTTACATGGTTGAAGTTAAACGCCCGGTATGCCGTTTCCCCGCCCCCAAAAGACCGATTCCGAAGACGTTCTTTACGAATATGCGGTTGGCGCGCTGGCGCGCCGCATGCGTTCGGTGGCTGAACTCAAACGCCTGCTGCGGCCACGGGTCGAAGCCGACACCGAATACGGCAAGACGCTGGTCGAGTTGGTCATTCGCCGCTTGAAGGACCAGGGTTATCTGAACGACGCCAAATACGCCGCTGCGTTCTCGTCCTTCCGCCGCGACAATGAGAAGTTTGGCCGTCGGCGGGTGATCACCGACCTGAAAGCCAAGGGAGTGCACGGCGAAGTGATCGACAAGGCCGTGGCTTCGGTCTATGACGAAGTCAACGAAGAGAAGCAGGCCCGCGATTACCTGCACCGCAAGCGGCTGCAAAAGCCCAAGGGTCAGAAGGACGCAGCCCGCGTCTTCCGCCAGTTGATGCGCGCCGGGTTTAGCTCCAAAACGATTTTCGCCATCCTGAAAAAGTGGGAGGTAGATGACGAAACTCTCACCGCGCTGGAAGGAGAACTGGAGTGAGGTGACGCCGGGTCGGCCGAGAGCTCATTAGAGGGTGGTGTCTTAACATCAGCAATCTTTGCGACCTTTGCGGTCTTCCTTTGCGTCCTCTGCGGTAGAGGATTTGACCTTGCCTGAATCGGCCAAAGAACCCTAGACCGCAAAGGACGCAAAGAAAAAGCCGCAAGGGCGCGAAGCAAAGCCAGCACACTTGAACCGGGTCACAACCATCGGGGCGCAGCGTTGCGTTTGCCTCTGAAATGCTGGATACTCCCTCCGCAGCGGTTTCACTCACCAGGAGGAAATATGAAAGCAAGATGGACAATGATGGTTGCGGCGATGCTACTCGGACTGGCATCGTTCGCCTACTCGCAAGGCCTGGCATCTGACGTAGACAAAGCGGCCGACAAGACTGCGGACGCCACCAAGGACGCTGCCAAAGACACTGCGCACGCTACCAAGAAGGCGGCCAAGAAAACCGCGCATGCCACGGACAAAGCGGCCGACAAGACCGTGGACACGACCAAAGATGTAGCCAAAGACACAGGCCACGCCACCAAGAAGGCGGCCAAGAAAACCGCGCATGCGACTGACAAGGCGGCCGACAAGACCGCGGATACTTCCAAGGATGTGGCCAAGGATACGACTCACGTAGCCAAGAAGACCGGACACGGCATCACCAAGGGCGCGAAGGCCGTGGGCCACGGGGTCAAAAAAGGAGCAGAGAAAACAGAAGACGTTGTGAAATAGCTCCTGAAACCAGGTAGCAGTCGCCGGGGACGGAACCTCAACCCAGCCGGGCTAGGCCCGGCTGGGACGGGCAGGAGTGCCCGTCCCCACACGGTTCTTGGCGATCACTGGCGCCTTGGGTTGCGCCAGCCGGATCAGGGAGCGGTTGCCCACCCGGATGAAGTCCAGTTCCCGCGCCGCTTGGAGTGCGTTAATCGCTTCCTTGACCCGGGAGCGCGGGACAAAGTTGCCGAAGAATGATTCCACTTCCTGCTGGTCGGCGGCAATGACGCAATCCAGATATTTGGACAGCAGCGCCGACAACGCTTCTCCCACCGACAGGCCCATGCCTTCACGGACTGCGTCCGGCGCCCAGCGGTAGAGCACATCCCAGAACGCGCCCTGCTCCGGCTTGTAGTCCACGCGCGTGATGCGCAGCTTTGACCAGAGTTCGCCCAGAGCGTGGTCGAGCGCGACAAACGATATGCTTCCCCCAAGGTCTTCGCGCATCTGCTGCTTCGAGATCGGCCCGGCGCGGCGGATCAACTCGAAGGCGTCACAGGCAAGTTGCGAATACTCCGAGCGCGGCTTGGGCTGCGGCGCCTGTTTGGGATTGCGTTCTCCCACCAGGGCATAGAAATAAGGAAAAATCGAACCCGCCACCAGGAAGGCATTGTTCTCTTCAAACTGGTTGGCTTCGTAAGCGTCATGATTGCGCAGCAGGCGCACCATGACGTCGGTCGCCTCCCGGGCCCGCGGATCCGCATAGGCATGCTGCTGGGCGGGCAGATTCTTATCTGATCCCGTCCAGGCGCCGATGAAAGTCGGCACCAGCAGCGGCGGCCGCATGGGATACATCAGGCAAAATCCCACCGACTCGAGGAAGCGGTGGGCATCGTCGAGGGTGCGCAGGGGTGTGCCTTTCAGGTGCCACTTCTCACGCCGAAGTTGATCGAGTTCGTTGTCGGTCATAAAAGCAGCTACTAGCCTCTGGCTTAAAGCTTGAGACCCCTTGCGACTCAGGCTTTGCGGTAGCGAGCAGCCAGCAGCCAGGAGCTAGAAGCTCATATTCTCTTGAATGCTTTCTGAATGTCCTTCATTGAGTATCGCAGAACTACCGGCCTGCCGTGCGGGCAAGTCATGGGACAGTCGGTCTTGGCCAGCTCCGCCAGCAGCCATTCCATCTTATTCTGCTCCAGCGGCATATTGACCTTGATGGCGGCGTGACACGCGATGGAAGCGGCTATGCGCCCCCGAATTTTCTCCAGATTCAGGGCCTGCTCTTCGCGGGAAAACTGGTCAAGCAGTTCGTGCAGCATGTGCTCGACAGCGGGAGCGTCAACCCCGGCGGGAGCGATCTTCACCGCGATGCTGCGGGCGCCAAAGGGTTCGACTTCGAATCCATTCTTGGCCAGCTCGTCGGCGATGTCGGCAAAGACTGCTTGCTGCGCCGCTGTGAGTTCGATCACCAGCGGCAGCAGCAGGCGCTGGCTTTCGACCTTTTGTGCCGCGCGCTGCTTCAGGATTTTCTCGAACAGAACGCGCTCGTGGGCCACGTGCTGGTCAACGATCCATAGGCCTTCCGGATTCACCGCCAGGATGAAGGAGTCGCGAATCTGCCCCAGCGGCTTGAGTGAGGCCAGCGCAGGGGTCAGGTCGCCCGGAGCCTCTGCTTCGTCAGGAATGGGCGGAGCGCAACCGTCGTCACCAATCGGGCCGGGCACCGGTTCGGGGGCGCGAACCAGGGACAGAGCCGCGTTGCCTTCGACCGAAATGCCTTCTCCAAACTGAAAGCGCTCGCTGACCGGCGGCGGGACCGGCGCCTGCAAGCTGAAGGGTTGTGACACGGGCGGAGTGTACAGCGAGCGCCAGGCCGCGGCGTCGGGCGAAGTTGCTCGTCCCCCTGCAAGCGAGGGGCTGGCACTGGGGTGGGCGCTGATCTCGACCGCGAACTGCGGCACGGGGCGCGCCTTCATCAGCGCGGCGCGGACCGACTCGCGCACGAAATCGTGCATCACGCTCTGCTGGCGAAAGCGGACTTCGGTCTTCGATGGGTGCACATTGACGTCTACCTCGCCATTCGGCAGGTCGAGGAACAGCAGCACCACCGGGAAAACCGTCGGCGGCAGAATGTTGCGGTAGGCCTCGATGATAGCGTGCTGCACCAGCCGGTCGCGGATCAGGCGTCCATTCACGAAAACGTAGATCGAGTTGCGGTTCAGTTTCTGGATTTCGGGCTTGGAGACGAAACCGTGCACGTGAAATTCGCCGAAGTCCGGGGATTGCGCGAGACCTTCTTCGCCTCCATCTCGGGCTTCCTTTTCAGGGGACAGCCCTTCTTTCCGGCGCCAGGGTGGGGGTTGCGGCAGACCGATGCGTTCCAGCGGTTGCACGGCTGCGACGGGTATCAGCTGGTCAAGGACCTCTTTGCCGAACACCTGGTACACCCGCTCGCTATATCCCGCGACCGGCGGGGCCACCAGCATGGCGTTGGTGGCGGAGTGCAGTTCGAAGTGTTTGTCGGGATGGGCCAGCGCGTAGTGAGTCACCAGGGAAGCGATATGAGAAAGTTCGGTGGATTCAGCTTTGAGAAATTTCTTGCGTGCCGGAATGTTGAAGAAGAGGTCGCGCACCGCGATGGAAGTTCCCGCCGGCAGCCCTGCTTCTTCCACCTTGAAAATCTTGCCGCCATTGATTTCGACAATCGTCCCTGAGGCCTCGTCGGGAGCGCGGGTCTCCAGGCGCAGACGGGAAACGGATGCGATGGAG
The DNA here is from genome assembly GCA_020073395.1 of Terriglobia bacterium. Classification (GTDB taxonomy): domain Bacteria; phylum Acidobacteriota; class Terriglobia; order Terriglobales; family Acidobacteriaceae; genus JAIQFF01. The sequence continues at coordinate 4,862 of JAIQFF010000109.1, forward strand.
GGCAGGGCCTCACCCCGGAACCCCAGAGTGGCCACGCTCAGCAAGTCTTCGGCATTTTTGATTTTCGAGGTGGCGTGGCGCTCGAACGCCAGCAGGGCGTCGTCGCGCACCATGCCGCAACCGTTGTCGGTGATCTGGATGAGCTTCTTGCCTCCGGCCTCAACCTGAATCTGAATGCGGGTGGCGCCGGCATCGAGCGAATTTTCGAGCAGTTCCTTGGCCACCGAAGCCGGGCGCTCCACCACTTCGCCGGCGGCGATCTTGTTGGCAACGTTTTCGGAGAGGACGTGAATTCTGCCCATGGGAGTGCGAGCGAACGATAGATCTGAATCGGAGTCAGTGTCGCAGATGAAGGGCTGAGGAAGCAAAGCACGAACAGGCCAGCCGTTCCGAGTCACGCTTCTGGAAGGGTAAGAGCAGCGCTTCAGTGCTGCATCAAAGGGTGGCGACAGACGGCGGCTTTAGCCACTGTGGTGGGCTTTCTTATCTCGCGGCCGGCGGCGGTCGAACATCGTCGCCGATTCTGGATGACGCGGGCCTCGGCGGCTAAAGCCGGCGCGTTTTTTGCGTTTGCGCGGCACGACTGAAGTCGTGCCCTTCCCAACATTGCGAGCTTCGCAACCCCTACAGCCGGAACTCGACTGACAGTGTGGTCTCAACCGCGGCCGGTTCTCCCCGCACGCGATAGGGACGGAAGCGCCACCACCGGGCCGCATCCATGGCCGCTGAGACCAGCCCGTCGGGGCCGCTCACCGGACGAAGGTTGACCACCGTGCCGTCGGCCGCAATGATCGCGTCGAGCACTACTGTGCCCTGGATATTGGCCCGTCGAGCGGCTTCCGGATAGACCGGCTCGACCCGGCGGACCAGCAGACGCTCTATCACTTCGGGGGGAACTTGGGCGGAGGGTGGTTGCGCATGCACGTCTTTTCTCGCCATGCGCGATTCCAATTGCTGCCATCCGCGGTGCCATTGCCAAGCCGCCCAGACCCCAACCACCAGCACCAAGGCCAGGGTCAGCCGCAGCAGCCGTTCCAGGGCCAGATTGCGCGCGGGGGTTGGCCGGGGCTGCCGGCGCGCCTGCATGCCCAGGGCCGGGGTCGGCAGCGGAGCCGTCATCTTGGTTGAGGGAGATGCGGAAACGGGCGTCTTGGGTGGAAGGGTTGACGGCAGAGGCTGGGCGGTTCCCGCCCAGCTGCGAATCATCGATCTTTGATCGCCGGACAGCCCCAGAAATTCGAAGCCGCAACGAAGCTGGTTGTGGTGTCGTACTACGGCTTTGGTCTGGAGCGCATGCCCGGCGTTGGGCAATTGCAACTCGACCGCGACCCATTCACCCGGCTGCAGCTCGGCGGCCAGCACCGCAGCCACGCCGCCTTCGCCGATATCGAGAGAACGCCCGGGAATGCTGGCCGGGGCCCCGGCGCGCAGCACGGTGATGTCCACAGGGATGGCCACCGGGTAACGAGGAATGCGCCGGCGGACTCCGCTCAAGCCCGATGCAGGGTGCCCCGAAGCGCTCATATTTCACGCGATACGGTCTGACTCGACATGGCCGGCTCGATCTGAGCCGTAGGGTCCAAGGCGGCGACGGGTGTTCCACCGCTCCCGGTCAGCACAGGCGGAACGCCCGCGCCTTCATGCGCTCCAATAAAGCGATAGCCCGAAGCAAGGCTCCGGGCCGGATCCATTCGCAGCCTGCCATCTGGGACAGGCCTCGTGCCCGTTCCTCGGCTAGGGCCAGCGCTTGGCCGTGTCTTCCCACCCGGCGGCGCGAGCCGCTTGCGGAGTCGCATTAACCGCCGTCTGCGGGATTCGGATGGGCTGCTGCGTCGCAGCCGACGGAGCCAAAGTCGGCTTGTTGTCATTGCCGGCTTCCTTGTCCTCGGACAGAAGAGGGGCGGCTACACGCAACGCCTCCACCTCTTTTTCCAACCGGGAAAGCTCAAGCTCTTTTTGCCTCAGAACCTCATAAACATTCTTCATGCGTCAGCACCTGGAGACCCTAGAGAAGTTGGGACGATTAAGTCGAACTTTATCAGTTGTCTCGGTTTTGTCAAGAAGTAAGACCGCACTGATAGTGTGCTAAAAGGACACGCCCATAAAGACGGTACTGGTTACCCCCAAATTCTGCATCCCTCGTGCAAGGGCCATCCATAAGCTTGCGACGCATCTCGCGCGATCCTGAAGCGGATAAGTAGGCAGATTAGTTCGGACATCCGTGCGACGACCTCCCAACTTTGGAAACTTCTTGGCCCTGGAAAATATGGAAAATCCGCATGGGGGGAGCGCACCCACCGGAGTGCGCATTGCACGCGTAGCGCCGGCATCCCGCCAGCCCGATGGGCGGGCAGAATGCCCGCCAGACAGCCGGCGAGATCCCCTCGCTACTTCGCGCTTCAGGCTCAATCGTGGGATCAAACTGGGCACTGATTTTACATCTCTGCGCTTAACCTTTCCCCGCTCACCACGTCTAAGCCAGCATGTGCACCCCGGGGCCGAGCCGGAAGTGAACCGATCGAGTATTTGCCGGAACAATTTTCGTGGAACCAGTAGGCGAGCGGTCGCGTATTACACGGCAAGGCATGGTGTAGCTATGGCAGGGGCGCCGCACGACATGCAGGAGGCACCGGTAATGAGCTCCGGAGGGTGGGTCATGGACATTGGGCGAAGCGGTAGCAACGGCACGGGAAACAGAAGTCTTCCTGGCAGTTCAGATCCTCATGTTCAGGAAGTTGTGAAGGCGGCGCACGAAGAGCTGCGCCAGCTCATGCGCCAGCGCGCTGATGTGATGAAGCGCATCGGTACGGTGAAGCAGACCATCGTCGGATTGGCTAACCTGTTCGGCGATGAGGTCCTCAGCGAAGAACTGCTGGAACTGGTGGACCGCAAGAGCGGTGGACGCCAGCCGGGTTTCACCAAGGCCTGTCGCATGGTGTTGATGGAAGCGGCGCGCCCCCTGGGCGCGCGCGAGGTGTGCGAACACATTCAACAGCGCATTCCGCCGGTGCTACTGCGCCACAAGGATCCGCTGGCTTCGGTCACCACCGTCCTCAACCGCCTGGTGGAATACGGTGAAGCGCGAACCGTGGTGCGGGAAAACGGGCGCCGGGCATGGCAGTGGGTCGCAGATCCCGGCGACAGCGGTTTTGGTCACGCCCGCGGCGGCCTTCCCATCTCCGATCTGTAAACCGGATTCGTTCTTTGAGTGTGCGCGGGTCTGTGTGGAGCGGGCACTCCTGCCCGCTCCGGACCAGAGGCAACCCCGGACCTGTATTAAGCACGAAAATGTTGAGCGATTGAAACGGCAAACCGCGGGCGCTGAAGCCGTCTGCTTTCCGATACTGAGGGCACGATTCAAGTCGTGCCCTTCCCAAAGATCGCCCTTTCGGTAGAGTTCTGCCCTTCCCAAATTTCTTTCACCTGGACAGGCGAAACCATGCCGAGCTGCGCTCGGCCAGGGACGGGTCAGAGACCCGTCCCCACACAGACAACTATCCCCGCAGCAGCATGCCCTTTTCCAGATGACGGGTCACGTGCGCGTACGAAGCGGCGTGCGGATCGTGCGTCACCATCACGATGGTCTTGTGAAAGTCTTCGTTCAGGCGCTTCAGGATTTCGAGCACCTCGGTCGCGGAGTGGCTGTCCAGATCTCCGGTGGGTTCGTCGGCCAGCAGCAGGGTGGGATCGCTCACGATGGCGCGCGCGATGGCCACGCGCTGTTCCTGTCCGCCGGAGAGCTGCTTGGGCAAATGGCCGACGCGATCCTCGAGTCCGACCAGTTTCAACGCGGTCATCACGTGATCGCGGCGCTGTTGCGCGGAGAGCTTGGTCAGCAGCAGGGGCAGCTCGACGTTTTCGAACGCGGTGAGCACCGGGATCAGATTAAACGTCTGAAAGACGTAGCCGATATGCTCGTTGCGCCAGTGGGCGGATTGGGAATCGCTGAAGCGAAAGATGTTCTCGCCCAGCACCAGCAGTTCGCCGGCGGTGGGCCGGTCGATGGCGGCGATCATATTCAGCAGTGTCGTCTTGCCCGAACCCGAAGGTCCCATCAGGGCCAGGAATTCGCCGCCGCCGATTTCGATGGAAACGTCGTCCAGCGCCTTGACCTCGAAGGCGTCGCGCTTGAAAACCTTGCTCACGTTGCGGGCCTGGACCACCTTGGTCTGAATTGCGGTGTGGGGAATGGTAGCTGCGCTCATGACTGTCCTTTGATCTTGATTTTGTCGCCGTCTTTCAAATCCTGCGGCGCCGAGGTGATGACGTCCTCGCCGCCATTGAGACCCTGCACCAGCGCGCCGTCGCTGCGCTGCGATTGAATTTTTACTTCCCGCGCCATGGCCTTGCCGTCAAACGCCAGGAAGACGATTTTCTTGCCGTCACGGTCCTTGACCGCGGCGGTGGGCACAAAAACTCCCTGCGGCTGCGAACTCGTATGCTGGGCTTCGTCCGCCAGGAATTTGACCGTAGAGTTCATGTCCGGCCGCAGATACGCATCCGGCTTCAGGATTTGCACCTTTACCTGGACCGTGGCCTTGGCCCGGTTGGCTTGGGGCGAGATTTCGGCGATCACACCGTCGTACTTGCGGTCGGGGTAGGCATCGGTCGTGACCACGGCCTTCTGCTTGGGACCGAGCCGGGCAAAATCGTCCTGCGCGATATCGAGTTCCACCTGAAGGTCGTTGAGATCGGCCAGGGAAACGACCAGGCCCTGCGGTCCGCCTTCCGCCGTGCTGGCAAACCCTGAGGTGACGAGCTCGCCTTTTTCGGCGGCACGCTCGAGAATGGTTCCGGTCACCGGTGCTCGAATCAAAGTAGCGTCGAGCAAAGACTTGGAGTATGCCGCCTGACCCTCAGCTTGCTGGAGGGCGCCGCGGGCACGCGCGATCTCCTCTTGCCGCGGGCCAATCCTGGCTAGTTGGAATCCTTTGTCGAGTGAATTCACCCGCTGCTGGTCGGCCTCAAACTTCGCCGTAGCGTCGTCGAGGGCTTGTTTCGACAGCACACCTTGAGCTACCAGGTTGCGGGTGCGGTCGAGAACAATCTTGTCGTTGACCAGCGTGGCTTTGGCTTCATCGAGATTGTGCTGGGCCTGCTGGATTTCCTCGGGACGAGATCCGTTTTGCAGTTCTTCAAGATAAGCCCGGGCGTTCTGGGCAGCGCCGCTGGCCTGTTCGTACTGGGCGCGGAATTCGTCGTCTTCGAGGCGCACCAGGATCTGGCCTTCTTTGACTTTGTCGCCCTTTTCGACGCCGATCCACTTCACCCGGCCGGTCACTTTGGAATTCAGGTTGATCTTGTGGTGAGCGACAATGTAACCGCTGGCGGAGAGGACTACACCACCCACATCGCTGCTCTGGGCTGAGGCGCGAACCACTTCCACCTGGGGAGCGTCCTTCGAGAACATGCGATAGCCAAGCGCGACCAGACCCAGGAGCACCAGCACCGCGATTCCGCTCAGGATGTAACGACGGGCCCAGGCCGGGGGCTCGCCTTCGCCGCCGCTGCGCGCTGTACGATCGATGCGCAAGCTGCGCAGGTCTTCGTGTTTTGCGTCAATCGCCATAATGCTTATGTAGCGCCGGCGTTTCGCCCGCCGATCGCTACCCTAATCCCGCAGGGCGCTAAGTATATCGCGGCGTGAGGCGTGCCACGCCGGAGCGAACCCGCCCACCACGCCCATGATGAGGGCAAAAATGACTGCGCTCATCACCACCACCGGCGTCATTTGCAGGCTGAACACGACTTCGCTGAAAGTCACCTGATTTTGCGTTCCCGTGGTCATGCCATTGAACGGCAACATCAGGATGATACCCAGCGTCGCACCCAGCAGGGACAGCAGCAGGGATTCCAGCATGAATGAAGTCAGAATGCTGGGCCGCGAAAATCCGATCACGCGCAGGGTGGCGATCTCGCGCCCGCGATACGCTACCGCGGCGTACATGGTGTTGGCGGCGGCGAAGCAGGAACCGACGGCCATGATGAAAGCCACAATCCACCCCACAACTTTGATGGGACCTCCCGACTTGGTCTGCGAGGCGTAGTAGTCGGGTTCGAGCAGGCCGTTGAGTTCCAGACGCTGGTCGTCATTGGCGCGATTCTTCAACGCCTGGGCCGAGGCCGGATCGGTGGCCCGCACCAGCACCGACGAGTACACCGTGCGTTCGAAATCGGTGACTAGCTGATTGACGTCGCCCCAGATCTCGGAGTCGTGCGCCGTGCCGCTGCCGTCGAAGATGCCCACGATAGGCCACTCGCCTTTGCCGATGTGCACGGTGTCGCCGAGGTTGGCGTGTTCGAACCGTTTGTTGATCGAACTGCTCACCACCACTTCGCGCTGTCCGGGCGTGAACCATCTGCCCTGGGTGATGTGGATCTGGGGCCGCATCTCGAGTCCCATGGGGGACATGAAGCGCGTGGTCACGTTGGTTTCTCCCGTGCCACCCTTGCGCGGCAAAACCACCACCAGGATGTCTTCGCCCGACACCAGAGGGTCGCCTTTGCTGTTCCTGGCAATACCGGGCAGCTCTTTCAACACTTGAAAGGCATCGCGCGAGACTCCGCCGGCGGCCAACTCTGAGTCCGAACCTTTACGCAACATCAGCACGTTGAGGGGATCGCCGGTAGTGGCAAAGGCGCGGCCCAGGCCTGCGAGCAGCGCCATGATGAAGACTGCGGTTGCCACGGTCAGCGCGATGCCCAGGGCGGTCATGATGGTAAGGCTCTTGCGCAGCCGCAGATTGCGTACGTTATAGCTGAGAGGGATTGCCATTTTTATTCTCGTCTTTCAACGCTGTCCGGTTCAGCTCAGCCGATGTGACGCAAGCCGTCCACGATGTTGACCTTGGCTGCATGGTATGAGGGTATGAAAGAACTGACGAATCCCACCAGAGCCGCAATCAGCAGCGACACCAGGATCGTGATCGGAGTCACCTTCATGCCGGTGAACATTCCGCCCTGGCTTGCCATCGCGCTCACAATGAAGAAGCACAGCAGTGAGCCCACCAAGCCTCCCACCACGGCCAGCGAAACTGCCTCGCCGACGAACAATCCCAGGATGCTGTTGCGGGTAAAGCCCAGAGTCTTCAATACCGCGACTTCCCGGGTGCGCTCGCGAATCGACATCGCCATGGTATTGGCCGACACCAGCAGGATGGTAAAGACCACCGCCAGGCAGATGCTCATGATGAAGGCCTTGATGTTGCCCAGCATTCCGATGAAGCCGAGCTGGAAGGTATGCTCGCTCTCGCTTTTGGTGGGACGATCGGCATTGCGGAAGGTCTCGTCAATGGCTTGCGCCACCTTGGGGACATTCTGGGGTGAATCGGCCAGCACCGCGTAGAAGCCTTCGCTGCCCTTGAGCCTGGGGAAGCCTTCGTCAATGTAGTCTTTATTGAAGTAGATCGACTGCGTCGGATCGGGTGGGATGAAGATTCCCCGGATGGTCAACTCCAGATTCAGCGGAAAAATCTTCCCCGTAATATTCAGGCGGTCGCCGACTTTCCAGCCAAATTTCCTGGCCAGACCCACGTCCACGATGGCACCGGCACGATCATGCTGCCAGGCTTCGAGCTGGTCGGCCGGTATCTTGAATTCCGGGTACACCTTCATCAGCTCCTGAGGATCGGTGCCGAACTGGGCAATGAAGTGTTCCGGCTTGTCGTCCATATATTGCCCGCCAAACCACTGCTGATTCACCACTTCCTTGACCCCGGGAATGGCCTGGATCTTCTGCTTGTAGTAGCTGGGCAAGTTGAACACCAGCGACACCTTGTGGCGAACGATCAGGCGCTGCGCCGATTGTTCGCTGGGCTTGCTGTCGTAAAAAGTACGCCAGATGGTGATCAAAAAGGTGAGCAGAAGCAGCGAACCGCCAATGCTGAGCACGGTGAGCACGCTGCGGCGTTTGTTGCGGAAGGCGTTTTTGGTGACAAAGCGAGTCAGGGTCATAGCGAACTCCGGGAGCCTGCAGGACGGGCGTGGCCAAAACCGCAGCCAGCATTCTATCAGGATAGACGAAAAACCTCGGGTCCCGTAACCGCGTCCTGTCCAGAAATCACGAAAATCAATCCTCTTAGATAAGTAGAACGACTATGGGACTCACAAAGTTACGGCCCAGATACCGACAAAGTTCCCAATGCCCCTATGCTTTCGTCGGGTGAGGAGCAATGGTCAGTCCGGGCGCGAATGCTGTCTCTTTCCACCTGTACGTCGAACGGGGGGGTACAAAATCGACAGGCTCGGTCTTTTTTTCCCGTCGTCGGTCCAAAGAGCGTGCCAAGAGACTGCGGTAAGACCATTGGCAGGTACTCCCCCGGCCTAAGCGGTGACGTTCCCGGTTGCCTGGCTGGGCTGAATGCACTAGCATGGCGCACGGTATTTGGGTCCCCACTCGGAACGGTGAAGGAGAGCTATGGGCGAAACCGCGGCGCACCTCACCCACAAAGCACTGACCGGGATAGACATCGCAATTATCACCGTTTACTTTGTGGTTATCTTTGCCATTGGTTTCTACTTCGCCCGCAAGGAACGCACCTCAACCGACTACTTCCTCGCCAGCCGCAACGTAGGCTGGTTTGCCATCGGGGCGTCCCTGTTCGTTTCCAATATCTCGACCGAACACTTCATCGGGCTGGCCGGCTCCGGGGCCAGTTCGGGTCTGGCGGTGGGCTCGTTTGAATGGCTGGCCTGCCTGATCCTGCTGATCTTGGGCTGGGTGTTCGTTCCCTTCTACCTGCGCTCGAACGTGTTCACCATGCCGGAATTCCTGGAACGCCGCTTCAGCCGGTCTTGCGCGGTTTATCTTGCGGGAATTTCTATTCTGGCCTACGTATTCACCAAGATCTCGGTCCATCTATATGCGGCGGCGATTGTACTGGAGCGGGTGGTGGGCTGGAGCCCGCTGACGGCGGCGGTGGTTCTGGTTATCGCGACCGGTATTTACACCATTGCCGGAGGTCTTGCCGCGGTCATCTATACCGACCTGGTGCAGACCCTGATCCTGATTTTCGGCGCCGTCATCCTGACCGTGATTGGAATGCACGAGGTGGGGGGATTCGCGGGCCTGCGCGCCGCCCTGCCTGCCAGCTACTTCCACATGGTCAAGCCCATGAGCGATCCCGACTTTCCTTGGACCGGCATTTTTTTCGGGGCGCCCATTCTCGGCATCTGGTACTGGTGCACCGACCAGGTGATCGTGCAGCGCGTGCTCTCGGCCAAGGATGAAGGACACGCCAAGGCTGCCACCATCTTTGCCGGCTTTCTCAAGGTCCTGCCTGTGTTCATGCTGGTGCTGCCCGGCCTGATCGCGGTCGCGCTGTACCGCGACCTGTTCAAGTTCGGCCCCAACGGCGAAGTGCTGAACGGCGACATCGCTTATCCCACACTCATCATCAACCTGCTTCCGACCGGCTTGGTGGGCGTGATGATTGCGGCCCTGCTGGCGGCGCTGATGGGGGCGATGAGTTCGGTGTTCAATTCGGCTTCGACCCTGGTCACGCTCGACTTCTATAAAAAGATCAAGCCCGATGCGACGGAGCGTCAACTGGTGGGTTTTGGCCGCGTGATGACCGGCGTGATGGTGGTGCTCGGCCTGGCCTGGGTGCCGTTCATTCATCTGATCAGCAGCCAGCTCTACATCTACCTGCAAAGTGTGCAGGGCTACATCAGCCCGCCCATTGCGGCCTGCTTCATCCTGGGAATTCTGTGGCCGCGGCTGAACGCGCAGGGCGCGATCACTTCACTCCTGACTGGTTTTGTGATGGGTGCAGCACGGTTCGTCCTCGAGTTGATGGACCGTGCCGCCGGCGGCCATGCCTTCGACAACGGTTTTCTGCGCGGCCTGGTGGACATGAATTTTCTGCACTACTCCATCCTGATGTTCGTGATCTGCTGCGTGGTGTTGGTCGGAGTAAGCCTGGTGACGCCGGCGCCGGAGCGCAAGAAGCTTGCGGGCCTGACCTTTGCAACCGTGGGCGAGAAGATGGATGTCACTCCGGTCCTGGGCCACAAACCTGCAGCGGAAACTGCGGCCGAGCACCGGCTCAACGTAATATTCAGCCTGGCGCTGCTCGTCACCGTGATCGGACTCTGGTTCCATTTCCGGTAAGACTCGCCGTTCCTGCTCGAGGTCTTTCAGAATGGCGCGCATCCGCAGCCTCAGACCCAACGTCACCCGCGAAGAGGCGACCGAGCAGTTTTCTTCCGGCATGCTGGATTTCCTGCGCGAAACTGCTTTCGGTCCGCTGCGTTCGGTGGCCGATTTCTACATTCCATTCCGCCTCTTCCAGATCGAAATCCTGAATGGCGGCAAGCGCGACCTGCGGGTGTTTGGCCTGGACGCGGTGAATGGGTCGCTGGACCTTTATCACTTCGAGCAACTGCCGGGCGACCGCGACGTGCTTTATCTCGAAACGCGCAACTGCTCCGAGCCGATGCTGGGCGAGGCCGAAGCGGAGAAGATCGTCATCGTCAAAGTGCAGAGGCTGCTGTTCACCACCGGGTTCTTCCGGGTGCGCGATTTGCATATCTCTGCAGTGCCCGTGGCCGGCGAAATCTATGTTCCCTATTGGGTGGGATTTCGCGGGCGCGGAGCGCGGGCGCGCCTGGCCGTGATCGACGCGGTACGGCGCAAGCCGGAGGGGGCCAAAGTGCGGCAGTTGCTGCGGGCCTGGCTGACGTCTATCCGCTCGGCTTAGGGGCGCGAGGGACGGCCCGCGCTGGGCGGGTCGGGTGGAGCAGCGCTTCAGCGCTGCATTGAAGGTTCGGTTTTTGATGGCGGGTTTAGCCGGTGCGGCGCCTCACGGGCTGAAGCCCATGAGATGCTGCTCCCCCATGCAGGCCTGAAGGCCTGCTCCACCCTGGACCCTTCCAATACTGATCTCCCGTCATCCTGTGGAAATTTCCCATCCGTCGGCGTAATATCTCAGCCCTGTTTGGAAAGGACCGCCGCAACATGATGCTTGGTATGTCGCTCTCGACCTTTACCACAGTGCACGTAATCATCAGTCTGGTGGGCATCGCAGCGGGCCTCGTCGTAGTGTTCGGGCTGCTCTCCGCGAAACCGCTCAATGGCTGGACTGCGCTTTTTCTGCTGACCACGGTGCTGACCAGCGTGACCGGGTTCGGCTTTCCCTTCGAGCATTTTTTGCCATCGCATAAAGTCGGCATCATCTCCCTGGTGGTGCTGGCGATTGCGGTCCTGGCGCGTTACAGCTTCCACACGGCCGGCAGTTGGCGTTGGATCTATGTGGTCACGGCCATGATTGCCCTTTACCTCAACGTCTTCGTACTGGTGGTGCAATCATTCGAGAAGGTTCCATCGTTGAAAGCCATGGCTCCGACCCAATCCGAGCCGCCATTTCTGGTCGCGCAGTTGGTCGTGCTGGCGTTGTTTATCGTGCTCAGCATTTTTGCCGTCAAAAAATTCCATCCTCAGGCCGGCCGGGCGGTTTAGTCGGCGGGACTTAGCGACCTGTACAGTCCCGATAAAGGGACCCACCCCCACGTCTGTCTAAACTGAAGGATTCCCCCAAACCCAACAGGGGCCCTGGCGCCGAACTCATGGTCGGGAGCCCAGATTTGGCTTGGGCTTTCCGAGTTCCGCGGGTTACAGAAAGTGTGCGGATTTGTGGCCAGCGAAATGCATTCCTGCACTGTGAATCTGGCGACAGAAATCAAGATTCACAGGACCCATCGGAATGAAGCAGCAAAGCGCTCGAACCGCAGTTGCAGAGCAGACTTATGAAACCAAGGGGTTGTTCTCACATTCATGCCCGTCCATAGAGCAAATCAGGAGGTTTGACAACCATAGAAGTGTGGCCTATCGGAGGCTGTTTCTGATATCGGTGCTTTGCCTTTGCGCCGGTATTTCGGCACATGCCACCGTGACCTTGGTGTCGGTACAGTCTCCCGGCCTCAGAGCCAACCAGACCAACCCGGTCAATTCTCCCGTCCACTTTGAGGCCACAGCCGAAAGTGATCTGCACGTAACTGGATTCATCGTTTACGTCGATGACAAGAACGTCTATCAGACCATGGGCTCAGCTCTCGATAGCTGGGTAATCCTGCCGCCGGGCACTACTCATTTCGTCTATGTCAGGGCCTGGGACGCAAGCGGCTCTTATTTGGCGAGTCCTACTTATTGGATCAGGGTGACCGGGCTGGTTCCGCCGAATCCGCCTTGGAACTCCACCCGAATCACGAATCTGGTGGCGCCGTCCCTGGCGTCGTCTTCTTCCTGGACCGTCGATAACCACAGTCACGTAGGCGGGCAATGTAATCACGGGAGTATCGGAACGTTCGCCAACAGCTTTGACCCCAATACCAGGAACGCGCCCGATCTCGCGGATTTCGGACAGCACTGGCTGGTCAGCAGCCAGTGTCAGTACGACGATAGTCTCTTCTACTGGAAGCATGCGCCCAGCGCATTTCCGGAGAGTACGAATTTCCTTTGGGATCTTTGGTTCTACATCCCAACCACGACCGACGCATCCACGGTGCAAGCCATCGAATTCGACCTGTTTCAATCCGTACGGTTCGACGATGGCGTCCATGAATTCATGTTCGGCTCCCAGTGCCACTATCGCACTAATCAATGGCAGCTCTGGCTGCCTCAAAACGGGGCTTTAGCCTGGGTGAACACGGGTCTTTCGCCGTGCCAGTTTTCCACCGGGGCCTGGCACCACATGACTTACTTTCTGCAGCGGGTGACAGCCAGCGGCTACCAGAGGGGCCCAGCTCGATCGCCGGGCGACACTAACACCCATTTGCGATTCGGTACCCTCACTCTCGATGGCACCACCATCTATCTGGGCGCGCTATCGGACTCCACGATTCCCTACCCGGCGTGGTCGCCGGTGCTGGGGGTGCAACACCAGTTGGACACCGCGGTCGCGGGCGTGACCATTGAACAGTACGTGACCCGGGAATCAGTGACCACATGGTAAGACAAGCTCGGCCGGGATGCGTCTGGGTCGGACGTGTGGGTCGGACGTGTGGGTCGGACACTCCTGTCCGACGCCTTTGAAGTTGCAGTTGACTTTGATTTTCAGCCTGTCAGACGATTAAACCCACCCCGACCAAGATCAAAACCAGAGGTCAAAACCAGGATCAAAACCGGGGGTGAAAACCAAGTTCAAAACCAAGTTCAAAAGCGTCGGACAAGAGTGTCCGACCCACACAAGAAA
>JAIQFF010000110.1 GCA_020073395.1 Terriglobia bacterium
GCTGCCCGAGAGCCTCAATTTTCTTGAGCTTCTCGCGCCGGATTTCATAGATATTTTCGTCGAGTGCCAATGAGTGTCCTTGAGTAGCAGGCTAAGCTTCTGATTATAGACAAGCCGCGGCGAGATTCCTGCTCATTGCGCGTTCCAACGGTGTCTCCGATAGAGCAACGAACGAAAATGATAGGAGGCCGGGGCCTCCGTTATAATCGGGCGCCTGGAGGCTCACCTTGATCCGACGTGCGGTGCTCCCGATCTTGATTGCCAGCTGCGTGCTCGCGGTGTCAATTTCGGCTCATTCCCAGTCAAAACACTTTTCCCTGGATGCAGGACAAGCCCAAGCCGAGGCGGTGCATTTTCTCGCAGACCTCGTCAGAATCGATACCCAGGATCCCCCCGGCAATGAATCGAAGGTAGCGCACTACCTCGAGAGTGTGCTGAAAAGTGAAGGAATCGATTCGGAAATTCTGGAACCGGTTCCGGGCCGCGCCAGTATCGTCGCTCGGCTCAAGGGAAACGGCAAGAAACGCCCGCTGCTGATCATGGGCCACGAGGACGTCGTTCCCGTCGATCGGGCACACTGGACGGTGGACCCGTTCGCGGCCACCGAGCGCGACGGCATGCTCTACGGGCGTGGCGCTTCCGACGACAAGGCGATGGTGGCGGCCAATCTGGAAGTTTTTCTGCAATTGAAGCGGATGAAGGTCCCACTCGCCCGCGACGTTATTTTTCTTTCCGAAGCAAGCGAAGAAATGTCTTCGCCCGCCGGCATGGCCACAATTGTCGATCGGTATTGGGACAAGATCGACTGTGAATTTGCCCTCAACGAGGGCGGCGGCTCACTGGTGGAGAATGGCAAGGTGAAATACTTCGGCGTCGCAACTGCGGAGAAATTGCCGCGCGGCGCCCGCCTGGAAGCTGCCGGCAGCAGCGGCCATGGGTCGGTGCCGCGCGTCGATAATGCCGTCATCCATTTGGCTGCTGCTGTCGCAAAAGCCGGAACCTGGGATACGCCTGCGCGATTGAACGAAACCACGCGCGCATTTTTCGAACGGCTGGCGACAATTTCACCGCCCGAGGAAGCGGCCTGGTATCGCAACATTCTCGACAGCAAGGTGCAGGAAGAATTGAAACGCAAGAAGCCTCAGTATTACTCCATGGTGCGAACGTCAGTCGTTCCTACCATGCTGAAAGCCGGCTTGAAGTCGAATGTCATACCGCCGACCGCAGAGGCAACCCTCGACATTCGCGCCCTGCCCGACGAAGACCTCGGAAAGTTCCGCGAGATGTTGGCGGGAATCATCAACGACCCGCAAGTAAAAGTCGTCGCCGAGGACACTGCGCTTTCCATGCCGCCGGCGCCTCCCAGCAAGTTAGGCACCGAGATGTTTGCCGCATTGGAGCACGCGCAGAAGGAAGTCAGTCCCGATGCTATGACCCTGCCGGTCATGACGACAGGCGCCACCGACTCTTCTTTCCTGAGAACCAAAGGCGTTCAGGCTTATGGGATCGGAGTCCCGCGGACCGAAGAAGAAGGCCGCGGCGTGCACGGCAATGACGAGCACATAGAGACCAGACAACTCGGACTGTTTGTTCGCTATTTGTTTTCGGCGGTCACTCAGGTCGCGGCACAACCTTAGAGCAAGGGTAACCAGTGGAAGTGGGCCTTGTCCATGGATGCGGCTTCCGCCACTGGAAGCCAACCGATTCTACCTTGCCCTCCCCAGAGTCAGGTCCCGAATCTTTCCGCAGCGCGAGCCTTGGCCTTGGCCGCCTCTTCCTCCCGGTTCTTCGCGGGTGCGGTCGTTTCGAGCGAATGCAGAAGACGAGTCGAGATGCCGGCGATTTCCTCGATTGCATCCAGGAACGCGGCTTCATTGGCCTTCGAAGGCTTGTTGAAGCCAGTGATCTTTCTCACGAACTGGAGCGAAGCCGCCCAGACCTCCTCGTCAGTCACAGGCGGATCGAAATTAAAAAGGGTCTTGATATTCCTGCACATCGTATGACCTCAAGGTACGACCTCAAGATATCGTAACTCCGCAGCAGACTATCCACGTCGCAAAAAACATGACTCGCCTATAATGCGGGCACCTGGGAGCGAAAGGAGTGATTTCAATTGGGATCGACAAGAATTTATCCGCATACTCCGGGCGTGCTGGCTGTAGCTGCGTTATCCCTGGCGACGCTTGCGGTGTGTAACCAGAACCGGTAATTGTGTCCGGCGATTTGCCGTGCACCTTACAGCCACTGGCACCGAACAGCGTCGAGCGCTGGTGCTCATCCTTCACGAATCGTCGAAGCCTCCAACCACCCTCGTGCACGATTGGACGCCGAAAGGGCTGTGTGGGAAATGAAGGTTGGTGCCCCATCCTTATCTCCGCAGGGTTTTCCCACCTCCAACCATCGGCAACGTCGAGTAAAGGCGCGGGTGCCCCATTCATTTCGCGTTTTTATGCGAAATGAGTGGGGTCTTCCGTCCAACCGTCCGTAGATCGCGCACGCATGCAAGTAACGTGCGTGGCATCAATCGCGGAGACGGCGGCAGATCTACTTGACTCCCTTCTCCGGATCCCAGGAGCCTTGCAGCTTGCGAATATAAATGATCTGCCCGATGTGGTAGGCGTTGTGCGTGCCGATGTGCGCGATGATGGAATACCACGACTCTAGTTTCTTGTCATCCGATACTTCGACGGCCTTTTCCCAGTCCGTGAGCACCTGGTCGAGCTGCTGCACCGTGGCCGCCCACTTCTTGCTGTCGAAGTTGTTGAAGGTTTCGTTATTGTCCCCGCTGAACTTCACCGGAGGCTCGCCCTTGAACTTGGCCAGTTCCTCCTGGTTCCAGAACACGAGATGATTGGCCAGTTGTCCAATGGAGTGATTTCCTTTGCCGTCCTGCCAGCTGGCCTGCTCCGGCGTAAGCCCTTCTACCGCCGTATTCGCGGGCACAAACCACTCTTTCTGGTTGTGGGTGGTTCGCAGTTGTTCCAGCAAAATGCCCTTGAGCGTGGGCGCCTTTTTCTGATCTTGCGCCGAAGCGTTAAACGAAAGAGAAAGAACTAGACAAATAAAGAGTAGTTTCATAGTCGAATGGTCCTCCTCGCCGGTTAGACGTTTCCTGCCCCGTATCGGCTAGCAGTGTACTTAGATTTCGCGCCTTCTGCGAAATAGTAGGGTGTGATGCCTCCACGTCGCCTTTGTGAGCCGAGTCTTACCGCTCCGTGTTCTCGGTGTCCTCTGTGGTTAAGGTTTTCTCCGGCCGGAGCAAGGGAAACAAAATCACATCTCGAATGGTGTGCGAGTCCGTCAGCAGCATGGCCAACCGGTCCACGCCTACGCCCACTCCGCCGGCCGGCGGCATGCCATACGATAGCGCGCGGATGTAGTCCTCATCCATCTGATGGGCTTCCTCGTCGCCGCGTTCTCTTTCCTGCAATTGCTGCTCGAAGCGCCGGCGCTGGTCCTCGGGATCGTTCAATTCGCTGAAGCCGTTGGCAATCTCCATCTTGCCGGCAAAGATTTCCCAGCGCTCGGTCCAGTCGGGTTCGTCCGGCTTCTGCTTGGACAGCGGTGACACCGCAGTCGGGAACTCGTAAATGATGGTCGGCTGGACCAGGTGCTCTTCCGCTGCGGCGTCGAACAAAGCCGCGATGGTTTTTCCCGCTGGCTCTTGGGGATCGTAAGCCACATGCGCGTGCGCCGAGTTGAAGCGCTTCACCAGACTCTCCACCCCTTCGGGCGACCCGAACTCCGACATCTGCGGCTTCGCGCCGGCTGCCACCGGCCAGTACTGAATGATAGCGTCACGCATGGTCATTCTCCGCCAGTTCGATCCGGCCCAATCAATCTCATCCTCGCCCCATTTGGTCTTGGTCCCGCCAGTGACGTCTTTCGCGGCCTGCTCAATCATTTGCTGGGTCAGGTCCATTACGCCGCGATAGTCGGTATACGCCTGGTAGAACTCGAGCATGGTGAACTCAGGATTCCACCGCCACCCCAGCCCCTCGTTGCGAAAGTTGCGATTGATTTCGTACACCCGGTCAAATCCGCCCACGGTCAGTCGCTTCAAATACAACTCCGGCGCGATGCGCAGAAAGAGTTTCATGTCGAGAGTGTTGTGGTGGGTGACAAACGGCCGCGCCACGGCCCCGCCCGCGATGGGCTGCATCATCGGCGTTTCTACCTCGACAAATCCCCGGCTGTCCATGAAGCGCCGGAGCGATTGCACCAGCTTGCTGCGCTTGATAAACACCTCGCGCACCTCGGGATTCATCACCAGATCGACGTACCGTTGCCGGTAGCGCAGCTCAACGTCGGTCAGGCCGTGCCACTTCTCCGGCAAGGGCAACAGATCTTTCGACAGAAACGTTATTTCTTCCACGTGCACGGAGAGTTCCCCGGTGCGCGTGCGAAACAGATATCCGCTGGCTCCGATGTGGTCGCCCAGGTCCAGTAGCTTGTACAGCTCGAATCCCTTTTCCCCTACCGCATCCTTCTTGACGTATATCTGCAGTCTCTGGCCCTCCTGCTGGAGGTGCGCGAACCCGGCCTTCCCCATCAGCCGGATGGCCATGATGCGCCCCGCAACTCGTACGTTGACTCGATGGTTCTCCAGTTGCTCGCCAGTTTTCTCCGAGTACTCCGCCAGAATCTGCGGAATCGTGTGGGTGAATTCGTACTTGCGGGGATAGACCTGCTGACCCAAAGCTTCAATCTGCTTCAGCTTCTCCCGCCGCAGTTCGTAAATCTTCTCGTCGAGTGCCAATGGTTTCCTTGTTCAGCGATCGCCAGTAAGTGAGCACACTGCGGGCGCAAACAGTGAACTGCGATTATAAACAAGCGGGAGAGAGAGTACTTGCAAGTCCTGGAAATAGCGGGAAATGAGTTTGGGACCATTCTTCCAGTGCCCGAGTCATCCTGAGGGACTTCGGTCCCGAAAGGATTTGGCGAGCCGTCACATTGCGGCCGGCCCTCAAACAGTTCATGCCAGATCCTTGGCAAGCTAGGGATGACACCTTGCACAAAAGTCGAAGCGGTATCCCGCCTCACACTTTCAACAGTTCGAGATAAATCGCCATGCCAACCACCGCATCGACACCCATGACGTCCAGGCGGTCAACCTCTTCCTGTGTCCTGATGCCGCCGGCCACAATCAGTCTCTTTGCGGTCACGCTGCGTAGTTCAGAAACCACATCGAGCGGCATACCCAGCAGTAGTCCTTCCGTATCAATATGGGTATAGAGAAAGCCGCCGCACCAGGCCTCGAGCGCGAGCACCATTTGCACCGCGGAGATTTCTGTGAGCTGCCGCCACCCCCGAATTGCAACTCTGCCGCCCTTCGAATCCACCGCGAAGATTAGCTTGTCTGCGCCCAGCCCGCCCGCGAGCTGCTTGGCAAATGCAGTTTGAATAGCTCCATCCTTTATCAGAGACGATCCGATGATCACCCGTAATGCGCCGTCAGCCAGCATCTCCTGAGCGCGCTCCGCCGTGCGAATTCCGCCGCCCACCTGGCACGGCAGCCGCCGCAACAGAGACCGCACCAGATGCCGGTTGTTCCCCTGCCCAATCGCTGCATCGAGATCAATGATCTGCACCAGCGGATACTTGGCAAAACGCTCCAGCCAGGGTTCGAAGTCATCGAACTCCAGGGCCTTCTTTTCTCCCTGCACCAGCTGAACGATCTTGCCTCCCATCAGATCAATCGAAGGAATCAGCATGGCCACCTCATGGGGATTCCGGCGTTTTGCAACTCCTGCTTGAGGTCGCCAATCGGCGTAATCCCCAGGTGGAAGATGGACGCGGCCAGCGCCGCATCCGCGCGCCCGTCACGGAAAACGTCCACAAAGTGTTCCGCCGCTCCCGCTCCTCCAGAAGCAATCACAGGGACGTTGACCGCACCCACGACCGCTCGCGTCAGCTCGCAATCGAAACCGTCGCGCATTCCGTCGCGGTCAATCGAGGTAAGCAGAATTTCTCCCGCTCCACACTGTTCCGCCTCCCTGGCCCATTCGACCACATCGCGCCCGGTGGGATGCCGCCCTCCCGTCGTTTTCACCCCGAAATGCATTTCGTTGCCGTTGCCAACACGCAGAGCATCAATGGCCACAATCACCGCCTGCGAGCCATAGCGGTGCGCAATCCTGCCAATCAGCGCAGGATCTGCCAGCGCCGCAGAATTGACCGTGACCTTGTCCGCGCCGGCATCAAACACGGCTGCGGCATCGTCGAGCGAGCGGATGCCTCCTCCAACCGTGAACGGAATAAACAACTGACGTGCTGTCCGGCGCACCACGTCGAGCAGGGTAGAGCGATTCTCGTAGGTCGCAGAGATATCCAGCAGAACAACCTCGTCGGCTCCCGCTCGCCCATGGGCCAGGGCCAGTTCTGCGGGATCGCCGGCGTCGCGCAAGTCGGAAAATTGCACTCCTTTCACCACGCGTCCCGCATCCACGTCCAGACAGGCGATAATGCGCTTGGTCAACATGACTATCTAAAAATTCCTACAGTTCACAAAAATTACGCAGAAGCTGAAGCCCTGTCGTCCCTGATTTCTCAGGGTGAAACTGAACTCCAAAAAGCTGTCCGCGCTCCACTACGGCGGAAAATGGCCCGCCATACTCGCACTTGCCCACGGTAGCTTCGACCACCGGCGCCCGATAGGAATGGGTGAAATATACGAACGAATCCTGAGGAAGTGCGCGCAGCAAACGTGAGGCTCCGGTGACCCACAACTGGTTCCAGCCCACATGCGGTGATTTCACCGCCGCCGGAAACTTCTCGCACTCCCCCGCGAACAGGCTCAGCCCGCGAAGTTGCGGCGCCTCCCGGCTCGACTCAAACATCCACTGCATGCCCAGACAAATGCCGAGCAGAGGAACCTGCCCGTCGATCGCTTTCACCACGGCCTCACGCAAAGTGCCTGACAGCGCCGTGGTGGCTTCGAAATTACCAACGCCGGGCAGAACAATCTTGTCGGCTCGCGCAATCGCCGCAGGGTCCGCAGTGATTGCCGACTCGTAGCCGAGATGGTCAAATGCCTTTTTGACGGAGGCTAGATTCCCGGCTTGGTAGTCCACGATGGCGATCACAGCAGTCCCTTTGTGCTGGGCAACAGGCGAGCCATCCGCCGGTCACGCCAGCAGGCCGCCCGCAGCGCCCGCGCGAACGCCTTGAATAACGATTCAATTTTGTGATGGTTGGAGCGGCCATAGAGCACCCTCGCGTGAACGTTGGCGCGTGCCCCTCTGGCAAAACCTTCGAAGAAGTCATAAACAAGTTCAGCCTGCAGGTCGCCCACCAGCCGCTGGCGCACTTTCGTATCGACGACGCTCGACGCGCGCCCGCCGAAATCGACCGCCGCCAGGCCCAATGTCTCGTCCATGGGCATGACAAAATATCCGGCGCGCAGGACTCCACGCTTCGACCCCAGCGCTTTGTGAAAAGCTTCTCCCAGAACGATCCCCACGTCCTCCACCGTGTGGTGCTGGTCCACATCGAGATCGCCCTGCGCCCGCAGTTCAAGGTCGAAACCGCCGTGCCGGGCAAACAACTCCAGCATGTGATCAAAAAACCGGATGCCGGTGGACACTTTGTACTGTCCTCGCCCGTCAATGTTGAGCACCACGCGGATCGCGGTTTCCTGCGTCTTGCGCTCGATGCGAGCCCGTCTCATGCCGGCTTCCTTTCTCCCCAGCCGATTTCTTTCAGCGTTTCGTGCAACGCGCCTAACATGCGTTCGGTATGTACTCGCCAACCAGCGGTGATGCGGATGCACCCGTCACACCCGAAGTCCGAGGACCGGTCGCGCACCAGAATTCCGCGCGCTTTCATCCCCCGGACAAACTCCCCGTGGCTCGGCCCGATCCGCGTCAGCACAAAATTTGCCTGGCTCGGCCAGAAGGGAATGCCGAGAATGCGGAATTCTTCTTCCAAGCGATTGCGGCTCCACTGCACCTCGGCCACGTACCGGCGAACGTATTCCTGATCCGCCAGCGCCGCCGGCAGGCACGCCAAGGCCACTCCGTTTACGTTGTAGGGCGAGCAGCTCCGCCGCAGGCTTTGTATTTGTTCCGCTGCCCCCGCCAAGACTCCCACTCTCAGACTCGCCATCCCGTACGCCTTGGAAAATGTGCGCGCAATAAAAAGGTTCTGCACCTGGCCGGCATATTCCAGGAGCGACTCGCCATAGAACTCGAAGTAAGCCTCATCCACCAGCACTGCGGCCTGGGGCGCGCTCCGGGCGATCAACAGCAAATCTTCCGCGGACGCCACCGCGCCCGTCGGATTGTTCGGATTCGCGATGGCGATCAGCCGCGTTTTCGGCGCCGTGGTATAGGCCAAAACCTTGGACGTGGGAAAACGAAAATCTTCCTCCGTGGAAATCGAAATGACCCGCGCTCCAGTTGAAGCCGCGCAAATCTGGTACATCGCAAAGGTCGGGACCACAATCAGCACATCGTCATTCGGTTCGAGATACGCCTCGTACACCAGGTGGATGGCCTCATCCACGCCGTTGGTCAAGAGGACCTGCTCCGGGCGCAATCCCAGAAACGATGCCACCTCGCGTTCCACCGGCTCACGTTCCGGATAGCAAGCCATCTGTTCCGGCTGCAGCTTCCGCAGCCGCTCCATCACTTGCGGTGAGCATCCGCCGGTGTTCTCGTTGAAATCCAGACGCAGCCCTGAGCGGTCGCCCAAAGGCGGCTGGTACTGTTTCAACTTGCGCACGGCCTCACGCGCCTCAAGCATGGCCGCACCTCAACTCGATGGAGCGGGCATGGGCCCGAAGGCCCTCAGCCTCGGCCAAAGCCAGAATTGACGGCGCAATCTTGCGCAAGCCAGCGCGCGAAAGTTCTTGCACCGTCATGACCTTAAGAAAGTCGGTTACGCTCAGGCCCCCGCGGAACCGGGCGGCGCCTCCCGTGGGCAGTACATGGTTGGGGCCAGATCCATAATCCCCGGCGGCCTGCGCGGAGTAGTCGCCGAGAAAAATCGAGCCCGCGCTCACGATGCCTGGCAGCCGCTCGCGTGTAGTGGTGAGATGTTCGGGAGCAATCAGATTTGTCCAGTCAAGCGCCTGGGTTGAAGATGTGGCCAGCAGAACAGCTCCGTGCTTTCGCAGGGCCTGCTGGGCCACCGGGTGTCCCTGCGCCAGCGCCTCGACCGAGTGCGAGACCGCACTCGCCAGCTTTCGCGATTGCGTCACCAGCAACACCAGGGCGTCGGGATCATGCTCGGCTTGTGCGAGCAGATCGGATGCAATAAAAGACGGCTCGCCGTGGTCACAAAGAATCAGCGCTTCCGTCGGACCCGCCAGAAAGTCGATGGCGCAATCAAAGGCCACAATTTTCTTGGCCGTGGTCACAAACAAGTTTCCCGGTCCCACGATCTTGTTTACTCGCGGAACGCTTTTCGTGCCGTAGGCCAGCGCCGCGATGGCCTGCGCGCCCCCGATGCGGTAGAACTCACGTACTCCCAAGAACGCCGCCGCCGCGAGCGTGGCCTGCGCGGGGCGGGGTGAAACCACGCGGATTTCCTTCACGCCCGCGACCTGCGCCGGAATCACCGTCATCAGCACGGTTGAAGGCAGGGGATAGCGTCCGCCGGGCACATAACACCCGACGGAACCGAGCGGCCGCACCAACTGGCCCACCTTGCGGCCCTGCTTCACTCGCTCCCACTCCGCAGGCTTTTGCCACCCGCAGAATGTTCGGATATTGCTCGCCACAGTCTCCAGCGCCACCAGCAATCCCCTTGACGAAGACTTCAGCGCGGCTTTCATTTCGCCTTCCGAAACCCGCAACGAATCGCTGGCACCGAGACCATCCCACCGTTCAGCGTATCGTCGCAGTGCACGGTCGCCATCCAGGCGCACACTCTGGACAATGCGGCGCACTCGCGGCTCCAGCGCGTCCAGCTTCTGTCCCCGCCGCTCCAGCTTCCGCACGTAATTCTCGGCCACCCGACCTTCGAGAATCCGCATCACATGACCACCTTGTTCAGCGGATATTCGACAATGCCCTCGGCGTTCGCCGCTTTCAGCCGGGGAATGATCTCCCAGGCCGCGGACTCTTCGATGACCGTATTCACCGCGACCCATGCGTCATCGCTCAGTGTGGCCACGGTAGGCTTCTGCAGAGCCGGCAGCACCCCAAGCACTGCGGCCAGATCTGACTTGCGGACGTTCAGCATTAGGCCCACCCGTCCCTGGGCCTCCATCGCGCCCCGCAGCATCACTGCCAGGTTCTCGATCTTGCGACGTTTGCCGTCTTCTTTCCAGGCAGCGCGATTGGCGATGATCTGTGTATTGGACTCGAGCAGTGTGTCAATAATGCGGAGGTGGTTGGCGCGCAGCGAACTGCCGGTCTCGGTGACCTCCACAATGGCATCCGCCAGCATGGGAGGCTTCACCTCGGTCGCTCCCCAGGAGAACTCCACGCGCACTGTCACACCTTTCTTGCCAAAATAATTCCGCGTGACGTTCACCAGTTCGGTGGCGACGATGCAGTCCGCGAGGTCTTCCGCGCGCTGGTATCCCGAAGCCTCAGGTACAGCCAGCACCCAGCGCACTTTTCCCCGACTCTGCTTGGCGTAGATCAGGTCTGCTACGGTCACAACCTCCAGACCACTCTCCATCACCCAGTCGAGTCCGGTCAGCCCCGCATCGAGAACCCCGTGCTCCACGTACCGTGCCATCTCCTGGGCGCGAATCAACATGCACTCAACATCAGGATCGGCGGTGCTTGCCGAATAAGACCGGCCGTTGGTGTAGATGGTCAGTCCCGCGCGCGCGAACAACTGCAGGGTCGCCTCCTGCAAACTCCCTTTCGGAATGCCGATACGCAGTTTCATGGCAGCGATCCTTCGGTCTGCGCAGCTGGCTTTTCCAAGGGCAGCCTCTCGGTGAAGCACGAACGCGTTCCGTTATGGCAGACCACGCCCTTCCCCTGCACCCGGACCTGCAAGAGGACCGTGTCGCGATCGCAATCGGTCACTGCCGAGATCACTTCCAGCCGGTTGCCGGAAGTCTCGCCCTTGGTCCAAAGCTGATTGCGAGTGCGGCTGAAAAATGTGACATACCCGGCCCGCAGTGTCTGTTCAAAGGCTTCCCGATTCATGAAGCCCAGCATCAGCACCTCGCCGCTGCCCGCATCCTGCACAATGGCCGGCAGCAGCCCTTGCATTTTGTCGAAATCAATTTCCTGGTTCATCGCGTCTCCAAAGTTGCGCCTAGAAACAAAAAGCCCGCTGTCGCGAATCGCGTCAGCGGGCCGAATCTTGGTGATTGAGCTCTAACCTATCTCAGCACACCCCCGCCGACGCGCTATGCGCATGATGGCGATGGTGGAGATGGGACAGAGAACTCATCCCTGAGAAGATAGCCGATGCCGCAACCTCCTGTCAAAGGGTTTTGAAGCGCCTCCACCTGCTGTGGACGGCCGCCCCCTGCTGTCCGGCGGAGCGAAGATCCGCTAATGGCGTCGCCCTTTGCTAAAC
The DNA here is from genome assembly GCA_020073395.1 of Terriglobia bacterium. GTDB lineage: Bacteria > Acidobacteriota > Terriglobia > Terriglobales > Acidobacteriaceae > JAIQFF01. Next base: position 11,494 of record JAIQFF010000110.1, read on the forward strand.
TCACCCCATGCCCTCGGGAATTATCGGCGCCCATGGCCTCCTCTATAGCGATAACCCAGAAGCCGACCGCGCCTTCTTCCGCGACATTCTCATCTGTACAGTTTGCTTCTGGACTGTAGTGTTCGGGGCGTGCCACTTTATCTGGTTCTCTCTGAAACGCAGGCGGAAAATACTAGCCTGAAATCAACCTTGGCCCGCAGCCACAAATCCTGCGGTTTGTTGACAGACCCCGCCTTTCAGCGTACGGTTCCGTACGCAACCTACCCAGCAGCAGGAATCAGGACCAAGGCCGGCATTCTCCCCCCAAAGCCGGTGACTCTTCGAGGAGGAAAGGCATGAACAGGAAATTGTGTGGAATTTTTGCAGGTGTGTGTGCACTCGCGATGATGTCCGCCTCAGTCATACCGGCTCAGGCGCAAGACGAACCGAAGGAAAAACCGCCGATGTACAGCTACGTTGGGTTTTGGAATATTCCTCGCGCGCAATGGGCGGACATGGAAAAGAACAACGCCGTTGACCAGAAAATTCTGGACAAGGCCCTGGCCGACGGATCCATCGTGGGCTATGGCAGCGACCTCAATCTGGTTCATACCGCCGACGGGATGACCCACGACAACTGGTGGTCAGCAATGTCCATGGCTGCCATGCTGAACGTGCTGGACAAGTTCTACAAGTCCGGTACGCCAACCTCACCTGTACTCGCAAGCGCCACGAAACACTCGGACGGCATCTTCGTCAGCCGGTATTACAACTGGCGTCCGGGCTCATACAAGAATGCTTATACGCGTGTGGGGATGTACAAACTGAAAACCGATGTGCCGGATCATGCGATTGAGACGCTCAGCAAGAGTTATATCGTGCCCATGTTGGAAAAATTGCTGGCTGACGGTTCCATCGTCGAGTATGAAATCGACACCGAAGCGATCCACACCGAAGCTCCGGGAACGTTCTGGATCGACGTAATCGCCCCCACCGCTGACGGCCTGGACAAACTGACTGCAGCGTTGATGAATGCAAGTAAGACGAGTCCTCTGAGTAGTGCGGGGTTCCAGTCGATGGTGGACTCGTCATCGCATCGCGATTCCTTATCCACCTCAACCGTAACCTACAAGTAGCCCGCCGGATCATTTTCCCTGGTGCGGGCGGCGGCTGCGTTCTCAACTACGGGCGCCGCCCCCGGGGGGACTGTAGTATCTTGAAGGCAAGCAGAGTCGGCGGTATATTAGGACTGCAAATTTGGGGAACTTGGTTCGAGAGGCTGAATGCCGCAAAATTACGTTCCCATATTTATTTTCATCGCATTCATCGCTGTGATGCTTCCCGTGACCTTGCTGGCGGCGAAGCTGGTGCGCCCCGACAATCCCGGCAAAGCCAAGTTGATGCCTTACGAATGCGGTATCGATCCGGTGGACAGTTCCCGCGGACGCTACACTGTTCGCTATTACATCGTCGCTATCCTGTTCGTGGTCTTCGACGTGGAAACCATCTTCCTGTTTCCCTGGGCGGTGCAGTTTAAAGCGTTAGGCGCATTCGGCCTGCTCGAAATGCTGATTTTCCTGCTGATACTGGTCGTGGGCTACATCTGGATCTGGAAAAAGGGCGCCCTGGAATGGGTCTGATCGCGTAGGGAAGGATGCCCTCATCCGCCCGGCGGAGCGCAGCTCCGCATGGTTTGTTTGTGGCTTTTCGTAGTGATCCCGAATGCCAGATTCCCGCACTTCCGAAACCTTCACCGCCAGCCGCTGGACCAAAGGTAATCTGTTCTTCCCGGTCCGCATCATCGTTACTCCGCAACACGTAAGCCGGGTAAAATCGCGCCTGTTCGGCAGCAACGAAGAAAGCATCGCCCTCGGCAAGGTTGCCTCGGTGCAGATTTCCACGGGAGTGATCTGGTCCAACATTCGTATCGATTCTTCCGGCGGCACCGACCCCATCACCAGCCATGGCCACCGCAAGGCCGACGCCCTGCGAATTCGCGAGCTGATCGAAAGCTACCAGGCGGAACCAAGGAAATGAGCACCCTGCGCATGCTGTCTCCGCGATTGACACTTACTTTGCAAGCTGTTAAAAGTTAACGTTCTTCTAAACGCCCACGGCGCCGGAGGTTTGTACCTTCCGTAGCTATGCCCGAGGACACAAAATCCCCTCCACCGCCGCCCAGTGGTGAGCCCAAACCCCCGGCGGGCGGACCCGTTTCCGGCAGCATTCAGTCGTCCCCGGATAAACCCGCGCCTCCGAAAGCAGCGGAACACGCGGCTCCCCCCAAGCCCACTGGTCCTGCCCCCGTACCCTGGGATTCGCCGATGATTTCCCGGCTCAAGGGGCAACACGGTTCAGGCATCCGTGAGGCCAATACTTACCTCGGACAGAAATATGTCGTCGCCGATTCGTCGCTCATTCCTGAGCTGCTGCAGGTCCTGCGCGATCAGGAGCATTTCGATTATTGCGTCGATATCACCGCCGTCCACTATCCTGACCGCGAGAAGCAATTCGAAGTGGTCTGGATTCTCTATTCCTTCCCGCGCAACGAACGCATCCGCGTCAAAGCCTCGTATGCCGAGGTGGAGTCCGTGCCTAGCGCAGTTCCCATCTGGCCGACCGCTAACTGGCTGGAGCGCGAAGTCTTCGATATGTTCGGCATTCGCTTCGAGGGACATCCCGACCTGAAGCGCATCCTGTTGCCCGACGGTTGGAAGGGCCACCCCCTGCGCAAGGATTACGGCATCATTCAGCAGGACCAAGAGTGGGTACAGATCAACCTGGGGATCGAGAGCGGGCAATGACCGACCGGACAACGATCGACAGGACTTCCCACCTCGAACTGGAACATCACGAGAAAACATTTCTCGATTCCAACGAACTCATCATCAACATGGGCCCGCAGCACCCCGCCACTCACGGCGTATTGCGCGTCATCCTCAAGCTCGATGGCGAAAAGGTTCTGGGCACCGAATGTGTGATTGGTTATCTCCATCGCGGAGTCGAAAAAATCGCCGAGCACCGCACTTACACCATGTTCAATCCCTACGTGGATCGCATGGACTATGTGGCGGCGGTGTCGAACGGCCTGGGTTATTGCGAAGCTGTAGAAAAGTTGCTCAACGTGGAAGCCCCGCGGCGCGCCCAATACATCCGTGTGGTCCTTACGGAACTGAATCGCCTGGCCAGCCACATGCTCTGGCTGGGCACGCACGCCCTCGATATCGGAGCCATCACGCCGCTTTTCTACACCTTCCGCGATCGCGAAGAAATTCTCAAGATTTTCGAGAAGTACTGCGGCGCCCGCCTGACCACGCATGCCTTCCGCATCGGCGGATGTTCCTACGAGACCTACGACGGCTTTGAGCGCGAGGTTAAGAAGTTCCTCGATTTCGTCACTCCCAAGATTGACGAGTACGAAGAGCTCCTCACCACCAACCGTATCTGGGTCGAGCGCACCAAAGACGTCGGCAAGATTTCAGCTAAAGAGTGTATCGCTCTGGGGGTGACCGGGCCGGTCCTGCGCGCCAGCGGCGTGAAGTGGGACTTGCGCAAGGCCCAGCCCTACGCTGCCTACCCAGACTTCGATTTCGAAATTCCCGTCGGCCAGAATGGGGACACCTACGACCGGTATATCGTCCGCATGCAGGAAATGCGGCAATCGCTGCGCATCATCGATCAGGCCATCGGTAAAATTCCTGACGGCCCCATCATGGCCAAGATTCCAAAAGTGATGAAGCCGCCGGTGGGCGAGATCTATCATTCCATCGAGGCCCCCAAAGGCGAGCTGGGATATTTCATCGTGAGCGACGGTTCCACGCAGCCCTACCGGGTGCGAGTGCGGCCGCCATCTTTCGTAAATCTGCAGGCCCTGGACATGATGGTGCGAGGCGCGCTCGTGGCTGACGTCATCGCAGTCATCGGGACCCTGGATATCGTGCTGGGCGAGGTGGACCGCTGATGCTCGACTACATCACCTCCTATCTCAACAGCGACACCACGCCGGGTTCCGCGGGCAATATGTTCTGGGCGTTTGTCTATATCATCCTGATCTTTCTGGGGCTTTCCGTGGCTGTGATCGCCATGAACTGGCTGGAGCGGAAGATTCTGGCGCACATGCAGGTCCGCCTGGGCCCCATGCGAGTCGGCCCCCACGGCTTGCTGCAGCCCATCGCCGACGCACTCAAGCTGCTGATCAAGGAAGACATCATGCCGTCCCAGGCCGACCCGTTGGTGTTCTGGGTCGCCCCGTTGATGGTCGTGATCACGTCGTTCACTGTCTTTATTGTCGTGCCATTCGGCCCCACGCACGCGGTCACCGACATGAATATCGGCGTGCTGTTCATGCTGGGGGTTTCATCGCTGAGCGTGCTGGGCGTGGTCATGGCAGGATGGGCGTCCAACTCCCACTACCCGCTGATGGGTGCTCTTCGCTCCAGCGCTCAAATGGTTTCGTATGAAATCGCGATGGGCCTGGCGGTAGTTTCCGCGGTCCTGATGACCAGCCTGAATAAAGATGGCACCGGGACTCTGAGCATGATCGGAATCGTGCAGGCCCAGCAGTCCCAGCAGGTCTGGTTCATTTTCAAGTTTTTCCCGCTCGGGCTGATCGCGTTCTTTATCTTTGCGGTGGCAATGGTTGCAGAAACTAATCGTGCGCCCTTCGATCTGCCGGAGGCTGAATCCGAACTGACCGCCGGTTTCCACACCGAGTACAGCGGCTTTCGCTGGTCGCTGTTCTTCCTGGCGGAATACTCGGCGATGATCGCGGTCTCATCCATCGCCGTGACGTTGTGGCTTGGGGGATGGATGCGGCCATTCCCCAACGCGCTGAGCGGCGAAACCTGGGACCTGGTGTTCTCGCTGGTCCCCGGTCTGACATTCCTGTTCCTGGCTGCAATGACTTTCTACAGCACCGCGCGCATGCCGAAGCATCCATACTTCAAAGTGCAAACCATCGGCCTGGGCGGATTCGGCGCGGTCCTGGCCTTGATTGGAGTGGCGCTTTTCGTTCCGCCGGTGCGTGATCGGATTCAGGATATTTTCTGGTTCAGCGCCAAGGTAGCACTCTCCATGTATATGTACATCTGGTACCGCGGCACATTCCCGCGCTACCGTTTCGATCAATTGATGAAAGTGGGCTGGAAGGTCCTGCTCCCGTTAGGAATCGGAGTACTGGTCCTGACAGCGATTGCAGGAATATTGTTTTGAATCATCACCTAGGGGCGCGTGCCCTCACCCGCCCAGCCGAGCAAAGCTCGGCCAGTTTTTGAAGTCGGAAAAAATATGGCTCCAGTAGCCACAACATTTTTCTTCTATTTCCTGTCAGCACTGACGGTGCTGAGCGCCGTGCTGGTCATCACCCGCAAGAATGCAGTGCACTCCGCGCTGGCCCTGATCGTATCGCTGCTGGGACAGGCCGCCCTGTACCTGATGCTGTATGCGCCTTTTGTCGCCGGCGTGCAGATCATTCTTTACGCCGGCGGCATCATGGTGCTGTTTCTGTTCGTGATTATGCTGGTCAACATCGAAAAACTCAACGTAGCTGATCCCGCACTCGTCGCACACCAGCCCCGAGATCGCCTCCGCGCTGCCCTTGCTGCTCGCCACTAAGCTTTCCAGGATGTCGTTGATGTTGGCCGGCGGCTTCGCCACCTGCATCAGCCCCTCCTCCTGCGCGCAGCGCTCGCACAGGTGGTGCTCCTGCTTGTCACCACCGGGCTCCAGGTTCGTCATGTGGAACGTCGCTTGCGCTTTCTTGCAACGCTCGCACAGGCCCATCGGCTTCGCTCCGCGCGGCGGCTCACAACCCCGCGTTTCGATGGTAGGATACTGGCGTAGGTGAGTCAAGCCGCCGCGCGCCCTGCCCGCGGCGTGTCCCGCTGTTTTTGCGCTAACCGGAGATTCGGATGTTCGACCCGCGTATCGCCCAGCTCTCCCAAAACCTCGTCAACTACTCCACCGCCGTCAAGCCCGGCGACAAGCTCCTCATCGAGGCCATCGACGTCCCGCCCGAGCTGCCCATCGAGTGTGCCCGCGCGGCCCGCGCCGCTGGCGGCCATCCGCTGGTCCTCCTGAAAAGCGTGTCGATCAACCGCGCCCTGATGATGTATGGGACCCGCGAAAGCTGGGACCTCGCCGCCGACGTCGAGGCGCTGCAAATGCAGAACGTGCAGTGCTACATCGGCGCCCGCGGCATCGCGAACATCTCCGAGATGTCGGACCTGACCGCCGAGCAGCAGCGCCTCTACGAATCGACCGTCTGGAAGCGCGTGCACATCGACATCCGCGTGCCCAAAACCCGCTGGTGCGTCCTCCGCTGGCCCAGCCCCAGCATGGCCCAGCTCGCCCAGATGTCCACCACCGCCTTCGAGGACCTCTACTTCGACGTCTGCACGCTCGACTACGCCAAGATGAACGCCGCCATGAAGCCCCTCCAGGCCCGCATGCAGGCCGCCGACCGCGTCCGCATCAAAGGGCCCCAGGACACCGACCTCACCTTCTCCATCAAGGCCATGCCCGCCATCACCTGCTCCGGCTCCCACAACATCCCCGACGGCGAGGTCTTCACCGC